>CADDZJ010000183.1 GCA_902812415.1 Acidobacteriota bacterium
TTCGTTCTTCACCATTTGGGTGACCTCCTGGGGGTTGAGTTTGCAAAGTGCATGCTCTGCAAACTCTTTCATTTACCCCATAATTCCGGGGGTCCCCAAATGGTTTTTCATGACCTCCACCCGATCGAGCCCTCACCAGCGCATAATTTAGGTGATACTTTTTGGGGGGTATTGGAGTTTGAGGGTGGCGCGATCGGCATTGTGGAAACAATCTGGCTCCTTCCCTATAAAGCGGGAATTCTGCTGGATGACGCTTTTCAATTGATCGGAAACCGTGGTGTTGGAAATATCAGTCTTTATCCGGGATCATTAACCTTCTGGCGCGAGGAGGGCTTTGAGATTCCTGATAGCGGCTACGATCCGCGCATCCGCGGGGCGGCTTTTGGAGCCTTACGCGACGAGCTCATGTATTTCTGCGATTGCGTGAGGAACCGCCGCCAGCCTGAAATCATCACGGCGCGGGAAGCCCAGAATGCTGTGCGGGTGGCGTTGGCCTTGGTGGAATCGGGAAACCGCCAGGCTGACCTTGAAATCCATGAATGGGATTGAGCAGTGTGTCTGAGCGAAAGATGGCACTTAGAACGCGGCGGAATTCTGAGCTTTGTAAGTCCTTACTGAAAGTTGGCCATCACTAAGTAGAAGTTGGGGGGCGCTTCGGATCGATTCTCCCTATCGGGCTATTTCCCTCCATTAAGCCAAAGAGGGCGTCATTTTTCTGAAAGCTAGGATTCGCTGCATCTTCGTCTTCGGCGCACTCAATAAAGACTAATGTCCCACATGGAACTGGTAAAGATTCTCGAAGACCTCATCCGGATTAAGAGCGTTAATCCGGCCTACGATCGCGAGAGTTCCGAGAAGCACATTCAGGCTTTCGTTTTGGATTTCTTCCGAGAGCGAGGAATCCTGGCTGAGGAACAGCAGGTTCTGGACGGCCGTGCCAATATCATTGCGAAACTACCTGGAAAGAATGCTTCACGAAGGATTGTCTTCGAGGCTCATTGCGATACAGCGGGCGTCGAAGGCATGGCGATCCCGCCTTTCGAGCCTCAAATCACGAACGGCCGAATCTATGGGCGCGGAGCCTGTGATACCAAGGCGGGATTGGCTGCCATGATGCTTGCTATCGCCGATCTAAAACGCGCCAAGTTGCAGCCTGCCTGTGAAGTGTGGATAGTTTCCGCGATTGACGAGGAACATACATATCGAGGCGTACTGAAACTTCTGGAAGACCTGCAAGCGGCGGCCGCGGTAGTTTCGGAGCCGACCGGGATGAAAATGGCAATCGCCAGTAATGGCTGCCTTCGCTGGCGCATTACCGTCAGAGGCAAGGCCGCGCACAGCTCAAAACCTCGCCTGGGTACAAATGCGATCGAGCATATGGCACGGGTTGTAGCCTCGCTCGAGGACGCTAGCACCTTCTTAAACAAACTTCACCATCCTCTCCTTGGCAGCCCTACGCTCAATGTCGGCCTAATTCAAGGGGGCACGCAGGTAAACGTGGTCCCAGACACTTGTTGGATTGAACTTGATCGCCGTTTAATCCCCGGCGAAGATCCTGATGATGTCCTGAACTCCTATCGAGATGTTCTTTACGGCCTTCAGGCTTCCGGCGAACAGTTGGAATGGTCGATGGAGGAACCGATGCTGCAGGATTTACCCATGGAAACTCCTCCCGATTCGGCGATTGTTACCTGTACTGCTCAGGTCCTGAGGGAATTGGGGCTAAGCGACCAACCCATAGGAGTGCCCTTCGGCAGCGATGCGAGCAAGCTCGCCAGGACGGGGATTCCAAGCATCATCCTGGGCCCTGGGGATATCGAGCAGGCCCACACGGCGGACGAATATGTAGAGCTTGAGCAAGCCGAAAAAGCTTTTTTGGTCTACAGGCGCTTAATGAGCCTCTTCGAGTAGACACCTCCGCGCACGGTCCAGTGCTGGACTCGATCGCCGATGATTTCGGCCACCCGGCGGCTGAAAGAGAAAGTGATGACCTGGGCAATAGCGGGATTCGAGTGTGGGGCTATTCGTAACGGGTGCCGCGGCGATTCTATTTTCGGCGTTGTTTTCTGCGGTCTCTACATCGAGGGTTGCGAGCGTGGCTAGCGTTCAATGGACAGGTCTATGGGCTGTGTTGGCTGGCGGGATTTGCCAGGGGAGCTTTATGCTCCCTATGAAATGGACAAAATGTTGGGCGTGGCGGATCTCGCAACGGAAGCTTAGAGCTATACCTGAAGAGCATTGGCGTAGCCTATGAGGCAAATTGCTGCGATGAGGATGGCGACTCCCGTGAACAGGAACTTGTATGCCTGACGTTGGGCGGTTTTCCACTCGCCTGTCAGAATCCCCCAGATATTTGCCGTTACAACCATTGTTGCCATCATAATAGCCCACCCGACTGAAGTTCCTAACGTTCCAAGTTTTTCGGTTCCCGGCGCATAAAAAGCAAATCCGGCGATCCATAAAACGCCCATGGACGCGCTGAGCGCCCAGTAACTGGCAGTCTCAGGCAGATGGAATAATTTTCTGGTTTTGTTTCTGTGAAGGAGAAATATAGAATAAGCGGCATTGCACGCGAAGAGTGGTATTGTAATGAGTGCCCACAAGAAATTGCCAGCCATTAACTCCGACGCCCCATGAGTGACAGCATCTTTGATTACATCGCCGCCGAATGCGAAACCCAGATTCCCACAAGCCGATAGAACCCCTGATGCAACGCATATGGCAAAGCCCAGCGCATACGAACGAGAGTCTTTTCTGCGGTTCTCCTCCTGCGCGTAATTTCGTAACTTTCCAGCCCAGGAGCAGGCTATTATGCCTGCCAAAACCAATATCACGGCGGCTATCGTTAAGAGCCCCTGAATCTGCCCCAGCTTTTCAGGTGAAAGGACGATCATCGGGATCAAGGTCCCAACTGATGCCGAAAGACCCAAAATTATCGAAAACCCTAGCGCCAGTCCTAACATATCGACACCGAGCCCGAACATCACTGCCGCCAATCCCCAGCCAATTCCGAAGATTTCCAATAAGGCCAGGGAATGTTTGCTGAGACTGAAAAGTGCGGCGCTGAGGTGCGGCAAAGTAATAAAGGCTATTAACCACGGGCAGATAAGATAAGCCGTAATCGAAAAAATTAACCACGTGTTTTCCCATGCCCACCGGCGCGTAAACTTCATCGGCAGCATAAAGCTGCCTTGGAAGAAGCCCGCTGCAATTATAAACAGGTAACCGATGAAAGACATCGCCTAATGCTCCCAATTAGCCGGTGGGCTGCTTATACTCCTCGTTGACATTCCAGCACGGCTGAGGCGGCCGTTAGCATCAGTGGCCTAGCCGTACGGTGCTCCTTTACTAACCAATGATTACAGCCTCGTATTCATCAAGGACAGGCAGGCTTAAGTGTAGATTGCCAGAAGCTCGGTGAACACGAACGGGTCTTCCCGTGATGGTCAGCGTTTCTTTAATATCACTGGCTGGAGTCTTGATTCTAACCTTCACGTCATGCACCGGGACAACCTCCCGAACATACTGATACGCGCCCTCGGCGCCCGAACGGTTGGTGAGATAAAGAGGGTTTGCAGTGCGATTGCTAAACATACATAGCAGTCCGTCTTTGCCAAGCGCGGGGGATGTGCAGACCTCCACTTGTACACTACCAGGGGCCTGTACTTCGAAGGGTGGTGTTCCTCCTGCCCACCTGACCGTGTTGACGAAAAGTCTTCCTGCCTCCGGTAATCCATGGCGCCAGAACGCAAGGGTAAGCTCGCCTGAAATGTAGGCGGCCCGTCCAGCCTCTTTTTTCGTTGTAATGAGCGGGTAAGACGGCTTGCCGGGCCACCAGACCCATTTCCTGTCAGGGTTGTCTTGCTTGCGATAGTCATAATCCAGGATGTGGGCAGCTACATCAACCCCCGGTTGTGGCGTTACTTTCACCACTCCGCCACTAAGGGACGAAAAGTCACCTTCCAGACCGTCAGCAAGGGGATTTCCGGCTGCGATTCTGTAATATGTCACGGCCTCTCTTCCACCAAGTTGTTCGGGTCCAATCGGTCCCTCGCGGAGCAGAAAGCCTGAAGCGTCGACGCCGAGAATGTCGGCCAATCCGAAGTGTTCCCTCAAGTGGCCGTCTTCGTCGTAGTACGAGGAACGATAGGTGGCTACTAAACCGCCGCCATGGCTCACATATTGACGTATGGCTTCTATGTTGGACTGAGTCATACAAAGGGCATCGACAACGACTAACACCTTAAAACGCTTCAGGTCGTGAAAGGAAAGAGTGCCCTCAGTGATGACTTCAAAGGGAATGTGATGCTCCAGCAAGGCCATATAAGCGCCTTTGAAGTTATCCGTATTGGATAGCGCACGGTTTGAGATCAAAAGCTCTTTGGTGGCGACAGAGTGCAATAGGCCCGCATAGGGCAGAGGCTTAGATCCTCGCATATAAGGAGAAATCTTCTTAATTCCCTTGAAAACCGTCTGAAGAGTAGGAAACCTTGACCGGTCGATATCAAAAAGATCCTGTTCCACACAAACGGGTGCCCCCTGATTCACAAGAGCTTCGCCTGCCCACAGACGGATTGTTGCCTTGGGGATCGGGGCAAAATTACCGTTTGGGTGTAAGGGAAACCAGCACGGAAACCAGACAGGCTTCCGTGTTTCAGCGGCGACCTGTCGCCGTTCCATCCCGACGTACCAGATGGGTTGTCCTGTGTATTCCCAGTATGCTTCCAGGAGAAATACGTCGAGATATCTGCGAAGCTGCGTTAAATCCTGCCCAAAGCTTTCATAGGCCCTGACGCCCAAAGTATCCATAATAAACAGCGTTGAGGGAGCGGATTCGTTAATCAGGTTGCGAATCGAGTGGCAGGTATCTTCGACGGCCTGCATCCGGAATCGCGTCATAAGGGGGTCATGTGGGTTTTTAGGGAGGTCCCGGCCAAATTCCTCTCTGAATTTCTCGCGACAGTAATCGCAGTAACAACCTTCCACCAATTCATAAATCCCGTCAAAGTAAACGCCATCGACCGCATACCCAGTCACAACCTCCTTAATCTGTTCCAATAAGAGATTCTGAAATGGCGAGTTGAGGCACATGCGGTGAAACCGAGGAGCAGGCTTTCCCTTGGCATCGCGCCATGTCCAGGACGGATGCAACTCCGCCAAACGAGAGACTCCATGAACCCCCATCCAACAGGCTACCAGTCTCAAATTCTTGGCCTTCGCTGCGGCTGCGACCTCCGCCAAAACGTCGAAATCAAGGGCGAAAGGATCACGCTCCGTGGTCTTGCTCGGATAGAGGGCGTATCCTTCCTGCATAATAAAAAACATCAGGACTTCGCTGTTGCTTTCAACAGCGTCCTGGACTTTTCGGTGAATTTGCTCCTTCGTGATCTTTTCCATGAAACAAGGATATGTGAAATAGGCCGTTGAGAACCGGCTCCAGTCCTTCCGCGCAATTTGGCTGGCTCCGCTATGGTTTTGCGTATTCGGTGATCCTTTGGTTGGCGCATTCTGCTCCTGCAATTCCAGGGGAACTGCGGAGGCAACTCCCAACGGTGCTGCTAGTGCCATCGTTGCGATCAACCCCAAGAATTGCCTTCGATCACTTTTTTCCAAAATGCCGCCTTACCAGACTAAGGTTCGAGATCTCCCCTAAAATCGAAGCACTCTTAGGAAGCTCACCAAATGTAAAGACATCGCTCGACGCACTACACTGGAAGCAGCATCGGCTAACGCTAGGAAGTCACGGCATCTCTTTCATCGAAGATGATGTCCTGC
>CADDZJ010000184.1 GCA_902812415.1 Acidobacteriota bacterium
TCTGGCCGAGTGAGCTTCGCACCGAGAGAGTAAAGTCCATCGGTTTCGGCGAATCGCTGACCAGCATCAGCGTAGACTGAGACCCGTCACGAAGGTTGTAGTAGGGAAAGTCCAGTTCGCGGGGCGCGACGCCCTGGCCGCAACAGGAAGTTGTGGTAGGAGGTGAGGGGGCTTGAAGCGCAGGTTGTGCGTGAACCAGAGAAGGAAACCGAAGCAGGAAGGCGACGACTATGGCTGCCCCCCGTAATAATCAGCAAGAGCGTTCTAAGCCGCATGATCCCCTCCGCGGTTGGCATATTATTACCGCTTAATTAATGCCTGCCATAAAAACACGCTCAAACTAAATTGTCAAGCGAATTTTTTATGAGTCGCTGCTTACAATTACAGCATCCCGCCGATCAATCGATCCAGGGCGGCGGAGGTGTCGTAGAACTGCTGGTCGGGAGCGAATCGGTAAGTTCGCTCCATCTCGGCGACAAGCCAGCCGTCGTAGCCGACCTTCAGCATGGCGGCGCGGATCAAGGCCCAGTTGTTATCGCCCAGAAAGATATTGGTATAGACGCTGTCGCAACAGTGGCCGCGCTTCTTCATCACGTCCTTCACGTGAATGCGAGTGATGTAGGGGCCGAGAATCTCAATCCACTGCTCGGCAAAGCCGGTTTCATGGATATTGCCGAGATCGAGATGGATTCCCACCGAAGGCTCGTCAACATCTTTCAGGAATCGCCGGAACTCTCCCGGACTCAATAGAAATTTCTGCTCGGCATTGCAATTTTCGCAGCCAATTCTCACTCCCGCCCGGGCAGCCTGGGGCGCGAGTTGCTTCATGGCCTCGACTGAACGATGATAGACATCCTGGTAGGGAACGCTCTCGGTGACCAGGCCGGTGACCACCAGGATGGCGTCGGTTCCCAGAAGATGCGCCGTCTCGATCTGCCGCTCGACAATGCGAATCGCGTACTGGCGAGTCTTTGCATCGGGAGAAGAGAGCGGATACTTCCAGTGCAGGCCGGTTGAGACGTTGGAGACCATCAGCCCCGCGTCCGCAACCTTTCGGCGCAACGCCAGGACTTCCGAATCCGTTGTTTCCATCCTGAACCATGGAACATCGCCCAGCCAAAGCTCCACGCCATCGAAGCCTGATTTTTTGATCAAGTCGAGGCCGCGCTCAAAGCCCCAGCCTTTCGGAATTTCATTATCGCCAATGGATTTTTTCATGAGCGTTTCACCCCGCCAGTGTGGCGCAACAGAAGCCGATTGCCGAGGCCGATAGCCTGTCACCCCGAGTGCGGCGAAGGGTCTCGGCATTCTTCAAATCCATCCAATACAGGGACTCTTCGCTGCCGCTTAGAATGACAGCAAGGGACGGCTCCTGCGCAGACTTGCCGCTCTACCTCCAGCGGAATTCCACCCGCGTACGGCGCGTGGCGAATTCATTATAAGGAGCGATTTGGAGCGAGCGGAGATGCTGCGGCGCATTCGTGTAAGCCAGCACGATGGTCAGGATGTTTTTGCTGCCGCTGCCAAACTGCAGCCAGGGCTCAGGCAGGTAAAACTCCTTCTGCGGCCCAATCGTCATATAGCGCCCCACGAAGCGGCCATTCAGATAGAGCAAGGCATCGCGGTCTGAATCGATAACCGCTTTCCAGGTGACGGCCCAATTCTCAGGCGGCGCTTCCAGGCTGAAGCTTGCTCGTGTCCAGCAGAATGCCGGCAGCCAATCGGAGCTTGTGCCGCCGCCCAGCGAAGCGCGCTGCCATTCGCCCACAGAAAAATCAGGATCGATATTGCGACCGCGCATGGCGGCAGGGATAAGCTGGATTTTCCATTCCGAAATGGGAGAAGCGTGGGCGGCATCTGAGCCAAGGCCAGCGGACTTAATCCCTTTCAGGCGCGCGATGCGTTCGCCAAAGTTATAGCTGCCGAAAAGCTCATAGACCATCTCCATCGTATTCGTCCCTGACCGGGTGTAAGGCGCCAGCGAGAATTTCACTTCTGAATTATGATTTGCAGCCTCCTTCACCTGCTTGCCGTTGATAAAAACCTGTTTGCGATCGTCGTCGAAGGTGGAAAGGAATAACTTTGCGTCCTCGGAACCCGAAAACTGCGCCCAATATTTCACGTAGCCGTAGGGAATCTCGCTCAGTTTTTCGAGCGGCTGCGCGGTGCTGGTGAGCCAGTTGCCGGAATGAAGATCGAATTTCTCCACCCATGTTTCGACCTCCATCAAGTTAATTGGCTGAACGGGAAGGGCCGGAGTCGTAACGCGCAGGCGGGCGGAGCGCCAGCGGTCGTCATACGTCACCGGGGTTGCGCTTCCATCCACCAGGCACCTGGAGGGTTCGGCGGGTAGCAGAGCGGTTATGTCATGCTCGCCCGGAGAGAAGCGCAAATCGACCCAGGCGCGTTGATGCTCCGAGCCGGTTTCTTCCATGAGGGCGGCGTCGGTGATGTAGGCTACCTGAATGGGTTTCTTGCTTTCGGCTTCCGGCACGATGCTGGAAGGATAGTCCGCAATCCAGCTTTTCAGCGCTCGCTCGCGCTCGACCGCCACCACTTGCAGGCCGTGTACCAGCAACATCTTTTCGGGTTTGTCCAGTTTGAGTCCAATCACCACCGACTCGTACTCCGAATCCCAATATTGGTAAGCTGCGTCGCCTTCGACTTTGGGTTCTTCTTCCGTGGCGAAGGCGATCTCTGCCAGGCGCCCTGGAACCTCGTAAATGATGAGAAAAGCCCGATCCTGAAGCGTTCCGAAACCCAGCGTCTCCGCCGTGGAATATCGCAGTTGACTACCCGGGAGCTGAACCTGGATGGGGAGCATCTTCATCTCGCGGGCTCCCATTTCAAGCTGGCCTTCGCGCGGCGCGGAGATGACGCGATGGGTGGGGCTGGCCGGGTCTGGGAAGCTCAGCTTGAATTGCTGATTCTGATTCTGATTTTCGCGTACAAAGAGCACGCCGCTTTTGCCGGCAGCCCGCTCCGTGACGCTGATAGCAGCGTTGGTGGATTGCGGCCCGGCGAGAACCTGGGCGCGGTTGAGAACCGAGCCAAACCGATTCAGGAAGGCGCAGATGCCGCGCGCCTCATAATATTTCCACCACAAGCCGCCGGGCTCGCGGATGGGCGCAGCGTAATCGTAGGTGGTCGTCAGGTTCTTGGCGGCCCAGTCAAAATTGGTGCCGCCAAAACCCATGTAATAGCTGTAATAGGTGACGCCCTGTTCGATCACCGTTTTGGTCAAAGCGTTCAATTGCGCAGGGCCCACGCCCGGCTGATCCACGGAGAGTTTGCCGCCAAACTCGCTGAACCAGCCGCCTTGCAGTTCGGTAATTCCTACCGGCGAATCCGGCTCCTGCTTTCGGAGTTTTTCAAGCTGCGGCACAACTTCTTTCACAATGTTCCAGCGCGGATAAAAATCCGCCGTGTCCATAATCCGCGCCATGACCGGGTCTGAGTTTTCACGCGCCTGTTCACACCAATTGGTGATAACGGGAATATCGATGCCGGCATCCCACACCATGTTGGCGAGCGCTGTAATGTACTTTCGCTTTTCCGCGTCTGGTAGCTTCCAATAGTCATATTCGTTTTCGATCTGGATCATGATGATCGGCCCGGAATTGGTGATCTGATGACGTTGAATCACCGGCAGCACGGCCTTATACCAATGCTCGGAAGTCTGGATGCTTTCAGGCGAAGCGCTGCGCAGCGGGAATTGCCGGGCGATGACCCAATGCGGGAAGCCGCCAGCGTCCCATTCGGCGCAGACGTAGGGCCCCGGCCGCGCAATCATCCAGAAGCCCATCTGGTGAACCAGCTTCACGAAATCTTCAAACTCGGTGAGATCGATCTTGCCCTCGACAGGCTCGTGGTAATTCCAGAAGACATAAGTCTCAATGGCGTTAAATCCCGCCTGCTTGAATTTCAGCAGCCGGTCGCGCCAAAGCTCGCGCGGGCAGCGGCAGTAGTGAAACGCGCCGCTGTGGATGAACGTGTCCTGGCCGTTCAGCGTGAAGCATTGCGCGTCATAGCGGATGATCTGCGGATTCTCGAATTGGCTTTGGCCTTGCCCGGCTTCGAGCATAAACAGAGGCCGCGCCCATGCGCCGGGTTCTCGGTCGCCCAATTGCGCCGCAAGTGGCGCCCCCAAGGCGAATTGCAGGAATTTCCGCCGCGATGAATTCATGAAAGGAATCCCCCCTTCAGGATGTTATGGAATGATCCGGGCACAGTCAGCGCTGAGGAAGCGTTGCCATGGCAGCTTCGAGCGCCGCGCCTGCTCTCTCAATCGTCGTTTCAATATCCTGTTCGCTATGCGCTGATGAAACAAAGAGCGCCTCAAACTGCGAGGGCGGAAAATAGACGCCGCGTTCAAGCAAAGCGCGAAAGAAGCGAGCAAAGGCCTGTGCGTCTGACCTTTTCGCTGTCGAATAATCGATGACGGGAGAGGGCGTGAAAAAGGCCGTCAGCATGGACCCCACGCGGTTCATGGTAAGCGGCGCGCCCACCCTTTTTGCTTCCGCCGCAAGCCCTTCAGCCAGCCGGGCGGATAACGCTTCCAGCCGCTCGTAGAAGCCCGGGCGGCGGATCACTTCGAGCGTTTTCAGACCCGCAGCCACCGCCAGCGGATTTCCGGAGAGCGTCCCGGCCTGGTAGACGGGCCCTGCCGGAGCGACCAGATCCATCAGTTCGGCCCTCCCGCCATAAGCGCCCACCGGCAGCCCGCCTCCAATGATCTTGCCCAGCGTCGTGAGGTCAGGAACGACGCCATAAAGTTCCTGCGCGCCGCCATAGGCTACACGAAAACCGGTCATGACTTCATCAAAAATCAGCGCTGCGCCGTATTTTGCGGTGAGAGTCCGCAGGCTCTCCAGAAAGCCCGGCAGCGGCGGCACGCAACCCATATTGCCGGCTACCGGTTCAACAATCGCAGCGGCAAGCTGATCGCCGTGCTTTCGGAAAACCTGCTCCAGATAAGCGCTGTCATTATAAGGGGCGGTGATGGTAAGCGCCGCGAGCGCGCGCGGAACGCCCGGGCTGTCCGGCAAGCCGAGCGTCGCCACGCCGGAACCGGCTTTGACGAGAAGGCTATCGGCGTGGCCGTGGTAGCAGCCCTCAAATTTCAGGATTTTGTCGCGGCCCGTGGCTGCGCGCGCCACACGCAAGGCTGAAAGCGTCGCTTCTGTGCCGGAGTTCACCAGCCGGACGCGCTCGATGGAGGGAAAGGCTTCATGAATTCTTGCCGCAAGCTCCACCTCGGCGGCGGTGGCCGCGCCGAAACTTGTGCCGGTCTTGAGGACTTCAGACAGCAATTCCATGACCTCGGGATGACCATGGCCCAGAATAAGCGGACCCCAGGACATCACGTAATCGAGGTAATCGTCGCCATCCACGCTCCGGAGGTGCGAGCCCTCGCCACGCGCCATAAAGACCGGCTCGCCGCCTACGGCGCGAAAGGCCCGCACCGGCGAATTAACGCCGCCCGGGATCAATTGCTGAGCTTTCTTAAAAAGTTCCTGAGACTGGGGGTGTTGCATCTTTTGGAATCAGACTGTAACGCAAAGATCTGTCCGGGACGAGGCGGCTCTTAACCTTTTACCACCGAGGGCACAGAGATCGCAGAGGGTTTTTTCCTCCGTGTTCTCAGCGTCCTCTGGGGTAAATCCTCTCCTCGCTTACTTATGAAGCTCTACCAAAAGCCCTTTCCTGGCCTTCCACCACCAAGGGCACAGAGATCGCAGAGGGTTTTTC
>CADDZJ010000185.1 GCA_902812415.1 Acidobacteriota bacterium
GAACTTCAGCAAGGTGTTCTGCAACTTCGGGAAAGCGCGCTGGCTGGTATCGCTCAAGAACATGCCGCTCAGTCTTCTCAAGAACTGGATCGCAGGAAAGCAGCCTTAGACGAGCAAATCCATCAGGACATTCAGCAAGCCGTCGTTTCAGCCCTGGATGGCTTCCGAGCCGAGATTTCCCAATCCGCTGAAAGCTTCCGCCAAGGCTTCGTTCAGGAACTTCAGCAAAACGCTCAGCAACTTCGGGAAATCACACTGGCCAGCATCACCCAATCTTCTCAAGAACTAGATCGCCAGAAAGCCGCCCTAGACGAGCAAATCCAACAGGGCATCCAGCAAGCCGTCGTTTCAGCCCTGGATGGCTTCCGAGCCGAGATTTCCCAATCCGCCGAAAGCTTCCGCCAAGGCTTCATTCAGGAACTTCAGCAAAACGCTCAGCAACTTCGGGAAATCACACTGGCCAGCATCACCCAATCTTCTCAAGAACTAGATCGCCAGAAGGCAGCCTTAGACGAGCAAATCCAACAGGGCATCCAGCAAGCTGTCGTTTCAGCCCTGGATGGCTTCCGAGCCGAGATTTCCCAATCCGCCGAAAGCTTCCGCCAGGGCTTCGTTCAGGAACTTCAGCAAGGCGCTCAGCAGTTTCGAGAAACCACGCTTTCGAGCATCGCCCAAGAGTGCGCCGCGCGAGCCATTCTGGAGTTGGACCGTCAAAAGGCGCAGACTCACGAAGAAATCAAAGAGCAGGTACAAAGGATCACTCGTTCAGCTCTGGATGGATTTCAGACGCAACTTCAGCAGTCTTCCGAAAGCCTCCGTGAGTCTGCAACCTCAACCATCGTCCAGCAGGGCACAGCCAGAGCCATTGCGGAAATCCAGTCCCGGCAAGAGGAGTTTGTTGAGCAGGCCAAAAATCAGTTCCAGCTTGTTCTGCGTTCCAGTCTCCAGGGATTGCAGGCGGAGATCAACCAGGTTGAGCAGGGCTTCCGGGATTTCGCCCTTCCGGCCCTCACCCAGGAGTGTATCGCCAAGACCACCGCCGCCCTTCAATCCGAGGAATCAGCGGTGGTCAAAAGAATTCAGCGCCAGTCCGATCTGATTCTTCACTTGACCACCGAAAGTTGCCAGGCCGAATCGGAACGAGCCGCCAAGACGGTTCGAGAATCGACGCTTCCAAAGCTTACTGAGGAATGCACGGCTCGAACGGCTCAAGCTCTTCAAGCCGCCCAGCGCGACGTGGTAAACCAGGCGACGGGGCAAATGAAGAATGCCTCACAATCGACGCTGGAAAGCTTCCGACATGAATTACGGATCACTCAACAGCAGTTTAAAGACGAAGCCCAAGCCCTCTTAAAACTTCCGACGGAACAGATCAACCAGCATGCCAAGGACACTCTGGAGATCACGCGTGGAGAGCTGGCCAGCCTTCGCAGCGGCTCAATCGATGAAGCCCATTCTCAGCTTGCGGCCATCACGCGCGGGACGCTCGAATCCATCACGGCGGAAGCCAAAGCCATCGCCGAAGAATATCGCGCTCAGCTTCGGAATGCGGTTGACTCGCTTAAAGAGAAAGGGGTCACGACGGTGGAAGGATACATTCGGGAGGCCGTCGAACGGAGCCGGGAAACCCTTCTGCAGCAGCTTCAGTCGGATGCTGAGGACCTCACCACCATTGCCGTCACGGAATTCCGCCATAAAGCCGATGAAGCGATCCGGGAGGCAACTGAAGCCGTCAACAAGCAGGTGGGCGCCGCTGCCTTTGTGGTGAAGGATTGGCTGGACCAGGCCAATCAACGCCTGGATGCAAACCTGGCGAAACTGGAGACACGCTCCGATACGGCTTTGGAGGCCATCGAAAACCGCTCGCGTGATGTTTCCCGAACGATTTTGGAAAAGCTCCAGCGAGAATCTGAAGTGCTCATTGAAGATCTTCGATCCAGGATTGGAAGCGCCGCTGAGGCCCTGGCATTCAAAACCCACAGGTCCTCGGATCTGCCCGCCGAAAAGTCTTCCGAGACCCCGTCTGAACAACCTCGAAAGACGCCAGCCCGCTCCTCAAAATGAATCTCAAAGGTCCGTTCGTATTGACTCGGAACGGTCAAATAGTGTGAACTGATAGTCTTTCGGGGCAACGAGAATTTAACCATTGGCTGAAAGGCCCCTATGAGTATTGAGAGGCGCCGCTCTGATCGGCTGATGTTAACCATCCCCTTGCGCGTCATTGGCACGGACGAGTATGGGGAGACGTTTGAATGCGAAGCGCAGACGATTGACGTGAATCGTCATGGAGCGCGAATTCGAATCTCCCGCCTTTTGCACAGCGGAGAGCAGGTTCGCATTATCAACAAGGTGAACCGCCGCGAAGCGACTTTCCGCGTAGCCGGTCCATTGATTCCTCTTACGGAAAAGGGCGGCGAGTTTGGCGTCCTGGGCCCGATCGCTCCCCGAATGCAAAAGGAATCGACCTGTGGGCTGGAATGTCTGGATCCCGACGTTGATCTTTGGGGCATTCGATTCCCGGCGGCGTCCACTCAGCAGGATTCCGCCCCCAAAGCCTTATTGGCATGCCGGCAGTGCGGGGAAACCGAGCTAACTCGCCTGTCTCTCGTTGAAGTGGACGTGCTTGATTCATCCGGCATCCTTCAGCGGCATTGCTCCAAGTGCGACGCGGTGACTCCGTGGGGCTATGCAGAAAGCGAGTTGTCAGGGAAATCCTCGGCGGCGGGCGCGGAAGGAAATCCGGCCGTTGCGGCGACCGATTCGACATCGCCTCGGGAAAAGCGGAGACACCGCCGCGCGTTGTTGCAGCTTCCAACGCTGGTAAGGGACTACTTCGGCGGGATCGAGATTACAAAAAGCGAGAATGTTTCCAAAGGCGGCATCTGCTTTGCCAGCGAAAAGAACTACCAGTTGGGCGAAGGAGTGATGGTGGCCTGCCCTTACGACAAGGCCGGCCAGAACATCGAAGTGCCCGCGCAGATTGTCAGCCGCAGGGAAATCGAGGGAACCTACCGGAAGATTTACGGCCTTCGCTATAAAGGCAAAAGCTATTGATCCTGCCGTGGAAATTGCCGAACGGAGCTCCAGCGCTTTTTATCTCTCGCCGCCTACCTGACCGCCCATGATGCTTTCAAAACGAACGAACTGGTCGCTTCAGCCCAATGAGCTGACCAAGGTCTATCGGGCGCGCAGAGAGCAGGGGCTGCCCATTCTGGACCTCACAGAATCGAATCCCACTCAATGCGGCTTCCAATATGACGCAAATAAAATTCTAAACGCTCTCGGCAATTCCCGGGCGCTCATTTATGAGCCTGACCCTCGCGGATTGTTATCCGCCCGCCGCGCGGCGGCCGAATATTACGCTGAACGCGGCGTTCATCTCGATCCCGAACAAATCTTTCTCACTGCGAGCACTAGCGAGGCTTATTCCTTCACTTTCCGCCTCCTGGCAGATGCAGGAGATAGCCTCCTTGTGCCGCGCCCCAGCTATCCGCTTTTTGATTTCCTTACCCGCCTGAACGATCTGGATCGAATTGACTATCCGCTGGTCTATGACGGACACTGGCAAATCGATCGCACTGCCCTGCTGAGCAGAATCACGCCCAGAACGCGCGCGGTGCTGGCGGTTCATCCCAACAATCCAACCGGCTCATTCATCTCGCGCGAAGAAACCGACTTTTTAACCGCATGCTGCCAGGAGCATTCCCTGGCTCTCATTGCGGATGAGGTTTTCTCGGACTATGCGCATGGCTCAACGCCGGGTTTCCAACAGCACAGCTTCGCCCGAGAAGCGCGCGCCCTGACTTTCACCTTGAGCGGCCTCTCAAAAATCTCCGCTTTGCCGCAAATGAAGTGCGCCTGGGTTGTTGTCAATGGGCCGGAGGCGCTCCGGCGGCAGGCTCTGGATCGCATGGAAGTGATCGCCGACACATTTCTTTCCCTCAGCGCTCCCGTCGCGTGCGCCTTGCCTCAGTTGCTGGAGATTCGTCATCAAATGCAGCCGCAAATTCTTCGCCGCATTAACTCGAATCGGGAATATCTCGATTCGCAGATTGGCCCGTCCTCCGAGGCCTGCCGGCTCAAAACCGAGGGGGGGTGGTATGCCATCTTGCGAGTGCCAGCCATCCATTCTGATGAAGAGTGGGCGTTGCGCTTACTCAAAGAGGATGGGGTCCTGGTTCATCCGGGGCATTTTTATGATTTTCCGAGCGAAGGCTATCTGGTGCTGAGCCTTTTGCTGATGCCTGCGATTTTTGAAGAAGGCGTCCGAAAGCTGCTTGCCCGGGTTGCAAGTGATTCCAGGTAGCCACGGCTGCTGCTTTTCAACCGCGGGCTTTTAAGCGGCGAGAGGCTCACGGTTAATTCATTCTGCAAATTAACCGGGGCTGCCTATACAGGCCGAAAATGGCGCGCATTATTTTCTGCGGCTAACTTGCGCGCCAATTCCGAGTTGGCGCAGGAATCGATGGCGGACATTCGCCGGTTCATTTCCCAAGCAGAATCTCAAAACCGGTCAGGCTTTCGCTAATATCGGCTGTTCGGAACCTGGTCTGGGATATGAACTGCTCAAGCTCCTTGCGGGTGTAAGCCCTTTTGAGCAACATGAACCGGAACGTCAGTTTTGTCAGCCCAGCATTCACTCGATTAAGCCCCATCCCATCGACGAACTGATCAATGGAGTCCCGTGCAGCGTCCCTCCGCAGATCGATGATCAGCGCCTTGCCGTCTGGCTTGACGACGCGATACATCTCCTGAAGCGCAAGGACCGGCTCCGCAAAATTCTTGAAAGTGGCGCGGCAAACGAGAAAGTTGAAATTCTCATCTTCAAAAGGCATCTGCGACGCGTTCCCCAGCCGGAAGTCAACTTCCACCTCCGCCTCTGCCGCGTTTTTCTGAGCGATTTCCACAAAGGTCTTACTGATATCCAGCCCCGCGACCCGGTAGCCGCCGAGCCTTTACCAGCTCGATGGCGAAATACCCCGGACCGGGGCCACTTCGAGCACCGCGCCGCCAGGCGAAACCTGCTCCGCCACCCGCCGCGCGAGCGCTTTAAATTCATTCATCCTCTTCCGCGTGTTCGCCGCATACCATTTGGCGATCACGCCTTCCATGCCCACTCCCTTATAAGCTTTTACGGAAACTTGTGTCATTTCATATTCCTTATTCTATAAGATACTTTTAAAATATGCTATCCTGGAAAGGATGTCAACCACCCGCCAAATGAAACGGATCGAATCTCTAACCCGGGAAATGCGCGAATTCATCGCGCGCGCGATTCTGTTCAATCTGAAGGTGGCTGAAGAGGTGGGCCTGAACGGGACAGACTTGCAGTGCCTGAACCTGCTCAATCTGCAAGGGTCCACGACGCCGGGGGAGCTTGCCCGGTGGTCGTGCCTGACGACGGGCGGAATGACGGTTGTTCTCGACCGGCTGGAGCGCGCCGGCTACGTTAAGCGCGAGGATAATCCAAACGACCGGCGCAGCTCCGTCGTCCGCCCGGTGCGGCGAGGCATGCAGAAGCTCGAAGCAATTTACCGTTCCAGGGGTGAAGCGCTGGCGCGCGCCGCCTCCGGCTATGACGAGCGCGAGTTGAAGCTAATCCTGGATTTCTTCAAAAAAGCAAACAGTGCAAGCGACGAAAGGCAGTAAGCCTTAG
>CADDZJ010000186.1 GCA_902812415.1 Acidobacteriota bacterium
CGGGCGTCTCGCCCGTGGGTTCAGTCCAGGTATTTATATGACATACGACTGGCGAGCGTCGGCGATTTCCGCCTCAAGTTCCCAGCGTAGCGTGGAAAATCCGGCGCGGTTTCGGGCTCTCTCGGGAAGCCTTGCCAATCCATGATATTCTCCCGTCGGAAGAGGGATATCGTCTTCAATCGAGGGGGGAACTTACATCAGGGCGCGCGCGTTGCAAGGGGGAAATCGCGCGCCTCTGTTTACTAAATAATTATCATCGTTTCCACGCGCTGTCAAGCGGGAGCTTTATCCTCGTTTTTTACGCCCCGGACTCCTTCCGTAAGGAGTGGGGAAGGCAAGCCTGCAACGGAATGGACTCACCCAGGTTTTCTGCTATAATCGCGCCGTTGAAGGAGCGCCTTCGTCAACTTTCCTGATTGGAACCGCCGATGGAAGATATTCTGCTTCCTCTCTTTCCGCTCGAAGTGGTCCTGCTGCCTGAAGAGGTTCTTCCTCTTCACATCTTTGAAGATCGTTACAAGGAAATGATTGGTGAATGTCTCGCGGCTCAATCGAGCGGCCGAGGGCAATCCGAATTCGGCATTGTTCTGGCGAAGGGCCAGGAGATCTGCCATATCGGATGCGCCGCCCAGATCAGTCGCATTACGCGAAGGTATGCGGATGGGCGCATGGATATCCTCACGGTGGGACAGCGGCGATTCGAAATCCTGTTCACGGATGGGGAAAAATCCTATTTGCGGGCTGGAGTCGAATTCTTTGAGGATGAGCCGAACGCAAGCCCGCCTCCCGAAAGGGATATCCGCCGCACCCTGGAACTCTTCGAGCAGGTCATAAGCCGCCTCGGCGCTCAGCGCGAATCGTCCCTGCCGCCTGACATGGATCCCCAGCTTTCTTTCCGTATGGCCGCTCTATTACCTTTAGGACTGGAACTTAAGCAGAAGCTGTTGACGCTCCGCAACGAGGCGGAACGCCTGAAAGAACTCAGCCACGCCCTTGAGGAAATCATTCCCCGGTTGGATCGGGCGGCGCGGGATCATGAGAAGGCAGGGGGCAATGGAGACTTGCGTCAGCAACGCTGAACTGATGGTTTTTTCGGGCACATCTTTATTCCTTCAACTCACCCGTCTTGCCAAGTAGTGTATTTCATAAGTTCGCTCACGCATCTGACATCCCCTCAGAAGTTGTGAAAAAATCTCGCTGTAGCGGCGATCTGTGATCGCCGGGTTTTGGTCTTCCAAAACTTCGGCGAACATAGTTCGCCGCTACAACTCGCCCGTTTGAGGAGAAGGCAGGGAGATGAGGGAGCGTCCAAAGGGGTCATGCAAATACGTCACAGTGATTGCGAATGAGGGGATCAAGCCAAAGAGGACTTGGGGCCAAAGGGAGGATGGCCCTTCAACAGAATTCTCCTTGCAAGATCAGGTTGCTTGCCAGGCGGCGCCAGGGTATTCCATCGGCTGATGATCTCTGGCGAGGGAACCTCGGAATCCACTTCAAAGCGAATCGTCACAATCTGCTGTGGCCTGATGGGAAAACGGTACGTGAGTCCGCCCTCCAGGGCCGAGCGCTGCTCGCCCATCAAATTGGTCAGATAGGCGTTGCGATGCGGCGTGAGTAACGTTACGCGAGCCTCTCCCGCTTCGCCTTTCCATTCATAGAGCCGCAATTCAACTTCCCGCTTCTCTCTCCGCAAAGCGCCCACGATGACGTTGTCGGAAGTCTCCAGAAAAGACTGATTCAGCCCCCTTTGGCTGCCGCTCCGAATGAAAGGCGGCCCGTTGAATTCCCATGCCATGCGGGCAATGCGGGCGTCCTGCCATCGGCCCTGATGGGGCGCCAAGGCATAAACGAACCGATGAAGTCCTTGCCCTGCCATGAGTTCGTTCGGCCATCCGTTGTAACGGGGATGGGCGTTAAAAAGACCCAGGGTGACGGTGCGGCCATTCAGCTCATGGGCTGTGAGTCCGTGTGCGAGCAGGGCGATCCCCAAATCTTCCAACAGTTGGTAATGCGACCAGCGCACCGCCGGCAGGATCGCATCCGAGAAGCCGTGACGTTTCGATTCGCCCACTTCATACTCAGGGAGGGGGCGAAAAGGATGACGGGGATCGATGGAAGCGAATCCATATGGAATGCCCCGGGTACGCTCCGTCACGTCGGCAGCCAGCGGGAAATCAACGGTGATGAGAATATCGTCGGCATGCAGTTCCAGCCGGGTTTCAAAATCGATGCGAGGATAATGATGGTAAAAACGAACGATGCGCTCCAGGCGGGAATTGCCGTAGAAATTCGACTTGGAAAAAACCGTCGTAGTCAGAGCGCCTCGAAAAGTGCGAGTTGTGGCCCGGTAATGGCTGCTGCTCTCCACGACCTTCCGCTGCGGCCGGGGCAGCATAAAGTCGCCCGGATCGGCTTTCAGCAACTGCGCCACCGATTCAACAAACACAACGTTGGCAGGCCCTCCCAAAAGTTCCCGGCCGGAAGGCTTAAGCTGAAGGCTTGTCAAAGCGCCGGTTTGCTGATCCATGCGCGCTACGTAGTGGTCAGTCTCGATGCGCTGCGGCCACGAAATGGGGCGTGGCGGTTCCGCCGAGTGATCCTCAAGAGCCAGCGAAACGATGCCTGAAGGAGGCAGATCCAGGCGGCAGATCGCGCGGGAGGAATCTTCCACAGCAGCCTCACAAAGAACGCCGGCAATTCGCTTCCCCGCAGGCAGAGACAGCTCGATGGGATCATTGCGCGTCCAGTTGAGCGGATTGAAGAGCGCGAGACCTTCGCCATGACCCGAAAGCGCGGCCAGGGCTTCAGCGATAGCCTGAGAAGTAACCTTTCGCACTGAGGCGTATCGATCCTCAACATCCCATGATTTGTTGTCACGAAAGACCACACCCGCCGCTGAGCCCCACAAAGCGTTGCGATCCATATTCATGGCCAGATTGATCCAGCCGTCATAAAGGTTTTGTGAGGGGTAGGATGCCGCCGCCTTCAGGCTGGCAGCGGTCGCGAGCATTTCCGCAGCGGCAAGCTGGTATTCCAACTCGCGGAATTCCTTCTTGATTTGAGGCAGGTCATACCAGAACGCGTTAAAGCAGAAGGCCGTGTCACCGTGGACTTCCTCCAGTTTGACCTCGCCCGATTTGATTTCTGAGCGAAGGCGCCTGACAAAATCATTGAGCGTGCCAAAGCGAAGCTCGACACGCGGATATCGCTTCTTCCACTGCTCAAGGAGTTGCGTGGGATAGCGCTTATAAAGAGGAGCCAGGCTGTAATCGCCGGAACCCGCCAGGGCCAGGAGTGTCCTTTGGCTGGGGCTGTGCGCTTTCTTCCACTCGATCACTTCAGCAATCCTGGCAAGTTGGGCGGCGCTGAGCGGCTCCTGGGTCGTGAAAATTTCCGGCAGTTCGGCGTAGCTGTTCGCATTGCAAAGGGTCAACATGCGCGTGCCGTCGGGAGCAAGCCACCAAAAGGCAGTCTTTTTTGCAGGATTATTGCGGCAAAAAATGAGCGCGTCGAGGCCCAGCCCGGCGACAATCTGAGGCATCTGGCGATGATTTCCAACCACATCGATCATCCAGCCATAACGCGGGCGAAGGCCAAAGAACTTCTCATACCAACGGAGGCCGTTCACGCCGAGTTGCACAATCGCCTCACCGCCCGAGAGGTCCATGGCAGATTCAAGAAAGAAGGCGTTCACCAGCTCCACTCGCCCTTCGCGGACCCGCTGCTTAAGCTCATCCAGGCGATCCGGAGCAAATTGCAGAAACGTGATTAAATTGGCCGCTTCGGAATAGACGAACGCATAATGGGGATCGCTCTTCACCCGATCGAGGTGATCAAGATAATTATTCAGGCAGTAGTTCCGTTCGGTGTCGAAATCATCCAGCCATCCGGCGATGGTGCCGTGGGTGTTGGGAACAATGTAGAGCGTCGTTTCACCGGAAGCGCGCGAGCAGGATGTGATTTCTCCGGAGAGCGCCGCCCCAAGCGCTGCTGCCGCTCCAGTTTTCATGAACTCACGTCGCTTCCAGGACCTCCTCATCGTTCACTCTCCTCGCAGAAATTCAGAATGCCGCCAGACAAAGCATGACAAGCTGAAGGAAAAACCTGCAACCATGTTTTTATCGAGGGTGGGACTTCACTTTCCTTCTGCCGATTCCTGCCAGCGAGAAGGATCGCGGTATTTCACCGTCTGAAGATGTTCGCAATAAAGCACGAGTTCACCTTCGTTCTTGAAGACCTCATAAGACGCCCG
This sequence comes from Acidobacteriota bacterium, assembly GCA_902812415.1. Lineage (GTDB taxonomy): Bacteria > Acidobacteriota > Terriglobia > UBA7540 > UBA7540 > RH2-MAG17b. The sequence goes on from CADDZJ010000186.1 coordinate 4,253, forward strand.
AACCAGGCCCCTCTCCGGATACTTGGGCTTCTTCTCCAGATTAGTGCGGATCGTATAGATGGTGTCGCCGATAAAGACAGGCTTGATAAACCGCAGCTTGTCGTATCCGTAACTGAAGGCATTGACGCAATTTGTGGCGACCAGGCCGAGACCTAAACTGAATACCATAGCGCCCGCTACCAGACGCCGCCCGAAAATGCCCTGGTTTCTGGCGAAAATTTCATCGCCAACGTAAGGGTGCATATCCAGCACCAGAGCGTTAAAAAGCATGCTCTCCCCTTCCGAGATAGTGCGCCGAATGGAGCGGATTTTGTGGCCGATTTCGAAGTCCTCGTAGAACCAATTCTCAGCATTCCAGATGGGAATTTCCTGATGCTTGGCGGGATCGGGGTTTGGATTCACAGAGGGTCAGTTCCTTGATTTTGAATTTTGATTGAGATCGAATCCTCTTTTTCTACATCCAGTTCATTCCCATCTTGCGACGAAGGTTGGAAGCGCAACTCCCTAAAAGGGCGACGAAAGCCTCTTCCTGGGCGTCAGCACTCTTCATCGACCCGCAGGGAAGTTAAGCCGCCCCCCACCCGTCTTTCAGTAATCGGTTAAAGCCCGAACTCTTTCCTGATCTCATCCGTGTGTTCTCCGATGCGTGGAGAGCCCAATCTGGACTTATAAACCTCGCCATCGATCCGAATGGGGCAGCGCGTTGTCCGCAGACTGGCCCCATTGCTTCGCTGCACTTCCTGAAGCATGTCCAAAGTTTTAAACGCTTCGTGCTGGAGTAATTGCGGCCAGGTCAAAACGTCCGAGCACCAGACGCCGGCCGGCTCCAGCTTCTGAAGCCAGTGAGCTGTCGTCTGAGTCTTCAGATGATCGGCAATGACTCTCTTAATCTCATCGCGCCGGGTAAACCAGGTCTTGGGGTCCGAGTAGGCTAAAAGCGGCTGGCAATTTAAGATCTCCCCCAGCCGGGTCACTGAACCCATGGCCAGGGCCAGATAACCGTCAGCGGTCGCGTAAATTCCATAAGGCGCTCCTAAATAGGCGTGAGCATTGTTTACGGCGCTTCGCGTGGGAAGCTTGCCGCCGTCATTCAGGTGGGTGGTTAGGACTTCGAACTGATGGTCGAGCACGGCTTCGAGCAGGCTAACTTCCACGAGGCCCCCGACGCCCGTCCTCCCTCGGCGAACCAGGCAGGCCAGAATGCCCTGCACCAGAAATGCGCCGGCAAACATATCGGCGGTGGCAAGGCCAAAAGGCATCGGCGGCTGGTCGGCGTTTCCGTTCAGCCA
>CADDZJ010000187.1 GCA_902812415.1 Acidobacteriota bacterium
TTCCGGCAGTTCAAGCAACATAAAAAAGTCAGCGTCGCTTCGCCCCGATCGTGATGATTACGATGCGCTGGAAACACCCATCACGATACGACCGGAATCACCCATCACCATCATCGGAATCCGCAGTCAGTAGCGATGGCGACGATTCAGGACAGAAGAAGAAACGTTGTAGTACCGAGGGGACGGCCGTTGCACGAATACGCGAATTTGTACATATGTGCGTGCAATCCGATGCTCTATAAAAGATGCGGCCAGCACGCGACGCTAACGGTTCTGCGCATCAGCACGGATGCGCTTGATGTTCCAGGTGCCGTTATCGCGGACAGCAACGCTTCCAGCGGCTACGCTCGCTTCAGCCCATCGCCCCACGGCTTGCAGCCTGTCGATGGTACGCTCGTTTTTGCTGAGTATTGGACGCATCCCTAAGATCAAATCACCGAATGGCAACACAAGGCAGCGAAGTGTACGGAACTCCTGGTTCCTGATCGTGTACCTCCAAACTACATTACCGGAGCATACGTTTCTTGTGAGCAGGCGCGTGACGCGCTCGCCGCAGCCGCACCCGGTATAGAAATGACTCTGAATCCCAAGCTATTCTTCAGGTAGGAGGCAGAGATGATTACGCCCAAGGTCGGCGACATGTTCAAGTCAAGCGCCCAAACACTGGTCAACACCGTAAATTGCGTGGGGATCATGGGCAAGGGCATCGCGTTTGAGTTCAAGAACAGGTTCCCGGAAATGTACGAGGACTACGAAAAGCGATGCAACGCCCGTGAGGTCAAGTTAGGCGAGCCTTACTTGTTTAAGGGAGAAAGGCCACCGTGGGTACTAAACTTTCCAACCAAGGATCACTGGCGGTCGGTCTCCAAGCTCTCCGATATTGTGCGCGGTCTCGAATACCTGCTCTCCCACTACAAGGATTGGGGAATTACATCGCTGGCTGTTCCTCCGCTCGGTGGCGGCCAGGGACAACTCGACTGGAAAGTTGTTGGCCCTACCCTATTCCAGTATTTGAGCCGGATGGATATCCCCGTTGAGCTTTACGCGCCCCATGGGACGCCCCCCGAACAGCTCAAGTTGGAGTTTTTCGAAAAGAGGGTCTCATCCAGGGCCGCTACAAACGGACCAAAGCCATTTTCGAGGATCAAGCCTGCGTGGGTTGCGCTGGCCCAGATCATCGACCAGATTTATCAGGGGCCCTATCATTGGCCCATAGGCCGCACGACGTTTCAAAAGATCGCGTATTTCGCGACGGAGTTGGGATTGCCTACTGAGCTTCACTATTTCGCTGGGAGCTACGGTCCCTTCTCATCCGAAGTGAAGCCCCTTATCACGGCGCTCGTCAACAACGGTATCTTGGTTGAAGAGCCGCTAGGCAAGATGCTCTCTCTTAAGCCGGGCCGGACCTTCCCGGACGTGACTAGGCTTTATCAAGATGATTTAGAACAATGGAAGTTGATTGTTGACCGCTTGACGGACCTCTTTTTGCGGGTCCGCACGCGTGATGCAGAGGTCGCCGCTACCGTCTACTTTGTGGCGCGTTCTCTGAAGCAGAAGCAAATGGAAGAACCATCTGAACTGGACGTTCTGGAAGAGGTCAGGCGGTGGAAGCAGAGACGGCGGCCGGCGCTGAGTGAGCAGGAAGTCGCTAAGACGATCCGAAGCCTGGCCGCTCTCCATTGGCTCGACGTAAAGCCAAGCAAGAATCTGCCCTTACCACAAGAAGCTCTGGCCAATGCATGAATACCGCAAAAAACTGATTGAGGTGGCGCTGCCGCTGGAGGCGATCAACAAGGAAGCGGCGCGGGAAAAGTCTATCCGGCATGGGCATCCCTCGACACTGCACCTGTGGTGGGCGCGGCGGCCTCTCGCTGCTTGCCGGGCGGTGCTCTTTGCTTCGCTCGTGGATGATCCATCCAGCCATCCTGAGCAGTTCCCCACTGAAGAAGCCCAAGAGCAGGAACGGCAACGACTGTTTCGCATTATTGAAGAATTGGTGAAGTGGGAGAATTCCAACAACGAGACCGTTTTGGAAGCGGTGCGCGCAGAGATTCTGAAGTCTACCAACGGAAGCCCGCCGCCGGTGCTCGATCCTTTCTGCGGCGGCGGGTCGATTCCCCTTGAGGCGCAGCGATTGGGACTGGAAGCCCACGCAAGCGACCTGAACCCCGTTGCGGTGCTTATTACCAAGGCGCTGATTGAGATTCCACCCAAGTTTGCTGGAAAGCCGCCTGTCAATCCCGAATCCCGCAAGAAGCTGGATCATTCGAAATCATGGCACGGCGCTCAGGGCTTGGCTGAAGATGTTCGGTACTACGGCAAGTGGATGCGCGATGAGGCTGAGAAACGCATTGGGCATCTCTATCCCAAGGTCAAGCTGCCCAAAGAATACGGCGGAGGAGAAGCGACCGTCATCGCGTGGCTCTGGGCGCGGACAGTGAAATGCCCGAATCCCGCTTGCGGCGCCCAAATGCCGCTCGTGCGCTCGTTTTGGCTCTCGACCAAGGGGAATAAGAAGGCATGGGTCGAGCCTGTGGTTGATAAGAAGAATAAGACGGTGCGGTTCGAGGTGAAAACGGGCAATGGCGAGCCGCCCGCAGGGACCGTGAATCGGCGTGGGGCCACTTGCATTGTTTGCGGCACGCCGGTCCCCTTCAGCCACATCAGGTCTGAGGGAATGGAGCATCTGATCATGGAAGATTTGATGGCTGTGGTGGCTCAGGGGCAGCGGCAGCGCATTTACGTGGAGCCGAACCACGCTCAGGCCGAATTTGTTAAGAATGCCCACCCGAGTTGGAAACCCGACTGCTCGCTGCCGAAAAGGCACAGGAACCTTCAGACGCCCGCATATGGCATGCCGAATGTGGGCGATCTGTTTACTTCCCGCCAGCTTGTGGCGCTTACCACGTTCAGTGATCTGGTCTGTGAGGCGCGCGGGAGCGTGTTCTGACCGACTCGCTCAAGGCCGGGATGCCTGAAGACGGCAAGGCATTGAACGATGGCGGGACCGGCGCCCTTGCTTACGCTGACGCAGTTTCGACGTATGTTGCTTTCGCACTCAGCAAGCTCGCCGACTGGTCCTCCTCGATCTGTAGTTGGATTCACTCAATCGAGGGCGTTCGGGACACCTTTCCGCGGCAGGCAATCCCGATGGTGTGGGATTTCGTTGAAATTAACCCACTGTCAAGCTCAGTCGGAAACTACAGGAACCACCTCCAATGGGTTGCTGATGCCCTCGCCGCAGTACCTCCAGGCTTTCGGTCAGGCACCGCTCGGCAACTTGATGCCACCGCCTTCTTAGGGACATCAGCAAAACCGATTATCTTCACCGACCCACCTTACTATGACAACATCGCTTATGCGGATCTCGCAGATTTCTTTTACGTATGGCTCCGGCGGTCATTGACCAAGGTCTACCCAGACCTCTTCAGCACACTTCTAACGCCAAAGGTTCAGGAGTTGGTCGCGACGCCATACCGATTTGGAGGTGATCAGGAACAGGCCGAACGGTTTTTCGAGGAAGGGCTTAGACGAGTGTTCGAGCACGTACGTGAAGCCCAGTGTTCACAGTATCCATTCACCGTTTACTACGCTTTCAAGCAGGCCGAGTCGGGGGAGGACGGTGATGGCGACGATAGTCGATCCGTCGTTCAGGTCTCCACGGGATGGGAGACGATGCTCGAGGGCCTCCTGAAATCTCATTTCGCTATCACTAGCACATGGCCGATGCGAAGCGAACGCGCCAACCGCCCCGTTGCACGCGGGACGAATGCGCTCGCTTCTTCAATCGTTCTCGTCTGCCGGCCGCGCGCCGCCGATGCGCCGCTTGCCACCCGGCGCGAGTTCATAAATGCGCTCAAGGCGGAGCTCCCCGGTGCGCTCAAGAACCTGCAGCGCGGCAACATTGCGCCGGTCGATTTGGCGCAGGCAGCCATCGGGCCGGGCATGGCAGTATTCTCGCGCTATTCCAAGGTGATCGAAGCAGACGGCTCCGCCATGCGGGTACGCACGGCGCTGGCGCTCATCAACCAAACGTTGGATGAAATCCTTGCCGAGCAGGAAGACGAATTTGACGCGGACACGCGCTGGGCAGTGGCTTGGTTTGACCAGTATGGTACGAATGAAGGTCCTTACGGCGTTGCCGAGACGCTCTCCAAGGCCAAAAATACGGCTGTGAATGGTCTCGCCGAGGCCGGAATTCTGTCCGCCAAGGCCGGCAAGGTCCGGCTGATTGGTCGAGGCGAGCTTGACGGCGATTGGGACCCTACTACCGACCGCCGTCTGACCGTTTGGGAAATTACACACCAACTTATCCGCGCGCTCGAAAAGGACGGCGAAGCGGGCGCGGCGGCGCTGCTTCGTAAAGTGGGCGCATTGGGGGAGACGGCCCGTGACCTTGCTTACCGCCTTTACGGAGTTTGCGAGCGAAAAAAATGGTCCCAGGAGGCTCTGGCCTATAACAGCCTGGTGATCGCCTGGCCGGAAATCACGCGCTTGGCGCGCAGCGCGCCACCGCAGGAGAAGCAATCGGAACTGCAACTATAAAGGCTTCCGGCGGGCAAGTCATACGCCGGCAGAGAGAATTTTGATATGATACAGGGCAAAGGGAGGAACGTCTGCCATGCCAACTGCGAGTTATTCTGAGCGCATCACCCGCGACCCGCGGATTTGCGGCGGCGAGGCGGTTTTCAAAGGTACGCGCGTGACGCTGCGCACCGTCCTTGCCAGCCTTGCGGCGGGTGATTCGACTGAGGAGATTCTAGTGGATTTCCCTAGTCTGAGCGCAGAGGATATTCGCGCCGCGATCGCTTTTGCCGCGGCCTCGGCAGAGGAAGACCTGCCCGTTCCTGCCCTCCCTCAGGTTTAATGAAGATCAAATTGGACGAGAATCTGCCCCTGCGCCTGGGCTTGGTACTTACAGAGCTTGGGAACGATGTTCACACTACGTTGGACGAAGGCCTATCGGGCGCGGAAGACGCGCGCATCTGGGAATCCGTGCGCAATGAAAATAGATTTTTGATTACGCAGGACCTCGACTTTTCCGATCTGCGGCGCTTTGAACCAGGTACTCACGCTGGCATTCTGTTGGTCCGCCTTCAGAACCCATCTCGAAGGGCGCTGCTGGAAAGAGTAGAGGCCCTGTTCCGGCAGGAAGATGTTCAAACGTGGGCCGGTTGTTTTGTGGTAGCCACGGAGCGCAAGGTGCGCGTGCGGCGGCCTGGAAGTTGATACGGTTTTGCCGAAATTGGCAGGACGACGGAATTACACCATGGCACTCACCAATCATGAACGCGTTGGCAAGGCGCTGGAACTTCTGAACGCCGGCCTGCGTCCTTTCGTCGAGCGCGAACTGCAAGCCGCGCACGGAAAAGATTGGGTCGCGCAGTCGGGCCTGCTCGATCCCCCTGCGCCGGCCGGCAAAAAATCCAAAGAGCCACGCCTGGATGCTCACGCCTTGCTCGGCGTGATGTGGGACCAGTGGAACGATGTGTTCAAGAAGACGCTCGGGCAGGCGGAGCGGACCCTG
>CADDZJ010000188.1 GCA_902812415.1 Acidobacteriota bacterium
AAGGGCACAGGGTTCGTGGTATGGGCAGTATGAGGGCCGCCGGTCTCAGGGTCTACCATCAACTCAGCATTGCCGTGGTCTGCGGTTATCAGAATGACGCCGTTCCTGGCGCGGACAGCCCGATAGATTTCACCCAGACAGGCGTCCACGCTTTCCACCGCCTGAATGGCAGCCTCAAGCTTGCCGCTGTGTCCCACCATATCTGCATTCGCAAAGTTGATGATGAGGACGTCAAAAGTCCCGTCATTTACCGCCTTGACGACCGTATCCTTGATCCCGAAGGCGCTCATTTCGGGCTTCAAGTCATACGTCGCCACCTTGGGTGACGGCACCAGGATGCGATCCTCACCCGGATAGGCCTTTTCCACGCCCCCATTGAAGAAGTAAGTTACATGGGCATATTTTTCCGTCTCCGCCACGCGCAGGTTCCGAAGGCTCATTTCAGCCATAAGTTCCGCCAGAATATGGTTCAGCTCTTGCGGCGGAAAGACATAGGGCAAAGTAAAGGTCTTGTCATATCGCGTCATGCAGAGGTAATGAAGCTTTTCGGGGAAGTTGCGCCGCGGGAACGTGTTGAGGTCCGGCTGAGTCAGGGCGCGGGTGGTCTGCCGGGCGCGATCGGCGCGGAAATTGAAGAACATCACGGCGTCGCCAGAGCGGATGCTGGCAACAGGCTGGCCTCCGGCTCCTTCAGTGACGACAATCGGCAGCATGAACTCATCCGTGATGCCCTGATGGTAGAATTCTTTGACCGCTGCAATGGGGTCACTGGCCTGGTGGCCTTCGCCGTTCACCATGGCGTCATAAGCCTTCTGGATGCGGTCCCAGCGGTTGTCGCGGTCCATGGCGTAGTAACGGCCCGTCACCGTGGCGATCTTGCCGATGCCATATTCCTTGATTTTCTGCTTCAGAGCCGCCAAGTATTCTGCGCCCCGCGTGGGAGGTGTATCGCGCCCATCCAGGAAGGCGTGGACAAAAACCTGGCTCACTCCGTTCTCCTTGGCCATGCGCAGCAGGGCGTAAAGGTGTTCCTGGTGCGAATGCACGCCGCCATCGCTCAGCAGCCCCAGCAGGTGCAGGCGGCTCGCGCGCGCATGCTGCATCAGTTCCACCAGATGCGGCTTTTTGAAGAACTCGCCGCGCTGGATTGAAGCGTCAATGCGGGTGATTTCCTGATACACCACCCTTCCGGCGCCGATGTTTAAATGGCCGACTTCGGAATTTCCCATCAGGCCGTCCGGCAGTCCCACTCGTTCACCCGAGGTGTAGACCAGGGTGTGGGGATATTCGGCCAGAAGTTGCGAATAATGTGGCGTCCTGGCCAAGGCAATGGCGTTGGCATCGCGCTCTGCGCGGTAACCCCATCCATCCAGAATGATTAAAAGAACAGGCTTAGGTCGTGGCATGGTCCTCTCAAATTTAACACGAGCGAAATACGGGGATTCTTCGCTCCCCCTTGGAATGACGAGCGATTGACTCGGAATGACACGGTTCGAGACCGTTTTTCAGTAACCTGCTCGAAGCCGTGGAAAGCCTGAAGATCACAAGGGCGTGGTTGCGGGCTGGCTGGCAGCAAGACCCAATTCATTGGCAATGCCGCGCATCGCCTGAATGCAAAAAGCGATGTGCTCTTCCAGGGGAATCCCTAACTCTTCAGCGCCGCGGCGGATGTCCTCCCGACTTACGGAACGCGCAAAGGCCTTATCCTTCATGCGTTTTAACACCGACTTCGATTCCAGATTCTCAATCTTATCTGGCCGCACCAGCGAGCAGGCAGTGATGAATCCCGCCAGTTCATCGCAGGCAAAGAGCACCTGAGCCAGCCGCGTGTCGCGCGGCACGCCACTGTAGTCTGCGTGCCCCAGAATGGCTCGCCGAATTTCCTCCGAATATCCCCGAGCTTTCAGAATTTCGCTTCCTTTCAAGGGATGGTCCGGAGCGTTAGGGTAAAGCTCATAATCGAAATCGTGGATCAGCCCCACGCAGCCCCATTTTTCTTCGTCTTCTCCGAACTTGCGCGCGTAGGCTCGCATGCAGGCTTCCACCGCCAAGCCATGCTTCCTTAAGCTCTCGCTCTGGGTGTACTCACAGAGTAACTTCCATGCTGCCTCGCGATTCATCAATAACCTCGCAATCCGACCAACGTTTTGATTATACCCTACCCGTGTTGTGCCGCCGGAAAGGCGGATCAAAGGTCACAAGCCGTAGGGCGGGCGGCGGATACCCAAACACCAGAGGGCGGAGACACCGTCCGCCCCTACATTCTGTCCCGCTCATGAATCATCTAGATTAAAGCGACCCTATCAGCGCTAGCTCCCCAAACCCCGACGGGTCATGGAAGACTTTCAAACCGCACCAATCGAAGTAGTCATACTGCCCGGTTTCCGGGTCTTTGCCATTCACGCAGAAATCGATGCCGATGGCGGTCTCGTTCTCGCACGGCTCAAGGCCGATTTCCTGCCAGGGGACGGCCGCCTCCACCACATAGTGATAATTGTCCAGAATTTTCACCTCGTGTCGCGCCACGCCGTTCCACGTCGGGCTGGCCTCGCCGGAAGGCGTGCCGCGGTCGTCATAAACTGCGTTCAGGATGTTGATGTGATAGGAAAAGTCATCGGGCAGAAATTCTTGCGTGCGATCTCGATGCGGGTCGATAAGGAACTCCACGCCGTCATCCCACCAAAGGTTCTGGCCGTCGTGTTCGCGCACAACGGCCTGAAGCCGGGAGGAGAGCACATCGAAAGCAAGGTACAAGTCTTGAGAATCCCAGAGTGTATAAACCGTAGCTTGCCGCGGCTTCCCGCCCAGCGGCCGGCCTTGGAAGTTAACGGATTCCGCCCCTTGCCATTTGCCGAGGTTGCAATCTAGGACGAGAGTCCCATGGATGCGGCGCGAACGAATGGTGCGCTGAGACTGTTGTAAATTCACCGGATAAGCTCCTTGTCTGGTCGGCTGAAGAAAATCTGCAAGGAAGCCGCCATTTTTGGGACGCGACCCTTCCCGGAAATTGACACAGAACAACGCCGTCAGGCAAGATAAACTTCACTGATGAGTGAGAAGCCTGAAATCTGGAATTCCTTGCCCGCGCCAGCCGGTGAGCCGCAGGTACGGGACGCTCTTGCCAAGTTTCGGACCACGCTCGAAATGATCAAGTTTGAGCACTCGGTCTTTGCATTGCCATTCGCCCTCACCGGCGCTCTCCTGGCTGTGCGCGGATGGCCCACCTGGCGGCAGTTGCTCTGGATCATAGTGGCGATGGTGGCGGCGCGCAGCGCTGCAATGACCTTCAACCGCATTGTGGACTTGAAGTTCGACGCCCTGAATCCTCGCACGCGCATGCGTCCTCTGATTACCGGCAAATTGAGCCTGCGCTTTGCCGCGGGCTTTACAGCAATTTCCTGCGCCGTCTTCGCGCTGGCCGCCTCGCAGTTAAACGCCCTGGCCTTCAAGCTCTCGCCGGTTGCGCTGGCAGTGCTGCTGGGATATTCCTATACCAAGCGTTTTACCTGGCTTTCTCATCTGGCGATTGGCCTATGTCTCGGGCTCTCGCCCATTGCTGCCTGGATCGCTCTGCGAGGCGATCTGAATCTGGGCATCCTGCTGCTGGGTGGCGCCGTCACCCTTTGGGTGGCTGGATTCGATCTGATTTACGCCTGCCAGGATGTTGATTTTGATCGCCGCGAAGGACTTGAATCCTTTCCCAGCCGCTACGGCATCGCCGCCGCCTTGAGAGGGTCAGCAGCGCTGCACGTTCTGATGCTCGTCCTGCTAATTGCTGTAGCCTGGATCGAGCGCTTGGGGTGGCTTGCAGCCCTTGGACTCGTCCTTGTGGCAGCGTTGTTGATCTACGAACATCGTCTGGTAAAGCCTTCTGATCTTTCTCGTGTCAACGCCGCCTTCTTTACAATCAACGGCTACATCAGCATTCTGTTCTTTCTCACTTGGGCAGCGGATATTCTGACTCGCAGGCCGGTTTAATCGCTCACTTCCCTCGTTCACAATCATCTTGCCGAATTTCAAATCATATTTCACATAATAAAACTTTCTGTTAACATAAGCTTAGGGTCCGTTCAAAAAATTTGATGTTGCTCCTTGTGCCGCCGGAACTAAGTCTTTTTGGTTCTTTCATTTAACAGCGCACGACATTTTATCAGAATCAATCGGCATGAGGGAGACGAATGAGCCACAGGCCCGGCTGGCCGGGTCCTGGCAGAAAGGGAACTTTACGCGGGCTGCCTGGTCATGGTGCAAAACAGATTATGCCTCCGACACGTAAGCCGTTTTGTCACTGGTGCTGCTGTTCGTCAAAGCCCGAGAGTGAACCTGGCTCCAAGTTCCGTGCTCAACGCAGTGGTGACGCCGCACGCGCTGGCGATCCCGTTTAGGAGATTACTCTGGTCCGCACAACTTGGGTCGTGAGGCAGATTCCCAATTCCGTGCAGGAGAGCTTATGCTACGGATCATCAAAAAACGAAAAAAGACGCGCCTCGCCCCAGTCGAGTCGCTTCCCGTTCTTCGACCCAACGCCGCGGGGATCGATATTGGATCTCGGGAAATTGATGTGGCGGTCCCGCCCGATCGTGATCCTCACCCCGTCCGCGCTTTGCTTACCTTTACCTCTGATCTGCTGGAATTGGGCGATTGGCTGAAACCGTGTGGCATGGATACCGTCGCCATGGAATCGACGGGCGTCTACTGGCTTCCCCTGTTCCGAATTCTCGAAGAGCGCGGCTTCGAAGTTTTCCTCGTCAACGCCCACCCCGTGAAGCATGTTCCCGGCCGGAAAACGGATGTCTCGGATTGCCAATGGCGGCCTTTCCTTCACTCTGTCGGCCTGCTGCGCGCCTCCTTCCGCCCTCGCCAAGCCGTCTGCCAAGTGCGTACCATCCTCCGCTATCGGGATAACCTCGTCCGCTTGGCCGCCACTCACGTACAGCATAGGCCGAAGGCTCTCAATCAGATGAATCTGCAACTGCACCACGTCATCAGCGACTTCACGGGGACGACGGGCTTGGCGATCCTCGATGCGATCTTGAAAGGGGAACGGCCCCCAATGGGAGTAATTTGAAAGTTGTGTCCGTATAACAGCCGTCGCCGCCGCTGTGGGAATGTGGGAATCCGGCGCCGTTGGCCGGATTTCCAAGTGCGGTGGAAAGAGTGGGAAACTTGCTTCTTGAGTTTTCCACGCTTTCCACCGTGCGTCATTTCCACAGCGCAAGACCAAGGGCCAAAATAAACTTTGGATGCTTTCGCCGCTCCGGCTCGAAATAAAAATGCCCCAGAGATTGCCGTCTCTGGGGCGGGACCTGCTTCTCGGTCCAATACTTCCCAAGGAGAGAACCCATGTCCCCAGATCCGAGTCCCCGTCTAGCACCTCAGTCCTCTTCGGAAACGCTGCCCGCCGAGATCGCCCAGGCTCTTGCCGCCGGCCTCGGCCCCTTCAGCCGGCGCGAACTGCTGG
>CADDZJ010000189.1 GCA_902812415.1 Acidobacteriota bacterium
AGCTTTGGACAGCATCGTGCGAAAATTACCCCAACCTGCTTTTCCAAACGGCACCGGCGGGCTGGTTAAGCCGATTCGCTGCAACACCGCTTCTACCGGACCACCGCTAATTTGGACAGCCGTGGTGTCCTCACCGGCGCTTTTCGGCGCAGAGGACAGCGCCGCTACAGTCCGCGTTGTCACGATAATTTGTAATTCTCACTAAATGGAATTTCAAGGCCCTTTGAGCGGGAGAGAAATAAGCAGGCAGCAAGGCCCAAAAGCGATTCATGAACCCTCACAAAACCACCGTGATGAGAGTCGGCTGCCATGCGCTTGCTCTCATCTATTTTCTGTTTTCAGCGCCACGGCCCAGGGGAACGAGTCCGGCCAAACCTCGGCTCCTGTCATTCTGAGCAACGTAGGACCGCGTCCGCCCAAGGCGCATGCCATGCACCCCTGCCATACCCACGGGCGGGACGCCCGTGCCACGGTTGTGACATGGCCATCCTGGCCATGACGCCGTGACGACACCATTGTCCACAAACGTTAGTTGCACATGATTGGCAGGCCCAATTACACGTCATAAAATGACGAACAATTTCCCGATTTTTAAGCTAAGTCCATTCTTTTCTGTTTGTTAATGCACAACGAACAAATTAAATCAATAAGTCATTTAGTTTATTTTAGATACAAGTGATTTTGGAAATTGTTCGTAAAGAGTGTCTGAAGAAGAAGCCAATAACATCCCTTTTTTCAATGTGATAGATTTTTTTTGCGCTCATCAGACCTAAACATTCTTTTTTTCCGCGAAACCCTGTGGTTTAAGCCCGCGGTTAAAGTCAGGACAGGGCTGAAACCGCGCCCGGAAGGCCCTCACCGCCGCCTCGCGGTTCCCAATTCCCCAGGGGAGAGAGGGGGAACGGGGGCGAGGGGCTGCGCTCTGTCTTTGATCTTTTTTGTCCATCGTTCCTTTGCCGATTCCATTCCAGTCTCTCACCGTCCTCTTTCCCAACGACGGTCAACGAGGTCCTTGGGAAAAGGGCAAAGCGCCAAAGAACGCTCCCCTGAATTAGGCTACTATTATAGCCTATCCATGTCAAGCCCCCGGCGGCAACGGATTCGCCGCTTGGCCGACAGGGCCGGAAAAAGTGAAAAGTGACGAGCGAGAGGGGGTGAAAAAAATAGGGGGCGGCTGTCATCCTGAGCGATAGCGAAGGATCCCCGCATTTTGTTTTCAGCAAAATACCGGGATGCTTCACGGCGTTCAGCATGACAAATTCGCGGGTGGCGCAGACATCGTTTTGTGATGTCTGCGATCAAAGGGGCACGCGATCAATAGCGAGTACCGTGGCGTCGTTCAGGAAGTAGCATCTCCAACTTGACCAGGGCCAATCGCGCGGCTGTGCCACGAGGCCTCGCTTCACGGGGTTGCGGTGCATGTATTGAGAATTACAAATTATAGTGACAACGAAAACTGTAGCGGCGCTGTCCTCAGCACCGAAAAACGCCGGTGGGGACACCGGCGCTACAGAAAATGCTGTCACTATAATTTGTAAACCTCAGTCGTTCAACTTCTCATGCCTTTTCTTGGGACTCCAGACATTCAGATCATAGAAACGTCTTTGCCAGACCTGGAAGTGAGCATGGTCATGAACCGAAGCGGGCAAGGTTAGGCGAGCAAGCATTTGCCGACGCAGCGTGGCGTGACAACCAATGAACTTGGAGCGACGACCTATCTGACCGACACCTTGACTTACCTCGTGGACCTTACGAAATGGACGGAGCAGGCGCACGGACCGGTTGAAATCACTCGCTCCGACAGCATCCGCAAGGTCTCCGACACCCGAGACGACTACGTGATTCCTTATTTCACCACCGGCAGCTCCATTCGAACCAGGTTTCTCAGTTACTCAAGCCAGCCGGAATTCGTTCCGGACGAGCAACCTGGTTTTGCCGGCAAACATTATCTCTATAAGGTTACCATTGGAGATCAGCCAGCGGGGTTTACTGAACTGGTTTCCACCCTGTTTATCTTCTCGACCCGCTTCGCAAACCCGGCAAAAGAGTGGTGGCAAGCCTCCGTCGCCTATCCCTCGAAAACGGTCTCCGTGGTGATCCGCTTCCCGGATCGCAAACCGTGTCGAAAGATTGCGGCGTTCCGGGTTCTGGGAATTCGAGGGGATAAGCAATCGATCAAAAACAGCCCGCCACTTATATCCAACGAAGGAGCCATCGTCACCTGGGTGGGTCTGAACGTCGAGGGCAACAGCCGCATCGAATTCGATTGGGACTGGTAACTTCCGGATCGACGCGGGCGGCGCAGCGCGGCCTCATGGCCGCAGCCAAAGGAACTGTCATTCTGAGCGAGCGCAGCGAGTGAAGAATCCCTGCATTTGGTAAAGCGAAATACGGGGATTCTTCGCTTCGCTCAGAATGACCGGCTCCAAAATGTTTGCTAAAAAACTAAGGAATTATGACCTTGCAATGCATACACTGATTTCCAGGTATGCGTCCAGGCGCCATTGCGGCAGGGGTGCTCTCGTTAACAGCAACAACATAAATTGCAACGTCATCGCCATCCGCGACGCAGTGTCTTGAAGGCTAATTCGGGTTTTCGTCTCAGTTTTCTTGACTTCGAGCGAACCGGCGCTTACCATCCCCCTGAATGCCACACAATTCCCTAACTCCAGAAAATTCCCTGAAGAGCTTCGTGATGGGCATCACTGGCGCGAGCGGCGCCGTGGTCGCCCGGCGGATGTTTCAGATGCTTGAAGCGGACGAACGGGTGGGGCGCATCCATCTGGTGATTTCGGGCAGCGGCCTGAAAGTGCTGCGGGAAGAGTTGGATCTTGACGTTTCCAAGAGCTCGGGAGTCGCCTCGGAGTTGCTCGGCCAGCCCGCGCGCAAGACGATTTACCTGCTGGATTCTGATATTGGCGCCTCCATTGCCAGCGGCTCCTATCCGGTGGACGGCATGGTGGTAATTCCGTGCAGCACGGGCTGCCTTGCGCAGATTGCGCACGGCGTTTCTTCCACCCTCATCGAGCGAGCGGCGGACGTTTGTCTGAAGGAAGGCCGCAAGTTGGTCCTGGCCGTCCGCGACGCCCCTTTCAGCCGCATCCATCTAAAGAATATGCTGGCGGCGCATGAGGCTGGGGCCGACATCTTCCCCGTCATTCCGTCCTTCTATCATCATCCCAAGACGATAGACGACCTCGTGACTCAGTTCTGCTGCCGGGTCCTGGCCCATCTTGGCTTAGAGCAGAGTATTCAATTCCACTGGGAAGGCGAAGCGAGGTGATGATCTCTTGTTGCGCCGCCCGGCGGAGCGCAAGACCAATCAAGCATTACAAATCACAGTGACGACCTTCGCTGTGGCGCCGGTGAAAGCCTGCCCTGAGCGAAGCGAAGGGACACCGGCGCTACAGAAAACGGTGTTACTATAATTTGTAAACCTCAGTAGTGAGGATTGCCAAGGGACAACGCGGACTGTAGCGGCGCTGTCCCCAGCGCCGAAAAAACGCCGGTGAGGACACCGGCGCTACAGAAAACGGTGTCATGAGCATTTGCAATCCTCAGGAGTATTTTCTAATGCCTCGATGGTTCTTGTATTTTGCGCCCGATGTGATTTAATAACTGCCCCTGACGATTTAAAGGAATTCGAGCATAACCATCTGTCAGGCAATAGACTCAAAGAGAGGGTTTTACCGATGAGCGACGAATTGAATCGGCGGGATTTTATCAAGCGCGCAAGTCTTGGGACGGTGAGCGTGGGAATGGCGCTTTCAGGCGCTTCACGGAGAATCCTGGGCGCCAACGACCGCATCATTGTGGGCGTCATCGGCACAGGCCGCCAGGGTCGGGACGATCTGATGGACCTTGCGCGTCAGCCGGACGTGGAAATCGCTGCTGTCTGCGACGTGTATGAGCCCAATCTTCAGGAGGGTCTCAGCGCCACTCAGAACAAAGCCCAAACCTATAAGGATTTCCGCCAGGTTCTGGATCGCAAGGATATTGACGCCGTCGCTGTCGGTACGCCGGACCATTGGCACGCGCTGGTGATGGTGGAAGCGTGCAAGGCTGGAAAAGATGTCTACGTGGAAAAGCCTATTTGTCGCACCATCGATGAAGGCAAGGTGATGGTGGAAGCGGCGAGAAAGTATAGCCGCGTGGTGCAGGTGGGAACTCAGCAGCGTTCTGGAAAGCATTTTCAGGAAGCCGTGCGTCTTATCCAGCAGGGATTCATCGGCAAAGTGAGTTTTGTCCGCACCTGGAATTATGGGAATGAGTATCCACAGGGCATCGGCAATCCGCCGGATTCGGCTCCCCCATCGGGGCTCGATTGGGACTTCTGGCTGGGCCCCGCGCCCAAAGTGCCCTACAACTCCAACCGCTTCGGCGTAGGGCCGGACCGTTGGTCCACATTTCGCTACTTCTGGGATTATGCCGGCGGCTTCATGACCGACTGGGGCGTCCACCTGATGGATATTGTGCAATGGGCCATGCAGGTGGATGGACCTGACGTGATCACAGCCCTGGGCGGCAAATTCTATATCCAGGACAATGCCGAAACCCCCGATACTTTGCAGGTGACCTACCAATACCCGCATTTTGTGGCTGTCTATGAAAACCGCTGGGATAACGGCAATTCCATGTATGACAAGGGCTATGGCATGGAGTTTCATGGAACCGACGCCACGCTTTTCATCGACCGCTCGGGTTTTGAGGTGATTCCAGAGAAACGACGCCAGGGCAAGCGCGAGGTTGACCGCTCGCCTTCGATGAAGATGGAACGCGTCAATGACGCCCACTTCGACCACTGCCGCAATTTCTGTGACTGCGTTAAATCGCGCCAGAGACCCATCAGCGATATTGAGATCGGCCATCGTTCCACCAGCGTCTGCCTGCTGGGCAACGTGGCCTACCGCAGCAGGCAACGAATTGAGTGGGATGTGGAAAAACAGGCGCTCAAGGAAAGAGGGGATTCTGAGGCCCGGCAGTATCTGACCCGCGACTACCGCGCTCCGTGGAAGCTTTCCGCATAGTGCTGGCTGCGTCCAGCTCCGTCGCAGCCTTGCGTTTTCTCAAAGGATGAGCCACCAAGTCACATGTCCTCAATGCCTTTCCGTCAAAAGTGCGACACTCTGACATTGGGCGTCACACCGGCGGGAACTACAGCCCCAATCTGACTCCTTATATAATAGACCTATGCGAAAGTGGCGGAATTGGCAGACGCGCCAGACTTAGGATCTGGTCCCGCAAGGGGTGGGGGTTCGAGTCCCCCCTTTCGCACCAGCCTTTCTTTTCATTTAGTTGCCGTTCATGAGAGGTCCTCGCTCCTCCGTGCGCAAAGTGTACGGGTTGCGCCTGGGTTGCGTCCGGTTGCGGGGTTTTAGGTGTGTCCAGGCGG
>CADDZJ010000190.1 GCA_902812415.1 Acidobacteriota bacterium
TGCAAAGATTAATATGGCCCTATCCACAGGTTCTCGGAGTCGAATTCTTTTCTCTTTCCGGCAACTCAAATTACAACGCTCTGCTCTTGAAAATGCAGCACCATTGGAGCAACGGCCTCTCGGCGCTCTTCAGTTACACGTGGGCCAAGGCGATGGATGATGTGGATTGTCCGGCGCGCTGTCGCGCGGTGGGCGTGCAGAACGTTTACGACCTTGCCGCGGCGTACGGAATTGCTTCCTATGATATCCCGCAACGCTTCGTCGCCACCTGGGTCTACCAGCTTCCCTTTGGAGCCGGCATAAGGTTTGCAACATCAGTCCCGGTAGTGAGCCAGATTATTGGAAACTGGCAATTGAGCGGTGTCGGGCAATTTCAAAATGGCAATCCCTTTACGATAGGGCAGCCGAATACGCTCGGCCTCTTCGCGGGAGCGCAATATCCCAACCGCGTTGGGAATCCCAATCTCTCGAACCGAACCCTTGCCGAGTGGTTCAACACGAGCGCCTTCCAGCTTGCTCCGCCGGATACTTTGGGCAACGCGGCTCGAAACACCTTTTTTGGGCCCGGACAGAACAACTTTGATATTTCGCTCATGCGGAACTTCCCCTTCAGAGAAAGGTACGTTTTGCAGTTTCGGGGAGATTTCTACAATGCCTTCAATCATCCTCAATTCAGTGGTCTGAACACCAATATCAGCAGCTCGGCTTTCGGGCAGGTCACAGGCGTGCTGAGCCCTCGCGTGATACAGCTTGTCGGGCGGCTGTCGTTTTAAGCGTTACCGTTCTGCGTCTGAAAACGGTGACCGCTGGCGCCGCTGCGGAACGTGTAAACAAATTAGGGGCGGCTGTCATCCTGAACGATAGCGAAGGATCCCCGTATTTTGTTTTCAGTAAACACCGGGATGCTTCACTGCGTTCAGCATGACATATTTGATGTTTTCACACCTTTTACAGCCCCCGTCGTCACAATCAGTACGGGAAAGGAGGAACTCAGTCTCTTGCGCCGATCAATTCGCATCCTGATGCTGATGGGTTTCTTCCTCGCTGCATCGGGTTTTTCCCAGTCTCGCTCGGTCGCAGTCATCGCCCATCGCGGAGCGCACATTCACTATCCTGAGAACACCATCCCGGCCTTTGAGGCGGCGATTCGGATGGGCGCTGACTTTATTGAATGCGATGTCCGCTCCACATCCGACGGCAAACTGGTGATCATGCACAATGCCACGGTGAACGCCACCACCAACGGCGCGGGCACCGTAAGGCAGATGACTTTTGAGCAAGTGCGAGCGCTGGATGCCGGGGTCAAATTCGGCGCGCAATTCGCAGCCACGAAGATTCCGACGTTTGACGAGGTCCTGGATCTCGCGCGTGGGAGGATCGGCGTTTATGTGGATGCCAAGGATATGCAGCCGGCATTCACAAGCGCCCTCGTGGGCGCCCTGAAGCGACACGGGATGGTTTCTGACGCGGTGGTCTACGGCTATAGCGTGGCCTTTTTCCAGGAAGTCGCCAGGCTCGATCCGCAAATCCGCCTGATGCCCGAAGCGGTGAATCAGAGCATGCTTCAGAAGACCATTCAACTGTTCCAGCCTCGAGTGATTGCCTTCAGCGACTTCGATTTCAAGGCTCCACTGATCTCCCTGGCCAGGCAGGCGAACGCGAAAATTTATGTGGACCGCCTGGGCCTGCGGATAATCCCGCGAGTTGGCAGGCAGCGATCGATCTCGACGCAGACGGAATTCAGACCAATCACCCTGTAGCGCTGCTGCAATACCTGAGAGCCCGCGGGTATCACCGATAGAGGGCAACTTATCCCAAGCAAAGCGAGCAAGTTGTAACTTGTTTTCGTGAGCGTTGCTCTCCGGAATCTGGAATTTGAAATTTGGCTTGGGTTGCGTCTCTGCCGCGCTGTGCGCTCCCTGTCAGAAGAGTGGGGACGCGGCATTCCTCCAAACAGGCCAGGATTGATGACCGCGATCGTGTGATTCCCCCCGTTGCCGCCGAAGGCGAACATCAGAGTGAATTGCGGGATGCCTCCGCCGTGAATGGTGAGTCCTATTCCATAGCTCTCCAGGAAGTGGCGGAAGCCCAGCCCGCCGCGGCTGTCCGCGACGCGTCCAGCATCGGCAAGAGCCATAGTGCCGAATGGACCCCAGAGCGAATGTTCGGTGGTCGCGCGATACAGGATCGCGTTGGGAGCCTCCTTACAATCCATCTGAACCCATCTGGACTTGATCGCCTCATTGCCGATCGACTGAAAACGCCAGCAGAACATTGCCCGGCATACCGACGAAGTTGCCGCTCTCGACGTAGAGCATCCCGCCGGCAATGGTGGGGCCGTTCTTGTTGAGCGACCCGCCGTGCGCTGCGACCCCGTCTGTGGTCTTAAACTCGCGCAAGGTATCAAAATCCCAGATCACGTTCCCGTTCCGCGCATCGTAGGCGCGCAAGTGGCCATCCATTGAGCCGGAAAATACAATCCCCGGAACCAGCGTAATGGGCGCAATCTGCGCAGCGCTGCAACCCGGCGTCTTTACGCACGCCGGGCGAGGCGGCTTGGCATGCCAGATTTCCTGGCCTGTCGCCAGGTTAAGCGCAACCAGCCCTCCGCCGGCGTTCGGGACGGATTGCCTCCAGTCTGAAATCGCAAAGTACGCTCGCCCTCCACCCTCAGCGCCGCCCCATTCGATGCCGCCTTCAGGCCCTCCTTTGCCGATGCGCGTCCTCCAGACAATTTTTCCATCATGATCTGGATCAAGCGCATAGACAACGCCCGACTTTTGGGCGGCAAGAATCAGGCTGCGCCCATCAGGAAGCGATGCCAGAATCGGAGAGGTTCCAAAGTCATAATCGTCTCCAGAATTGGGAGGGCAATTTATTCTTTCCCTCACATCAGACCTGAGGCAGGCGAGGGTCCACCGGTCGTCGGGCGTCGCCTGGCGCGACCATAACATGCGGCCCGTCTGCATATCGAACGCGAGGATGGCGTCCGAATGGCTGTCGGGCGGATCGGAATAATTGTTGCCTGTTCCGACATAAATGGCGCGCCGCTGAACGTCCGCCGTGGGCGATGACCATATGGCGGCGCCGGAAGGTCCCCAGGTGGTCACGCCAACCGCATTTTTGCCCGTTGGTTTAGGGGCTTGCGGAATGGCATACGACTTCCAGATTTGTTTTCCAGTTTTGGCGTCCAGAGCCGCCACACTTCCTCGGAAAGTGCAACAGGGGTAATAAGGATTTATCGCCGCGCCTTCTTCCCCGGAGGAGACCGGCACATAGAGCGCCCCATTCAGCAGTAAAGGCGCTCCCGTGATGACCGCAGAGGGATGGGGATCGACGTGTGACTTCCAGACCAACGTTCCCGAATCAGCTTTCAGCGCATAGACGTTTGCCCGGCTGTCTCCTACGTAGACTTCCTTGCCATCCGGCGATACCGACAACGCAGCGCGGATGCCAGCCGATGCTTTGAAAACCCAGGCGATACACCCCGTGCGAGCATCCAATGAGAAAACACTGCCGTCGTTGCCGCCAACCAGCACGCGACCGCCAAATACCGCGGGCTGAACCGTTGAACCGGTGGGAAACCCGAAGGCCCATTTCAGTCGCAATTTCCTCACTTGATCGCGGTCCAATTGGGCGCCGCTTGCCGCCTGAAAGCGCGTATTTGCCGCGCCATTGCCCCAGCCATTCCAACTGGCGTCTCCGGCCGGAAGGGGCGGCGGCTCTGCGGCGCAAAAGCCGGTTGTGATGCGCTGCCGGACGTTGCGCTGCCGGGAGAGAAAGCTTGCCACCGCTTCCCGCTCTTCAGAAGTCAGTTGTGAACCCTGAGCCCTCATGACGCCCGTCTGGAGCGAGTCCAGAATCTGTTGCCTGGACATCTGCTGCAACACATTGGGCAGCGGGGCGCGAGTGCCGCTATTCTCGTGATGACAGACCGCGCAGCGTTTGATAAAGGTTTCCCGGCCCAACGCCCAGTTTCTCCTTCTGGGGGGAGCCTGGCCTGTCCCGCTTGCTGAGACGCATAAGAACACGACTAGGACGCCCAAAATGGCCGCATGTATGGGTCGATTCGGGATCAGTTTGTGTGTAAATGTCATTGTTGAAGGCAAAATTGAGTTTTCACTGCCTGATGATCGTGCCATCATAACGCCGGACTTCTCCCCATCCGCCGTCCAGTCGATCTTCCCGGAAGGGATGCTTTGCAGCAAGTTGCTCATCCACTTCAATCCCCCAGCCTGGCTTGTCGCTGGCCCAGAGATAGCCATCCTTATACGTTGCGCATCCCTGGAAAATCTCAGCTTCCAGCCCTCGAATCACACCCCCTTCCTGGATGCCGAAATTATAGCTGGCAAGGTCAAGGTGGAGTTGCGCCGTGTGACCCACGGGCGAAACGTCCCCCGGGCCGTGCCACGCAGTCTTCACGCCAAACTGTTCCGCCAAGATGGCGATCTTCCGGGCGGGCGTTAGTCCCCCGGCTTGCGACAAATGGACGCGAATATAATCGATAAGGCGTTCGGCAATCAGCGGCTGCCACGTGTGCGGGTTGTTGAAGAGCTCGCCCATGGCGAGCGACGTTGCGCACTGCTGCCGGATTTGCCGGAAATAGTCGAGGTCTTCAGGTGACAGAACGTCTTCCAGATAAAACAGATTGAGCGGCTCGAGCTCCTTCGCAAATTGGACGGCCTGGCGCGGGCTCACCCGCTCATGCACGTCGTGGATTAACCCGACTTCGTCGCCCAACTGTTTCCGGCACTCTTCGAGCATTTGCCGCGCGAGGCGCATGTAAGGACCCGGCTCAAAGACAGGCCCCGGATGCAAGCCTTTCATTGGAGTTCCGCCGCGCGGTCCGTAGGAAGACATGCCGGGTACGCCGGTCATCACCTTGACACATCGGAACCCTTTCTCCATTTGGGCGCGCACGAGGTCAACCGCTTCGGCGGGCTCAGTGGCGCCGATCGTAGCATAAGTTTCACATGCCTCACGCGCCTTGCCTCCCAGTAACTGGTAAACCGGCATGTTGGCCTGCCGGCCTTTGATGTCCCACAGCGCCTCGTCAACGCCGCTGATGGCGTTATTCAGGACGCCTCCATTGCGCCAGTAGGAACTGTTGTAGCAAGCCTGCCAGGTATCCTCGATGCGATCAGCCGGCTTCCCGACGAGGAGCGGCTTCAGATATTTTTCGACGGCGGGCACAACCAAGTCAGCGCGCTGCGTGAACGTGGCGCAGCCGTAACCGTAAAGGCCGTCCTGATCCGTGATCACCTTGACCACCACCAAACGCACACCGTAAGGCTGCGTGGTGATCACCTCGATGTCCTTGATGATGGGTGAGGGCAATCCGCGCACCGCGCGCGCCGCCTG
>CADDZJ010000191.1 GCA_902812415.1 Acidobacteriota bacterium
TGCTACGCCATACACCACTTCTTGGTATTCACTCTATGACGCGCAAACAGGAGACCGTCTTATCGACTATAAGCCGTCTCCAGAACTTAAAGGGGCCTTCGTGTGCTCCGCTGGCAATGATTTCGTTTTTCTCGGTATGCGGGATCGGAGGCTGGTCCTTATCGACGCAAAGCCCCGATAGCAGCCATGCAGTCATAAGGATCGCGGTCTCAAAATAAATCGATGCGCTCGAAAGCTCCCAAGCGCGGAGAGTTTTGACTCTCTCTCCCGACTTCTTCCACCCGCCTCATCCCGGCGCAAGCACTTTAAGACAGAGCCGACATCTGGCTTAGGAATAGGGCTTAAAGTTTTAACCAAGTTTCTCTTCCCAAGATTCACTGTTTTGGAATAGCCTATTCGCTTGCTGTTCGCGGCGCATCATGGCTTTCCGAATTCGAGGCGCAATTCACACTTTGCCCTGAAAAATACGCCGATATTTCGGCACGCAACCCAAACACCTGCCAGTCTCGGCGTAATTTTCATCTTTCGGATGTAGCAAAACGACATGGCAGACTGAGCGAATGAAGAAATCCGAAATTTAAAATCTGCGATTGAGGACTGAACGAGTGAGGGAAGACGAATTCATCGAGTTAGATGGCCTGGCGTTAGCGGACCTTGTCCGGCGCAAAGAAGTGAAACCGATCGAGCTGGTGGAAGCCGCCATCCAGCGAATCGAGCGCTTAAACCCCAAGCTGAACGCGGTGGTGCTGCCACTCTATGACCGAGCCCGATCCCAAGCCCGCGAAGAAGGCCAGATTCCTGCAGGACCGTTTCGGGGTGTGCCCTATCTGATCAAGGATATTCTCGCGGCCTGTGCGGGCGCGCCACTTACTTCCGGTTGCGCCTTCCTGCGGAATTATATCCCGAACCATGACAGCGAACTGATTTGTCGGCTGAAGCGCGCCGGCCTGATCATTCTTGGGAAAACCAATACGCCGGAATTAGGCTTGCTCGCCACGACGGAGCCGCGGCTTTTCGGCCCTACGCGGAATCCGTGGAACATGGAACGCACGGCGGGAGGTTCGAGCGGCGGCGCATGCGCCGCTGTGGCGTCAGGCATGGTTCCCATGGCGCACGCGAATGATGGCGGCGGGTCAATTCGCATTCCCGCTTCGTGCTGCGGCGTCTTTGGGCTGAAGCCCACGCGCGGGCGCATCTCACTGGGGCCCGATCTTGGGGAAATCATGGGAGGTCTGGTGGTGGAACATGCGGCCACGCGCTCAGTGCGAGACAGCGCAGCGCTACTGGACGCGACCGCAGGCCCCGCTCCCGGCGATCCCTACTGGGCGCCGCCGTCATTGCGACCGTATCTCGAAGAAGTGAAGACCGAGCCGGGCAAACTGCGCCTTGCGCTCATCAAAACCCCCGTCACGGGTACACCCGTTCACGCGGATTGCCTTCAGGCGGTGGAAGACGCCGCCAGGCTCTGCGCAAGTCTCGGGCACGAGGTGGTAGAGGACTCGCCGGCGCTGAACGGCGAGCTCTTTGCCCAAACCTTCATGATTGTGTGGGCAGCGGGATGCTCGGCAACCATCGAGGGGTGGGCTCAAATCCTCAAGCGCGCGCCTGCTGAAAACGAATTTGAACCCCTCACGTGGCATCTCTACCAGACCGGAAAGCAGATTTCGGCGGACCATTATCTTCTAGCGCAAAACACCTTGCAGGCTTTCGCCCGGGAAGTGGGGCGATTTATGCAGCGTTATGACGCTGTTTTGACGCCGACGCTCGCCGAGCCGCCGCTGCCGCTCGGCTCATTTGATTCGCCGCCCTTAAGCCCGTTTGAAGTCCAGCAGCGTCTGGCGACTTTTGTTCCCTTTACTCCGCTGGCCAACGTAACGGGCCAACCAGCAATGTCTGTGCCGCTTTATTGGAACCGGGAAGGGCTTCCCATCGGAACGCAATTTATCGGCCGCTATGGCGATGAAGCCACGCTTTTTCGCCTTGCCGCACAACTGGAAGCTGCAAGACCATGGCGAGATAAAAGGCCGCCGCTCTCGACATAACCGATCTGCAAGATGATGAAAAGCCCTCGCCGCCGTCATCCCGAGGCGCCGAAAAAACAATGACCAGTGACGAGTGATTCATGATGAGCAAAAACCAATCCGAGATCTGTTGCTTTTGCTCGTCGCTTTTCACTTATCACTGCCTTCAGGATTCTTCGCTGCGCTCCGGATGGCAAGCGAAGGGCTCAGCATGACGTGCCCAGCGATGAGTGACGAGTGAAGAGCATAAAATTGTGGTAGCATTCATGCCATGAAAAGAGGATGCGCTCTCTGGATTTTTCTCGTTCTGACGGTCTCATGTGTTTTGGCCGCAAGCTTGAAGCCTTTAAGGATTTACTTCATTGATGTGGAAGGCGGCCAGTCCACTCTGCTGGTTTCGCCGTCGGGCCAATCCATGCTGGTGGATACCGGCTGGCCTGATCACAATAACCGCGATGCGCAACGCATCCAGGCTGCGGCACGCGATGCCGGAATCAAACAGATTGATGATCTCATCATCACGCATTTTCACGAAGACCACGTAGGCGGCGCGCCGCAACTGGCGGCATTGATTCCAATCCGGAATTTTGTGGACCATGGAAGCACCGTGGAAACCGACCCGCACGGCGAAGCGCTCTACAACGCCTATCTCAAGGTACGCTCAAAAGGACATCACATTCTGGCCCGGCCCGGAATGGAAATTCCGATCGCGGGAATGAAAGTGGAGATTCTGAGCGCGGCCGGCAACGTGATCGGTCAGCCGGTTCTGGGAGGAGGTGAACATAACCCTTACTGCCCCACAGAGAGCCAACTCCGGCCCGGAGTCGATACTTCGGAGAATGCGCAATCGGTGGGTCTGCTGATCACCCTTGGAAAGTTCCGAATGATCGACCTGGGGGACCTGACCTGGAGAAAAGAGTACGCCCTGGTTTGTCCCATCAACCGGGTTGGCCGCGTGGAACTCTACCTCACCACCCACCACGGACTGAACATCTCCGGTGAAAGCTACATCGTGGACGCGCTCCATCCCATTGTGGCGATTGGAAATAACGGGGCCAATAAGGGAGGCACTCCTGAAGCGTTCACCGTCATTCACAACTCGCCGGGCCTGGAGGGGTTTTGGGAACTTCATGATTCCCTCGCTGCCGGAAAGCTGAATGCGCCGGCGGCTTATATCGCCAACCTGAACACCCAAGAGGATCGCGGCCATTGGATTAAAGTGACGGCATATCCCAATGGGAACTTTACGGTCACGAACAGCCGCAATGGCAAGAGCGAGACTTACCATCCCCGACCGTGAGCCCTGCCTCTGATCCGAGGTCGTGAATCCTTGACGCTTTCAGTCACCCAAGCGTTTAATAGCTTATGGAGGGTTTGAAGGGAGGCATCAAGCCTTGGAGCGTGGCAAATCGCCGCGCATTATCTCTGCAAGGCAACTCGTTCCGAAGGCCGAAGTAGTCGGGAACCCTGATGATTGATATCCACTGCCATCCTCTGCCCGAGGTTGATGACGGAGCCAAATCCTTTGAGATTGCGGTCGAGATGCTGAAAATGGCGGCCGAAGATGGCATTACCCACGTGGTTGCCACCCCACACTGCAATTTCCGGTACGCTTTTGATCTCGGACAGAACAAAAAGGCAACGGCGGAACTTCAGAAGGCCATTGGCGATACACCTCAAATCCTGTTGGGATGCGACATGCACCTGTCCTATGACAACATCCGCCGCCTCACCCAGGATCGCGCCCCGTTCACTATTAACGGGACGCACTACGTCCTGGTGGAGTTTGCCGAGCATTTCATACCCGAGCAGATGGATAACGTCTTTTATGAGATTCAAGTGGCGGGCCTCACCCCCATCCTGACGCATCCCGAGCGAAACGCCGTCTGCCGCCGGAAGATTCAACACCTCTACAATTGGGTTACGCGAGGATGCCTGGTGCAGGTCACAGCGCAATCCTATACCGGCGGGTTTGGCTCTGAGGCGCTTCGTGCCGTCGAGCAATTGCTGGATTTAAATCTCATTCAGATTGTCGCCTCAGACGCGCACGACACCAGGCATCGCCCTCCTCTCCTCTCCCCGGCGTATGAAAAAATGGCTTCGGAGCGAGGCAAACAGCTTGCGGAGCTTCTTTTCACGAAAAATCCCGAGGCGGTCATTCAAGGAAAACCGCTGCCGCCGGGCCCCCTCCCGATCTCTCCGGATGCAAAGGGAAAGAAGCGTAAATGGTGGTCCGTTTTCAAACGGTGAGAGTCTCACCGGGCTTTGAGGCGCGCGGAGGGCTGGTGTAACCATGAAATCCAATGTTTGCAAGAAAAATTACGGTTGAAGTCATCGAGCCGGGCGGACCCAGACCGTGCCCCATTGCCTGGCTGGATAGCTTTTGTATGCGGAGTTTCACGGGCCGAAGCGCTTTTGACGAAACTCTGCCCGTCGCAGACGGCGAACTGGAAGCCGGATTCCAGGTAGACCCGGACGCCTTGCGCGCCGACATGGAAGACTGGATGACGAGGAAGTTTGGCGAGGGGAAGGCGGTGCGTCTTCGGTTATCTGTAAAGTAACCGACTCGCCGGGCGACGAAATTGATCTTTCCTTGCAATTTTTTTCCTCGGTTTGTGTCCAGCCGCATTTTTATGGGCTTTTTAGCGTTTTTTTACAAGAAATCCCTTGACACCGCCCAGCTTATTACATAAAGTGTCACCTAATCGTGATGTGATGGTCTCACAAATCTTAACTTCAAGAGAGGAGCTTCAATGGCGAAGGTGATGACGAAGTCTCAGGTGGTGGCGCACCTGGCAGAGAAAGCGGGTGTCCAGAAAAAGATAGTCAGTGGCATTCTGGAAGAAATGGTGAATCTGGCTACCAAAGAGTGCAAGAGCGGCGGACAGTTTGTCGTTCCTGGGCTCGGTAAGGCGGTGAAAGCCAACCGCAAGGCGCGCATGGGGCGTAACCCTCAAACGGGTGAAGCCATCAAGATTCCCGCCAAAACAGTCGTCAAGTTTCGACTGGCAAAGTCTTTTAAAGACGCAGTGGTTCCACCCAAGAAAAAATAATTTCCAACCCGCGGCGGGCATCGTGCTGCCCGCCGCATCCTACAGCAGAACTTAGCCTGTGATTCTGATGCCAAGCGCAACGAGGCGGAAGAATCCCTGTATTTCGATCTCAGCGAGGAATTTCAACGGCAGCGATGAGTGGAAAGTGAGAAGGTGTGAAAAGAATACGGGCGGCTGTCATCCTGAGCGATAGCGAAGGATCCCCGCATTTTGTTTTTAGCAAAATACCGAGATGCTTCACCGCGCTCAGCATGACAGACTCGATATTTT
>CADDZJ010000192.1 GCA_902812415.1 Acidobacteriota bacterium
TCTTGCGAGCATTCCGATGCCCATCCGCTTGATTGCAATTGATCTGGACGGCACGCTGCTGAACAGCCAGAGCCAGATCACCCCGTCAAATCTGGAGGCTGTGGCCGCCGCCGCAAAGCGTGGCGTTCAAATCGTGATTGTCACCGGCCGCCGCTTCCATTCCGCGCGGCCTTTTATCGAACAAATCCCCGAGGAGGTCATCTTAATCTCGTCAAACGGCGCCAGAATCGGCAAGAGGTCAGGCGAAGTCTACTATCGCAACTTTCTCCCGCTTGAAGTGGCGCGCCAGGTTATTCAGGCGGCGCGCGATTATCAGGCGTATGCGGTGGCCATCTTCGACATTAACTGCCGCGGGCAATTGCTGATGCATGCGGGCGCCGCCCCGGAGGGCCCGGTAGGATGGTATATGAGAAACAGCCGGGACTATCTGCTTCAGACGCCCGAACTGGCTGCGGCCTTAACCGCCGATCCGATTCAGGTGACGTTTGGCGGCCCACCGGAAAGGATCGAACCGGTGGAAGCTGTGCTGCGATCTTCGCCTGTCGCCTCGTTCTGCAATCTGACGTGGACAAAATATCTGGCCCGCAACCTGTCGCTGCTCGATGTGATGAATCGCGGCTGCTCGAAAGGAGTTGCACTGGCCTGGTGGGCAAAATCCTGCGGAATCCGGCCCCAGGAAGTGATGGCCATTGGCGATAATTTCAATGATGTCGAGATGCTGCAATTTGCGGGCCTGCCGGTGCTGATGGCAAATCACAGTTTTGAAGCCGTGCGCGATGGGTGGAAGTTAACATGCTCGAATGACAATGATGGCGTTGCGGCAGCTATCGATCAATATGTGCTATCCGGCGGAGGGGTAGAACACAGCTAAAGATATTCCTTAATTTCAACCCGCCTTGGTTTATTTTGTAGCGGCGGTGTCCTCACCGCCGGCTTTTGGCGCTGAGCGAGCGCAAAAAGATGGCCGATAAGAGCCTGCCGTGAGCGAAGCGACACCGGCCCTGCAGCAGAAATCGTCACTTTCCCGAAAGCCGGCCGGGTAGCGCAAACTTCGCGCTTTTCGAAGTCTGCAGCTTTTCGATCCAAACTAACAAACCGTAGAGTTTCCAAAAACGAGAAACTCGGCGTTACCCTACTTGTGGTACAGCAAGCTTCCATGCAGGCTACGCAAGCTGGGGCTGGCTGATGGCGCGCCGTATCCAGCGATAGGCGGCGATGGAATTTTTCCAGAAGACCTTCTCCGCTGCGGCTCGGCCTTTGCCTAGCACGTATTCGCGGACGAGGGTAAGTTCCTGAGGGTAAGTTTCAATGTGGTCGCTGTTCGGCCAGTCGCTGCCGTACATCAGCCGGTTCTCGCCGAATGTATCCCAAATCTCATCGAGTCTTGGCCGGTAGAAGTTCACATCCTGGGGGACGCGGCCATTGACGCGGCGAAGGACTTCGGAGATTTTCACGTAGACCTGGGGCCGCTTCCCCAGTTCCCGCAAGTTAGCCTCATATTCGGCGCGCGCCTTCCCCTGCGTGGGCGGATTAAACTGCGGCAGGTGATCGATGACCACGCGCAAGTTGGGAACCCGGTCAGTGAGCCGGACGACGGCGGCAATCAGCGCCGCATCCGGATTGGCCGTATCCAGTTCCAGGTCGGCTTCGGCAACAGCTTTAAGGCCGGAAATGAATTTCGGTTTCGCGAGTTCCTCGGTCAGGTTCCTGCCCCACAGGTTTCCATATCGAATGCCACGAAACAGAGGATTGCGGTGAAAGCGTTCCAGTTGCTTCCGGAAGTCCGGCTTGCCCGGCTCGAGGTCTCCGACGGTTCCGACAATGATGGGGTCCTTTGCCGCAACGTCCAGCACCCACTGGTTATCCTCCAGCCACGGGCTGCACTCCACCTCAATCGCGCCGACCACTCCAAGGCCCTCCGTGAGCTTTCGGTAGCGCTCGGGCAACGCCGGCCGGTAAAGGATGGCGTCATCCTTGGGCGGCCAGGGGATGCCCTGCGGACGCCGGGGATCGAACAGGTGAATATGGGTGTCGATGATGGGTATGGATGATGATGTTTGCGCGCTCATAGCTTTGCCTGCGATTACCGCCGCAACCCCCAGAAATATCCTCCGATTCATGCTGGCTATTGTATCACTGGTTTCAAGGCTCGACAGGTTGCTGAGAAACTCTGGCAACTGCCGTTCCGAGGAGCGATCAGCATTCAGCTTTTCGGCCCCGGAATTTCCGAACTGATCGCTGAGAGCTGTTTGCTGAAAGCTGGCCAAAGATATTTTGAAATTCCGAATTCCGGATGTAGCGTTCTGTAACGTCGGCTCAGATTGTAAAACACGTTCTGCACAGACCGAAGGCGTAAGAATCTAAAGCAATACGGGGATTCTTCGCTTGCGCTCAGAATGAAAGTAAAAAAGCCCTCAGCGCCCCCGCGCCATATCAGCAAAATTGGACGATCGGCTTATTGATGGATAATCTCCGTTCCGGGCGGAGGAATGAACGAAAACAAGGAGGGGGCCAGCGGCTGATTGTGCTCCACATGCGTGAAGGTGAATTGCATGGTGCTGTTGTCAGGGTAGAAGACGATGAGGCGGCGAATGTCGAACCGAGGGGAAATCTCAATCAGGACACTGCGATAGTCGCGCTTGAACTTATCCAGAGGGTAGCCGCGAACGACGCGATCGCCGGGTTCCGCCTCAAGCGCCTGGTCTGCAAATTCCACCCGCGAAAAGGCGCGGCTTAATTCCAGGTGCGACACCAGCAGGCTTAAAGGCACACGCGCATCCTCAATGTCGCGGGTGGACGAAATCGTAAGCTGCTTTTCAGAAGGAACGTAAAGGAATAACTGCTTGCCATCGGAAAGAAAGATTTTCTCTTCGGGCTTGTCATAAATCCATCGCATCTTTCCGCCGCGCGCAAGATAAACCTTCCCCGATTCTGTCTGGCTCTTTCCCCAGGCAAACGAGGTCTGCGTGAAATCAGCTTGAAGCGTCCGCACGTCACGATAGTGCGCCTCGAATTGATGAATATACTGCTTGATGGAAGCCGCCCCGCGCGGGGCGGCTGGCGCAGGCAGCCTCGAAGCGAAAACGAGGCATACCAATCCAAGGAGGATAACGCGCAGATTCCCGGCGCCTACAGCGCTTGAATCCGTTTCCGAAGGCGCTGGATGCTTATAACCCAAATTCTTTCTCATACTCATTCATTGTGAGGCTGAATCTCCAGACGGGCAAGCTTCGAGGACTTACGGGTAGGGGCAGCTCACGGAGATTTCGATGCAGTCGCCTGGCCTTTGAGTTTGGCGAGGGCGGCCAGGGCGGTGTGATTTGTGGGATCGACTTTAAGTCCTGCTTCATATTCCCAAATCGCGTCCGCCGTACGGCCCATCGAACCATAAAGCAGCCCCAGCATGAAGTAAGGCCGCCCGTCGGAGGGGTCAAGGCGCAAGGCCGTCTTGAAAGCTTTCTCAGCGCCTGCGCGATCTCCCCGAACCCAGTGGATAAGACCGAGACCGAAGTATCCGCGCAGCGTCGGCAGAGCCCGGATCGAAGCCAGAAACTCTTTTTCAGCGAGATCGTATTTTCCTTCATCAAAATAGAGTTCGCCCAAATGCACCAACGGGCGAACGTCCAGCGGAGCCAGCGCCACAGCCGCTCGCAGTTCCGTCTCCGCTTTTTGCCTTAAGCCCATCTTGGCGTAAGCCTCCCCAAGGCCCGTGTGGGCGTCGGCATCTTTCGGAGTTATGTCGAGCGAGCGCTGAAAGTACACCACAGCTTCCTCATAGCGTTTTTGCCTGATGCGTAGAAGGCCGAGATTATCGAGAATATAAGTCGCGCCAGGCTCAATCTTAAGCGCCTGTTCCCATTCCTTGCCTGCCGCCTCAAGATTTTGCCGATCCCAATAATACATGCCCAGGTTATTGCGCATGTCAGCCGCGCCAGGGGAAGCCTTGAGCGTTTCCGTGTAAAAGATGAGGTCATTCTTCCAGACGGGATTGCGCGTGACGATGCGGACGATCAGAACAATTGTCACAGCACACGCTCCCGCCTCAAACGCCCGTCGCTGTGCACGAATCCCTTTCGCCGCGCGCCATAGCCGCCATCCAAGCCATGCGCCAACCCAGCAGAGGCCGACCGACGGCAAATACAAATAACGTTCCGCAAAAGCGTTCGTCGGCATCCAGCGCGCATTCAAGACTGGCGCAAGCGTCACAAAGAACCAAACAAACCCGAAGCACACCGCGCGCTCGCGACTCCAGAAATAGATCATGATGCCGGCACAAACAATCAGCGCAGCGCAGCCTGTGATGATGCGAGGCAGAAGCGTCGCAAACGTATTCGGGAAAACGTAGAAAGCACACAAGTGGAAAGGCCAGATCATCTTTTCGAGATAATGCCCCGCCAGAGCGATGGCTGAGAAAATGACGGCATCTGCCGGCATCTGGCGCGCCGCGGGAACAGGAGTAAAGGCGCCTAACGCCCGAATGCGGAGCAGAAGATAGGCGATCAGCAGCAGCCAAAGAGCAGCATATCGGCGCACTTTCACTGAAAAAGATGTCTGGAAGCGATCCGGCCGGCAAGCGTGTTCATAGAATGTTGCGAGGAAGGGAAGCGTCACCGCAGGTTCCTTGGAAAGCAGGGCCAGCCCGAAACTTGCGATTATTCCAAATTGCATCAAGCCGTTTTTCCGACCTTCAGTCTCCCCCAGCCGCAGGAAAAACCAGAAGGCAAGCAGGAAAAAGAAGGCGAGTTCCGGGTCTGTTACCGCGGCAATCCAATTCACCGCCTCCGTATGGACAGGATGCAAGGCAAACAATGCCGCAGCGCCAAAAGCCACGGCGCGGCTTTGGAAGATGCGGCGGGTAACAATGAACAACAGACAAACAACAGCCGCGTTGAAGATCAGGCTGGTAAGGTGAAATCCCCAAGGTCGATAACCAAAAATCCTGTGACAGATGAGATAGGTTAAATCCATCACCGGGCGGTAGTAATTAGTGGCGCCTCGCACGCCCCCGGCATAGGACCATACGGTGGTGGTGAAAATAGCTTTCAAGTGACTGAAATCGCGAATGTAGGGATTCTTGAGAACCTGCGTATCGTCGTCGTAAACAAACCCATTCCAGAGCGTGTTGACATATGGAAGCAGAGAGATCAGGGCGAGCAATCCGATCAGAAATCGGTCTGAACGCCAGGTGGAGAAATCCCGTACGTCACGACTGGAAAATGGGGAGGGACGCTGCAAAAGCTGATCTTTCATACTACGTGAAGGAAAACACCTGGAAATCGGGGCTAGCCTTTTGAAAGGTTCGTCAGGGATTCTCTTCAAATTTAGC
>CADDZJ010000193.1 GCA_902812415.1 Acidobacteriota bacterium
TTAGATTCTGAGTGGGGCGTCAAGCTCGTCGTAGTCGGCACGGCGTAGCTACAGGCTCCCAATTACCTCCAGGCGCGAATCTGAGCGCCAGACACTGCGGCACTCAGAGACGCGCAGCGGCATCCGCTATCAAGCGGTCCGCCGTCCCCGCACGAAATGGATGACCAAAGCAATGACCGCCACGATGAGCAGCAGGTGAATTAATCCGCCCGCCACGTGAAAGGCGAGAAAACCTAAAAGCCAGGCCACGAGCAGAACGATGAACAGAACGAGAAACATAACTGCCTCCTTTTTCCAACCCTGAAATGAACCCCACGAAGCCTGCTGTCACTTGCCACTGACGCACTTTCGTAAACGAAGCGAGCATGCGGCTCGCAGGCCCTTAACCCGTTATACTTTTCCTGAGCAGGATGCATGACCGCACCCGCAACCGATTTCCGTCATTTTCGTTTTTTCTGCACCCTCACAAGGAGGGCTGCAATATTTGCTGTCCGGGCCAGCCATGCAGCTACACTGCGGATTTGCGCATCTTCCTTTTTTATCGTCAGCCATTGGCTTGTCTCCTTCCTTAAATGTGTTCATACATACGCTAAGCACTATCTGCGCCAACGGGAGTATCCCCAGCCTCCGCCGCCGAACACCAGCACCACCAGAAGAACGATCAATAGAAGTTCCATGCCGCACCTCACTTAACTCTTATAGCCTGCTAGGCTTCGCGTGTCTGCCCACTATGGCTCACACGTTTGGTCACAATTGCTCATTGCAGTTTACGGAGAGGACTTACAGGGTGGGACCCGCAGGAACTGAGGAGAGCGAAGCCTTGCTGAAGGGAGAACACATCGCCTGATCCAGGCGCGGAGTCTCTCTATGACAGGCTCGTGAGCCGTGTTTATTGGCGTAAACGTGCGTGACCTCCGCGCCCAGAAGGACAATCTGTGCGGAGTAATAAACCCACACCAGAAAAATAAGAATCGATGCCGCCGCTCCATAAGCGGACGCCATGGCGGATCCGGCAAGATACATCCCGATCAACACTTTGCTAATGGTAAAGAGCAATGCCGCAACCACCGCGCCGACCCACACATCGCTCCAGGCAACCTTCGTGCCCGGTACAAACTTAAAGATCGACGCCAGGAGCAGCGCCATCACGCCAAACAACAGAGTGGCAGCGACCGCTTCCAGCAGCGCCTCCCGACCAGAATGCAGATGCCCCATGAATCTTGTTGCCACTCCGAGCGCGGCGCTTAAGACGAGCGATACGATGAGCAAGGTACCGGCGCCGAGGACCAGGGCAAAGGAGAAAAACCGCTGGCGAATCTTGCCCACCCATACACCTCCAGATTGCTGCTCACCCTTCCATATCTTATCGAGCGCGTTTTGGAGCTCAACAAAGACGCCCGTCGCTCCGATCAGAATGGTCCCGATGCCGATGGCGCTCGCCATGATCCCGAGCCTGGGCCGGTCCGCGGTTTGGATCATAGCTTGCACGGCCCGGGCTCCCGCCTCACCCACGACGGATTGGAGCTGCTGCAGGATTTCACCCTCCGCCGCTCGATGCCCGAAGGCCAATCCCGCAACCGCCGTGGCAATAATCAAGACTGGAGCGAGAGAAAGAATAGTGTAAAAAGCCAGCGCCGCGCTCAGGCTCGGGGCGTTGTCCTCCATCCAAGCCGAGCCGGCCTCTTTAAGCAAAGCATAAGCGGTTTTCAATTTCATTGATGCTCTCCGAGGATTGGAAGCATGCAGAGAGTTGGCCCCCGGCCGGGTCGTGTGAAGTGCAGGAAAACTGTGCCCGGCGGCGATCTTCGGTCTCTACTGGTCGAGGATTACTGAGGGTTCGAGTTCCCACGCAGCGCCCGTTGCCCAAAACGGGGAGCGGGACGGTTTAACCTCCGTGCATCGCGTCGCCTATCTCCTCAATCCTTATAGAGAGACGCCGCGCCCCAGCGCGGCCTATGTGGCTTCGCAGCACTCTAAACAGATGCACCGCTTCCTGATAAGCCCTGTGCGCGCTTAATTCCTCGCGGTTGGCGACAGCCACATTTCCGGCGGACCGATCATCCTCGGCTGCCACTTGGAGGGCCAGGGTTGCGTTCAGTTGGATGTCGACGAATTCCTCCAGGTCCGCAGCATTCCCTGTCCCGCCGTTCACGTCCACTTTCCTTCCTCCGCGAGTCGCGATCCAATTCCAACAGAAGCTTATAAATAATGACTCGCATCAATCCAGGCAATCCCTTCTTCATGACCTGCTGGCGCTGGGAGGCGCTCTCTGCTTATCCAGCCTTCACACAACCTCCGGCCATCCGTTGTTGTAGGGCGATGATGTCCCCAAGACAAGCCCAATCTATGTGGATGCCGGAAGAGGCGCTTTTATATGCGCAGCAGCGCCGAGGTCAGGGTGCGCTCTATGCATCTCGCTGAGCCAGATGCCAGCCTCGGCACGATCATCATCAGTAGGCGGGTAGATCAACGCCAAACCGTCGCGGCAAGTACCTGCAGGGCGCGTGAACCCCCCTTGGTTCGTCATGATGAGGCCCAGGGTCTCTGCCAACCTGTCAGAGCAGTAACGATTCCCGAAGCTCGCCCCGCTGTCGTGGTTCAAAGCCGTCGACGTCCAGTAGTCACACACCCGATACTGGTAACCCTGGGCTCCAGTCGACCAGACGGTCACTTGATCCAAAGGAGTTCCAGGCTGACACAGGTACTCGACCCGCACGGAGCAGGGATCGGAAACCTTCACCAAGTCTTCCCAAGCGAGAATGACCGCGAACTCAAAAGCCTTGTCTAATTGCATGTTGAGAGCCTCCCACCAACAAAAGCATCGAGGAACTCTAGCGCCTCGCCGGGTCAGCAAGGAACGGTTCTTTCAACCGGCTGCCAGCCTGGAAGGCGTAAGCCCGACATGCTTCAGAGAGCGCATCGAGAACCTTCTTGGCCAGGCCTCGAAGATCCTTTTTAGCCAGGTAAGCATCTGCTCCGGCCTTCACGCACGCGCTGTGAACTTCTTCACGCGGTGAACCGCTAATGACGATAAACGGAATCAAAGGAACGAGTTTCCTCGCAATCATGAGGGCGCTGATCCCATCAAAGCCGGGCAAGTCATAGTCGGAGAGAATCACATCGGGGGGATGCTCCCTCAACTCTCTTCTTAAGGCCGCCTGAGTGTCCACGCGCTTGGAAGAGAAGGTGATGTCCGCTTTCTGCAGTGCGTGCACGGCAAGCTCGGCGTCCGCGTCTGAGTCTTCAACCATAAGAATGTGCAGCTTCGGCATGGAAGTTCTCCGTGAATTAAGATGCTGGCAGGCCAACATGCCCTGGTTTGCATGCGCTTGCCTTCATGGACCGAGCTTTTCAGTCCCTCGCTCGATACGCGGTGGTAGCAGTGAAACCTGCCGCCGGGAACATTCAACATTCTCTTTGCCACCCGTTCCTGGGGCTCTCTTTCTTATATCGTGTGGGGTGGTTCAGTGTCAGTTCAAAGCTGCTCACGCATCTGGTCAAATTTGCTCATCCGGTTTTGTGAGGAGGAACCGCAGCGTGGAGGGGGGAGTGCCGAGGGTTCAGGCCTGGAGGTTAATCGTGTAAGAGCACGCTGAGGAGGCTGGTATTCACCGTCAGCGCGCCGCCGCCGTAGTCCACAAAGCCAAGCTCCCTGAACTTATTCATGAAATGACTCACGCGTGATCGGGTGGTCCCGACCATTTGGGCCAAATTCTCCTGACTAATGCTGGGAAGGATCGTTTCGGCTCTACTTTCCTTGCCAAAATGAGCCAGGAGCAAGAGAATCCGGGCCAGGCGCTTCTCGCTCGAGTTAAAAAGCTGGTCGACCAGGTCCTCTTCGTACCGGACGTTGCGCGAAAGCAGGTGAGTGACGAACAATTCCGAAATGTCGTGCTGTTCGTGGAGCATGCGTGCCATCAGCGGTTTCTCAATCCTGGCGAGACTGCAATCGGTTATCGCCGTAGCCGATGCAATGCGCAGCGGTTGGCCCGCGAGGCACCCCTCACCGAAAAACTCGTCGGAATCCAGAATGGCCACAATCGCCTCTTTGCCCTGCTGGGAAGTCACCGAGATTTTCACTTTGCCTCGCCGCAGGTAGAACACAGAATCCGCAGGATCTCCTTGCTGGAAGATGTTGCGGTTAGCGCCGTACTCTAAATTCAGGGTCTTCGCGCCAGAGATTCCCGCGAGAAGGGCTTCCCAATCAACAGGCCGGCTTTTGTTGTTTGCCATGACGCTCCCCCCACTATTTTTCGAAGAGAACCCATCGAGCTACAAAACAGGTTGGCGCTTCGTCATGAGCGATCAGGATATTCACCGATATGAGGCTCCCGTCTGACACCTATAATATCTCTTCAGAGAAACAGAAACAATTCGGCAGAGGCGGATCAACTGATTGAGTTCTCGCGCGACGAACTCTGGCGGTTGTCACGGATGATTCAGTTCATTTCACGGATTCTGGCACAAAGCCGATTTTATGCCGAAGCCCTGTCAGCGGGGGTGAGCGGAAATGGCAGTCGTCCCATCCTCGGTCCGAAGTTTGCTCAGCCCGGAATCCAGATGGACTGCCAGATTCTTTGCGTAGCGGATGAAGTGATTTCCTGAAAGCAGGATCGTGATGCCCATGCTGAATTTGGGCGAATCGCCGGACCACTTGGAAAGAAGCTGAAATAGAAACTTCCAGTACGATTTTCGGTAAGAGGAGAGTATTCCCTGGCGGAAAATAGAGCGCGCTAAAATGCCGAGTATGGGCCGGAGCGGATACTCCGTGGCCTTCTGCTGTTTGCGGACCTGCCATTGCTGCAGCGAACGATAGGCACGATCGTAAAACGCCGAGGGAGAATATAGAGCAACGAGCGTTTCACGGAAGCCCTGTAGCAAAAGCGGAAGCGGGAGTAACGTCCGGAAGTTTGGCGTGTCGAAGTTGCTCGTCGCGTCACTCTCGTCGAGCATCCGGCCCTCTTTCACCATGCGGGCATGAAGGGCCGTTGTCGCTGGCGCTTGCAAAAAGCCAGCCATGGCCCAAGGGATAGCCGCCCGCTCGATGAAATCTCTTTGCTGTTCGAAGATATCCCCCCTATCAGAATCGAAACCGAGGATGAATCCCCCCGTCACCCAAAGGCCTTGACTCTGGATGGAGCGGATACATTCCAGCGGGTCGCGCCGCAGATTTCGA
Organism: Acidobacteriota bacterium; assembly: GCA_902812415.1. Classification (GTDB taxonomy): domain Bacteria; phylum Acidobacteriota; class Terriglobia; order UBA7540; family UBA7540; genus RH2-MAG17b. The sequence goes on from CADDZJ010000193.1 coordinate 5,177, forward strand.
AACTTCTTGGCTTCCGCCAGAGAGTCTTTCGAGGGACTCTCGATCCCGACGCAGACGTAAAAAATCTGGTTCGCCTCCCAAAAGTGTGATCAGCATTCCTCCGGTAGGGGAAGATG
>CADDZJ010000194.1 GCA_902812415.1 Acidobacteriota bacterium
AGACACAACTTTCAAATTACTCTCCGTGACCCGGATTCCACCCCCTATACAGGGGCCATTGAGACCGCCGAGGAGTTCGGTAAACGCCTCTACCTGGAAGCCTGGAGGCGAGGCTGGAGCCGCGCCCAGAGGAAGGTCGTGATGGGCGACGGCGCGGAATGGATTTGGAATCTGACCGCCGAGCACTTTCCAGAGGCGATTCAGATTGTCGACCTTTACCACGCTCGCCAGCATCTGTGGGACTTGGCTCGCCAACTGTATCCCCATGCCGAAGCCCCGCAGAAAGCCTGGATGAAGGTGCATCAGAAGCGCCTGCTGATAAGGGAAAAATCGAAAAGTTGGTGAGCGTGCTCCGCGCGATCGGGTCCCCTCATCCGGAAGTAGCGGAGAAGTTGCGCACCGAGGCGGACTACTTCGAGCGGAATCAAGAGCGCATGCGATATCCCAGGTTTCGCAGCCAACACCTCTTGGTGGGCTCAGGGGCCCTTGAGGCTGGCTGTAAGACGGTGACCGCCTCCCGCCTCAAAAGGTCGGGAATGTTTTGGACCGTTCGAGCGGCCAACGCGATCCTGGCGCTGCCCTGCTGTCCTCTCAATGGCCGCTTTGAGGATTATTGGGAGAGCCGCCGGATAGCCTGATTTCCACTTTTATGTCGCGCACCCAAAGGGGAAATCTCTGCTATAGTTCGTGGATGCGCCGTCAGGGCACGCGCCCCGACATTCAGGTTTCGATGAATCGACCATCTTCTACTTCGTGGCCGCTGCACAACGGGACTCCCGAGCAGTTCGCGCTCGTTCGCGGATTCCTGAAGCAATCCGGCTATACCGAGAGCGCCGTGTGCGAGCGCCTCGAACTGAGCGTCCTTCATGAGTACTCGACCATCGCCGCAAGCACGCCTCGCCTTCTCTCTGACGATTCCCTCGTCAGTCATCTCATCCGGCTTTTCTTCTGCGGCGAATGTTTGCCCCTCGCTCAACTCAAGTCTCTTCTTCCATCCGAGGTGATGGATTCCCTGCGCAGTTTGGGACTTCTGTGCGACGATCCGGCGCGCCCCGGAGAGTGTCACTCCCCGGTGGCGCTTTATCCGGCGCAGGGACTCTATTTCGTTTCCGATCGCTGGGTCAGGCCCGACCGCTCGGCGTTTGAGCCCTCGGACGATATCGTGTTTCCGGCCATCAGCCATCACACCTGCCAGTTTCTTGAGACGCTCCCTCAGCATCCCTGCGATGACCTGCTCGACCTCTGCTCCGGCACCGGGGTTGCTGCCCTGGCGGCTGTCTCCTGCTATGCGCGCCGAGCCTGGGCGGTTGACATCACCGAGCGCGCCACCCGATGCGCTGAGTTCAACATCCTGCTGAACGGCCTCACGCAAGTCACCGCCATTCAGGGAGACCTCTATGGGCCGCTCAATGGCCGGATGTTCGACCGCATCGTCGCGCATCCGCCTTACGTTCCGGTGATGAAGCCGAGCAAGATCTACTACGACGGCGGCGAGGATGGCGAACGCGTGACGCGCGCCATCGTGGCGGGCTTGCCGCAACACCTGAAACCCGGCGGCAGCTTCTATTGCCTCACGATGGGCGTCGAGCGCGAGGGAGAACCCTTTGAGCAGCGCGCCCGCCAATGGCTGGGTGACCGCCATGCGGAATTCGATCTGCTCTTTGTCGAGTCGAGAATTCAGGACTTGACTGACTTCGCCTATCAGGCCACCGTCACCGCCCGTGGCGACTGGAGCCAGGTGGAGCAGTGGAAGGCGCACTTTCAAAAGCTTAAGGTCAAAAACCTGGCGCACGGCGCCCTGGTGATCCGTAGGAAGACGGAGTCGCGCCCTTCTTTGACGATTCGCCGCCGCCGAGGGCCGCATTCAGGGCCGGCGGAAACCGAATGGCTGTTGCGCTGGGAGGACGCCGCAGCTCGGCCTGGCAGCGCCGCGTGGCTGCTTGAGATGAAGCCATCCGTTTCGCCCCAACTTGAGTTGCGCGCGCTCCATTGTTTCCAGCAAAACGAATTTGCGCCCGTTGAATTCGCCCTTCAAACCGATTCTCCCTTCAGCATGGAGTGCAAGATTCAGCCCTGGATGGCGATGCTCGTGGCGCGTTGCGACGGCAACACCCGCATCCTCGAACTCTTCGAGGCCTGCAAACGCGACCGCCTGATTCACCCCGAAACGCCGGTCGGGGAATTTGTTCGCCTGCTCAGCACCCTGATTTCAGGCGGATTTCTGAGGGTTGAAGGCTTCGAGCCGCCGCGCCATGCTGATCCCGCCGCGCCGGCGTCTTGACCGCGATCCATGACGGCCGAGGCGGCTTTATGCCGCCACGCGTGGCGGGGTCAACCCGCCGCTGCGCCCGCAATCGATTTGCCGCAAGCGCAATCTCCAGGCGCTGCCGCCGCGCTACCGCGTCTCATCCATCAGCAACGCCAATTGCGCCATGCGGTCGAGGTTGGGATCGAGCGCCTGCGCGAGCATCCTTCGAGCCTCTTCGAGGTCGTCAACCAGTCGGCCATCCTTTTCCATGGTGATCTCGCCTGCGGCTATCCGCGCATCAAGATCGCACAGCAACTGAGCGCGGTCGCGCGTGCCGTCCGCCAGCAACAACAAGTGTCTCGACGCCTGATCGATCTCAACGCTCATATGATGGAGATTGGTGACCATGCGCCCCTCCTGAAGCTGATAACGGGCCAGAGGGCTTGAGACCGGACGCTCTCCGGGCGCAAGCGCCAGCGGCGGAGCATGAACGTGCAACTCCACCAGGTCGCCGGCGTACATCCGCAGCAGGAGGTTCTCGAGAGCCGTTGGCCCCTGGGTCTGCGGGTTGCAATCCCCGCCTGTCCGCGCCTGAACAGCGGACTCGAGTTCCGAGAACGGCACGCGTCGGGGCCATTGCGCCCCAAGCCATGCCACCGCCGCTTTCGCCAGCGGGTGATTCGTCGAGAGCGTCTTGCCATCCGGCGCGCGGAACTCTTCCGCCTGCGCTGAGGTCAGGTCTGGATTCTGCGAAACAGGCTGCAATCGCGTGGAGACGTAGAGCGTCCGCAGCCGGTCCGGTTGCGGCGTCCGGCAAACGGCCATTTCCTTGCGGCATAAGAGCGTGCGGCGAAACATCCGGCACAGGAGAAAGTCGATCCATTGCTCGCGCGCGATCACGTCAAGGTCTTCTTCCGGGGCTGCCGAAGCGTCCGGATTCAGGGCATGAGCCGCATGCATGGCCGGGAATTCCGCCTCGCCCAGAAACTGGAGTCCATGACGGCTGACGCGCTCGATGAACTCGTGGAAGTAAACCGGCGCGTTGAAGGGCGCGAAGTCATCGTGATAGATCGAGCTGGCGCTCAGCCGCTGCATGCGCTTGAGTTCGCGTTCGAGCAGTTGCCGGTAAGGGTCCGCCTCAGGCCGGGATTCCGCAATGCGCCGGGCAAACTCGATCCCCTGATGCACGCGCTCTTCGGCGCGGGAAGCGTGGCGCGCGCCGAAGAGCATCAGGTGGCGGACCATGTCGCGGATGTGCCCGCCAGGGTACGCGTTGTAGCTGATGTAGGCCACGCCGTTTGCCGCCAGGTTCTCTCCGCAGATGCCCAGCGCTTTCTCCTGCACTTCGGGCGCGACCCAGGAATAGACGCCGTGCGCGATGATGTAGTCGAACTCGCCCCAGGCGCGCGTGATGTCGCCCAGGTCAAGCTGCTCGAGCTTGACCTGGGTGAGGCCCAAAGCTTCCGCCATCGCCCGCCCTTTCTGAATGGGCCGCTCCGCCAAGTCCACGCCGAGACACTGGCTTTGCGGCAGGCTGAAAGCCGCGGGGATCAGGTTCGAGCCGTCCCCGCACCCCAGCTCCAGAATGCGGCAGGACTCGAGCAAGGGCGGCGTCATTCCGAACAACGTGGCGATGGTCGCCAATCGGTCAGGATGGGTCTCCGGAAAGGGGAAGCCGGGATAAGGGACGTCATCAAAGAGATTCGGCATGGCGCAACGGACCTCTCAGAATGGAAACCTCAAGGTTCCAGATTCAGGCCGCTCTGTCAAGTCGCAGCTTAAGACGGTTCAGCCGCAGGGTGGCCGCGAGATCGTCGCTTCTTGGCCATCTTCATGGCGATCTCCGTGGCGGCGAGTTCATCCCGCCACGCCGTTTCTACCGCTGCCGATACTCTCCGTTGGTTTTCGCCGTCATTGGGGATGCCGCCAGGGCGGGCGAGGCCGTTGATTCTGAAGACTCATTAGGGTTCGTCGCCGAAATTCCGATTTTTTTCCGGATCGGTCGGCGCTTGCTGGAGGGGAGTTCGCAAGCCTCGTCAGCCGCTTCCGGCGATGGGCGGCTTTCCCGGGCTTGAGGCTCTCCCGTCCCGTTTTGCGGGTCTTCGCCTCGGGCAGCCGCCTGAGATTTCAGACTTGAGATTTGAGATTGCCGATTTGGGATTGAAGATTCAGAAAGGGCCGCTTCCGGGGTCGCCACATCTCGAGAGGCGGTCGTCGAGGGCGATTCCGGCCTTTGCCGCCGCGCTTTCTCCTTGCGGTCTTGCAGCCGCATCAGAAGCCGCGTCTTGGAGCCAATCTGGCGGTCAAGAGCCGTTTCCTGCGCCACCAGGAACTGCCACGTCCCATCCAGCGGGATGAGCGCGGGTTCCCAGTAATCTTCCGGCTCAATCCAATCCTCCACATCTTCGGCCCGCAGCTTTTCCTCCTCCGCCAGGTCTTCGCGCTCCTGCCTGAGAAGCTCGTTGAACTTCGCCCGGCGCTCTTCGGAACATCCTTCCTCCGCGCACTGCTGAAACAGCGCGATCATCTCCTTCCCCACGCCGCCGGGCTCTTTGCCATAAAGCTGCTGAAAGAGTTCGTTCGCTTCCCATTGCCCGCGCTCAAAGCGGTTTTCCAGTTCCTCGAACAGGGCCCGCACGCGGTCGAACTTCTCGGTGGGGCGGGAGGCGGGGCCGGGTGAAACGCCGCGCCAGCCCCTCGTTTCCAGGGAATAGGAGTAAGGCTCATGGGGCGGCCGACGGCTCGCCTCCCGCCGACGGGCGGCCTCCTGGTGACGATGCTTGCGCGCCTGACGCGCCATCCATTGCTGGAGCGCCTCGTGGTTCAGACGTTGCAGGCTGTAGAGGCGCGCCAGGTCTTCCACGAACAACTGCTGCTGGGCGTCCTCAGGCTGCCAGG
>CADDZJ010000195.1 GCA_902812415.1 Acidobacteriota bacterium
TATTTTCCTGAGGATGTCAACAGAGCCGGCAGCGCTCTTTTCGATTCTGCTGTCAATCCAACGTACACCGGATCTCATTCTGTCTTTCTTCCAGCTTCCCGGCACCAAGTACGCTGCTGATGCGGTTTAGTGCAACTACTTATGCAACGATTTATATATAAATGTGGTGCAGTGCCGGATGTGTTCGAGCTGCCAGAAGCCAGGAATAAGCAGCGGGATTTCGAGCTTTAATTCTGACCAATATCCTATCTCATCGAACTTGAGCTCGCTCACCGTGTTTACACCTTCAGCATAATATTTGTCTTTTATTCGCCCACCCGCAAGTTAGATAGAGTTGGATAGGCGTCGGAGTATTACAAACAATACCCGGGCAGCCGTTTAAGATGCCTCACAGCGTTCCTCCCGAGGATCCCGTTCTATACAAGTCGGTTGTCAGGCGAATGGCAGGTAACCTCCGCGAGGAATCTACTTTCCGCCAAGGTCCACCTTGGTTTTGGCAACGGCAAGCGGGCGCTTGCCGGCCATGAGGAACACCACGGCGAGTAGACTGTTTTCATGTGTTCCGAGCGCGCTGCGCGGGGCGCGAAGTGTCACTTCCCCGGCTTTGTTGACTGCGCCCGGCATAAACGCGTTCAGCACTAGGGAGCCATCCGTGGCGCGATATTGCGGACCGGCCGCCGGAACGCGCTGGTCGTGGTCCAGAAAAAACGCTGCCACTCTCACCTGCATGCCTTCCGCGTTGTGCACCTGGAATGGAACCTGAAAGACTAATTCTCTGCCTCCGTCTTCCTGGCGAAATGCCCAATGTCCGATTGCGCCGTAAGGAGGCAGGTTTCCTCCCGGGGAATTTGCGACGTTCGGCCAGCGGTATTGAAAGATGCTCATGGCAATGTCATAAAACTTCCGGGTATGCTCCTCGCGCGTTTCAAGCCGCGGATGGTGTGAGAACAGTGCCATAATTCCCGGCATGTCACCCAGACCATATCGCAGTCTTTGATCAAGAAGAACAGCAAACCCGGGTTGATAGCCCGCCTCCGCCATCAGCATCAGGCCGATGAAATCGGCCTGCAATTCCTCGTTGCGCGAGAGCTTGAATCGGGAGATTCCCTCTCCCAGTTTGACGCCCGGCCATTGCGGGGGGCCCTGGTCGTATTCTTTCGAGCGCGCCCGTTGATAATCCTGCCGCAGTGTGGCTTCAAAGCGCGGCAGGGAATCCGAATGATTCAGGATGACGTGCCCCAGTTCATGACCAATTACTGCCGCCCAAACGCCGGCGTCATCATCCAGAACCGGAAACAATCCCGTGGTGATATAGACTTTCCCCCGGTGATTGGAATAGGCATTGGGATAGTGGGAGTTAATCAACGTCACGCTATAGTGCAGTCGCGGAGCAAGCTTTCCGAGCGGACTTGAGAGGAGATTGTGCAACACATCCTGCGCCATGCGTTCCCTGGATGCGGCAGCCACGTTGTCGTTTCCCGCAAAAAGCAATCGCGAAGGACAGATGCCGATCAGGAAGGCGCAGAGAAAAAGCAGGAATGAAGATCTGGAATGCCTCATAAGAATCCGAATGAGCGCACGACTGCCATGAAATTTGAGAATATTCAGGCGGGGGCGGAAGTGTCAATGAAATCCAGGGAGAGGGCAGCGAGCTCGGCGGAAGCTTCTATTGAGGGAGTCTGTCGATTCAAGCGCGAACTTGCGGTTGATCAGCCGTTAGGGTTCGGTTTATGCTGTGAGGCAGGTCAAGTTTTCGATGGATTCAGCCCACGACAAAGAGCGGACTCTTCTAGAAGAGCTTAAAAAGCATTCCTCGCTGATCGTGGCTTATTCAGGCGGTGTGGATTCCGCCTACCTGGCTTATGCGGCTTTCAAAGCGCTGGGAGAGCAGATGCTCGCGGTCACTGCGCTAAGCGCAAGCTATTCAGCGCGCGACCGCCAGATGGCCGAAGCCTGCGTGGAACGAATTCACTTCCCTCACGAATTCATCACCACCGATGAAGTTTCCAATCCCGACTATCGCGCCAACAATCCGAATCGCTGCTTTTTCTGCAAGGATGAGCTTTTCAATAAATTGGATGAGCTTGCCGCCCGCCGGGGATTTGCCGCCGTGGCTTACGGCGTGAATCTGGACGATCGTGGAGACTGGCGGCCCGGCCAGCATGCGGCGAAGAAGCACCGGGTGCTGACGCCGCTGCTCGATGCGGGTTTGACGAAGGCTGATATCCGCGAGCTTGCCCGCCAGGCTGGGTTGCCGGTGTGGGATCGCCCGGCATCGGCTTGTCTGGCTTCCCGTATTGCTTACGGACTGGAAGTGACGCCGGAACGGCTGGCGACCATCGAGAAGGCTGAGGAAGGCATTCGCGCGCTGGGTTTCCAGCAGTTTCGTGTGCGGCACCACGGAAATCTGGCCCGGCTGGAGGTCTCCTCCGAAGAGCTTCATCGCGCCCTGGACCCGGAAATGGCCCACAAGTTTGTAGAACTCCTGAAGTCCCTCGGCTTTACCTACGTGACCCTCGACCTCGAAGGCTATCGGCGTGGCTCGCTGAATGCCTTCTCTCTCGCCTCGAAATCGTAACGACCCTATGGAACGCAGCGCTCAAGCGGCCTTTTTGGTCAAGGCCCGCACAATGGCAGTCAGAATCACCGCACCGATAATGGCGACGATGATCGTGTAAATGAGACCTCCACTGCTGGAAAACCCAAGCACGCCCATAATAAAGCCCCCGATAATGGCGCCGATAATCCCAATCACAATATCCAACAGGACGCCATAACCTGAGCCCTTCATGATCTTCCCCGTGGCCCAACCGGCAATCAACCCTACGATGATCCACCACAGAAGGCGCATAACGGCTCCTTATTGTTGAGGATGAAAAGCATTCACCAGGATGTCAGAAGTAAAGCACAATTCCATTCCCTCTGCAATGCTTGTGAGAAGGTTTTCGGAATCGCGCGCCGGTTAGCGGCATCACCAGGGCTGTCCCGACGAGGAATCTCGTAATTACTGCATTTTCAAACGAGACTCCTCGCGGAGTTACATTGTGCGAAATGCGGGACCCTTTCGCTCCGCGCAGTGTGCCATGTCGCTTTTGCGACACCCCGAAGAATGAAAATTACGCCGAGACTGGCGGGTGTCTGGGTTGCGTGCCGAAATATCGGCGTATTTTTCAGGGCAGGATGACAAGCAAAGCGCTCGGAACGACACAGTTCGGAGACGTTTTTCAGCAACCGCTAAGGCTTCAATTGACAAGCCTGGCGCAGGGCCATCGCGGCATCATGGAACGTCTCGACGATGGGTAACGCTTATTAATTCAGATGTCCCATCTTTCCGGCCCTGTAGTCCTCGACGGCTTGCACCAACTCCTCCTCGGTGTTCATGACGAACGGACCGTAGCTCGCCACCGGCTCGTTGATTGGCTCTCCGCTCAGCACTAAAAGAATGGAGTCCTGTTTTGCGGCTAGCGAAACGCGCTCGCCATCAGCGCTCAGAAGCGCAAGCTTGGCCTCTCCTTGGAGCGCTTGCGAGCCGTTTACAACAACATCTCCTCGAAGCAGCACGATTCCGGCGTTATGACCCGCAGGCAGGTTCAGCTCCGCCTCGCTTCCAGCCTTCAGTCGCACGTCGAACAGGTTGACGGGCGTGAAAGTTTTGGCCGGCCCTTGGACGCCGTTCAGCTCGCCGGCAATGATTCTGGCGTATCCTCCGGCGCCGAGTTCAACAGCCGGAATCTGTTCCTTCTGTAAAGCTTGATATCGCGGCTTAGACATCTTGTGGGCTTTGGGGAGGTTCACCCAAAGCTGGATCATCTCGAACGGGCCGCCTTTCTGGGCAAATTCCCGCTCGTGCATCTCTTCGTGCACCACGCCGGAGGCGGCGGTCATCCACTGAACGTCTCCGGGATAGATCGTGCCGGAGTTGCCGCTGGAATCGCGGTGCTCCACTGCGCCCTGATAGGCAATCGTCACGGTTTCAAAGCCGCGATGCGGATGCTCTCCCACGCCATGGGGCCGATTGGAAGGTTTAAAATCCATGGGCCCGGCGTAGTCGAGCATCAGGAATGGATCGATTTCCTTCTCAATGCCGTTCGATGGAAATAAATTCCGCACGGGAAAACCGTCTCCAACCCAATGGGTTGAACCGGGTCCGTAAATCCCCAACATTTTCTTTGTCGCTGCCATGTTCTTCTCCTTTCAAATCTTCCGTCGCTGATGGTTGCCCTTCCGAGTCTCCATTCGACGCTTCTTTAACAACTCCTCTGCGCTGCGCCCCAACTTGCGCAGCAGGCCGACCAGGACTCTGCGTTCGCGGGGAACCAGCGCGGAAATCGCCCGCTCCATCACTTGTTCGTGATCCGCAAACGCCTTGCGGATCAATCTTCGACCGCTGTCTGTCAGGTACACCACACGGGCGCGGCGGTCGTTTGCGTCGTTGCGGCGCTTCACCCATCCTCGATGCTCGAGTCGGTCTACTGCGGTCGTAATCGATCCGCTGGTCAGAAGCACTTTTACCCCCAGCGTACTGACCGGCAGCGGTCCTTTGTGCAGGAGCGCTTCGAGGACCCCAAAATCGCTGGAGCACATGCCCAGCGTCTTGACATTCTCCCGGGCATGCGCTTCGAGCGCTCGGGCCGCTTTCCAGAGCACCAGCCAGAGGTGAACTCCGCGCACGTCAGAGTTGAAACCCTGCCGAATTTGCGTTTCCTTAGCCATATATCTTGATATAGAGATGATTGATATCAAGTTAAAGTTACATCTTGAGCGACCGTATCAGATGCAGCAGACAAAGCCCCTGACAATAAAGGGCTTTCCTCCCGGATGGGGGCTATAATTAGGGCGGCGGCTGATCCCGGAGGGAGGGATTAATGATCACGCAAGAGCCTGCAACCTAGAGGATCGTAAATATGAAGACTCGCTTGACGGTAGTTGGACTTGGAGGCTCCCTGTGCAAGAGATCGACCAGCCTCGCGGCATTAAAGATTGCATTGGAGGGCACGTTATGGGAGAAAATGTGGCTCTGCGCAGGAATCTGTGAAGAGGTGTGAATGGGTGCGGTTGCGGTAGACTGGCGGGGTGCCAACCGACAACGATTTCACGCGGATTCTGAATTGGTCTGGGTACCAGGTCTACCAACACGAGA
>CADDZJ010000196.1 GCA_902812415.1 Acidobacteriota bacterium
CTACCGGCGATTCTTCCGAACCACCGTCAAGCAGAACGGAACGTCTCACACGCCTGCTCCGCTGTCGGTTCGCGAATAATGCAGGCTAACAGCAGGCTTCTTTCGGAAGGCTTCCTCAGCCGCACACGCAGCAACGCCGCCACGCTGAGTTACACCCTGAACGAGAGGCTTTCTCTCTTTGCAGGATTCACCTATCAAACGCTGCTGGGTCTTGGGCAGGTCACGTTCGTGCACGGCGCGCCTCCCATCACGCTTATGTCGAGTATTTTGGAACCATTCCGCAACCTGACAAGATCAAGCTTTACACGCCTTATAACAACCGCGAATGCCTTCACTGTCACCTCGGCGCGCGGAGGTTTGAAGAGGAGCCGCGTCACCGTAAAACACCGGACATGATGGCAAAGATTAAGTCCAATCGGATGTCCTGCCTGGCGAGCAATTGCCACGATACGATTCACGATATTGGCGATCTGAAGGATGCAACCTTCTGGAAGGAGACTCAGTGAAATGGCTGCCCCACTGATCGAGCGCCGTATCCGCTGGGCGGGCATTCTAATCGCCGCTGGGTTGATCATCCAACTGATCACTTTCCTTTGGGTTGGTCCCCTGGCTTTTAGATAATTAGCTGCCCTCTGATGGCTATCGGCATTCTCGTTTACTTGTATTCGCTCGTCGCAACTCAATCTCCCCCAACTGATGGGCGGAACGTTTCGGCGTCAAGCGATGTTAGATGTTTGGGGCGACTCGCAAGGCGCTGTGCCGGGCGAAAAGGAATTGGCTTCTCCGAGGAGCGGATTGTAACCTAGCGGCGCTGGCTTCGAGCCGCGAGTCATCCATCTGCATTGGTCGTACAAACTGTATCGCGAGGATGGGATGAGATAACACATGATCGATGCCGTTTTTGCCCATCGGATTCAGTTCGCCTTCACGGTGATGTTTCGCTATTTGTTTCCATCCTCCTCATGGGGCTGGTTTTTTTCACTGCCGTGCTCCACCATGCGCCTGGCGACCGGCGATAAGCGATACGCCACCGCTGCGCAAGCGTGCGGAGCATCGCCTCGGCCTGATCCTGGTCGATGTCTTCGACTCGTCAGATGACTTGGAATTTGCCGGGCGAGGTGTTGAGAACGTAGTTCGGCAGCGGAACCGTGTTGTCGTGGCGGATCGCTTCGAGTTTTCGGGTGGCGTCTTTGTCCAGGTCGAGGTACAGGTGGCGGATTTCCTTTGAGTCTTCTTTGGTCCTTCCACGCGCGCCGGCGCTATCCACCGGCGCTCCAAAGGCGTTCTAATGCTTTTTTTTGTTCAGGGTTCTTGCGCAGGATGCGGCGGCGCAGTTCGTGGAATTCGTCCGGATCAATCTTCTGCACCGTCCCGCGGCCGCGATGCGGCGTGAAAGCGAGGATGTGATCCAAGTCAGGATGGCGTTTCAGGGGATTTCGTAAGCGAACGGCTTCGGAGGGAGGGCAAAAATCGAGAAGCGATCCTACCCCGGTGTCCCGGCCATCTGAGGCTGCACGCGCAAGGCCCAGCATGCGCTTGCGGTCCACTTCATAGCAAAGAAAGAGATCGCCGCGCTTCACTTCTTCGCGCAGGAAGCGAAGGCTCGAAGCGCTACGAATCCATCCTTCATCTCCAAGTTCATAAGGTCTGCGAGCGCGCGAGTTGAAGTACGTATCGAATTCCCAGCCCCGCCGCGTGTTGATCTTGAAAACCCAGATTTTCATCGCGCAGTGAATTCATAGCGTCAATATCAATCCATGACCTTGTCACTCCAATCGCCGCGACAAGTTCGGATTCTCACTCCACCTGGATCGCCCGCGCCGCCCGCACCGCAGGGATCGCCTGAATTTCTTTGAGAACCTCGCCTGGGATCGGCTGATCCACGCTGACAAGGCCGATCGCTTCTTTCAACTGCGGATTGCGGCCCAGGGTGAAATTAGCGATGTTGATGTGGCCGTTGCCGAGAACCGTGCCCACCCGGCCAATTACTCCGGGCACATCCTCATTACGAATATAGAGAAGCACCCCGCGCAGCGGAGCTTCAATATCAATATCGTTGATGCCCAGAATGCGGAGAGTATCCCGCGGGCCAACCATCCCCAGGACGGAAGCCGAGCCGGATTCGGTGCGGAGGGCGATTCCCAGCGAGTTTGAAAACGTGGCGCGCCGGGCGCTTCGCAATTCCACCACTTCCACGCCGCGCGATTGCGCCAGCGAACCCGCATTGACCAGATTCGCCTGCGCCTCTTCCGAAACCACATGGTTCAGAACCCCCTTCAGCACGGCGTTCTTCACCAACTGAGTGTTCAGTTCCGCCAGGCCGCCGTCGTAGCTGATCCTGACCTCGTTTAACGCTCCGCCGACCACCTGCGCCAGGAAGGAACCCAGCCGCTCGCCCAACTGAATGTAGGGTTCGAGCTTCTTGTATTCTTCCGCTGAAATTGAAGGAAGATTAACCGCATTGCGCGCTACACCCTGCAACAAATAATCCCGCACCTGTTCGGCGATCCGGATGCCGACAATCTCCTGGGCCTCTTCCGTCGATCCGGCGATGTGCGGAGTTGCGATGACTTCCGGATGCGAGATGAGCCGAGCATCCACGGGCGGCTCCTTTTCAAAAACGTCGAGCGCGGCTCCAGCCACCTGTCCATCTTCCAGGGCCTGAAGCAGGTCTGCTTCGGAAATCAACTCGCCGCGCGCGCAGTTCACAATGCGAACGCCTTTCTTGGTCATCGCCAGCGTCCGCGCGTTCAACAGATGAGTGGTTTCCGGCGTGGCCGAGCAATGCAGGCTGATAAAATCGCTGGTCTTCAGAACTTTCTCCAGAGAGACCAATTTCACATTCTGTTGATTAGCCACCAGCGAAGAGACGTAGGGATCGTGAGCGATAACTTCCATCTGGAAGGCCTGGGCCAAACGGGCAACTTCCATTCCGATCATTCCCAGGCCGATCAGCCCCAGTTTTTTGCCTCGCAGCTCAATGCCCATGAACTTCTTTTTTTCCCACTTGGCTTCTTTCATCGACTGGTTTGCCTGCGGAATGCGCCGGGCAAGGGCCAACATGAAGGCTAAAGTCTCCTCAGCAACGCTGGTGGCGTTGCCGCCTGGAGTGTTCATCACGACGATGCCCTTGCGGGTGGCGGCTTCCAGATCGACGTTATCCACGCCAACGCCCGCGCGTCCAATGGCGCGCAGTTTCGTTGCATGGGATAACAGATCGGCCGTCACCTTGGTCGCGCTGCGGACAATCAGGGCCTCGGCGTCGCGGATCTCGTCTTTCACGACCCCTTTTTTATCGGCCACATAGACCACTTGAAAGGAAGGCTCCGAACGCAGCACCTGCAAGGCGCTGTCGGAAACATTGTCGGAAACAAGAATTTTCATAGGGAATTCATCCATGAATGAATTCGAGCGTCCGCGTGGCGGCCGCTGAATCAGGGTTTAGCGATGAGGGAATCGCCGCTTGGGCGGAGCGCTTATCGTGCTCCGGCGCGATGGGGCTCGGCGCTATCCACGTGTTTCAAATAAGTTTCCTGCGCGGCTCGGACGCCGGAACCCAGTTCAACCTTATGCCCCACTTTATTCAGGGCGATCTCGAGCGCCGCCACGATGGCAAACAAATCGACGGCGTCAAAATAACCCAGGTGAGCCAGGCGGAAAATCTTGCCTTTCATCGTGCCCTGGCCATTGGCGATGATCGCGCCAAAACGGGACCGCAGTTCCTTGATGATCGCTCCGGAATCCAACCCTTCTGGAGCGCAAATGGCCGTCACCGCGTTAGCGGGCGATGAAGCGGCAAATGGCTTCAGACGCAAAGCCTGCGCCGCCTGGCGCGTGGCATCCGCCAGCATCGCCGCGTTCGCAATAAGCGTCTCGCGCCCGATCTCCTTGATATAGCTCAAGACGCCATGAAGGCTGACAACCAGCGAGGTGGCCGGCGTGTAAGCTGTTTCACCTTTGGCAAGATTCTTGCGCTCCTTGGCGTAATCGAAGTAGAAACGCGGGCTTTTGGATTTTTCCATCGTCTTCCAGGCCTTATCGCTGACGCTGGCAAAGGCCAATCCCGGAGGCATCATCGTAGCCTTCTGCGAACCGCCGATCACAACATCCAGTCCCCACTCATCAGGCCGCAAGTCGGTGGTTCCGAGACCCGTGATGGCGTCGACCACCAGAACCGTCTCAGGATATTTGCTCACCAAAGAGCCAAGCGCTTTCACATCATGGCTGACGCCGGTGGAGGTTTCCGTAGCCTGAATGAACACCGCGCGGAAGGGGCCGGACTTTTCCAACTGCCGCTTCATTTCCTCGATGCTCACTGGCTGGCCGTAAGGCGATTCCACTTTGACTGCCTCAACCCCGTAAGCCTGAGCCAGCGCTAACCAGCGCTCGCCAAACTTGCCGGCAGTCCCCACCAGCACGCGATCTCCGGGCGAGCACAGGTTCGCCACTGCGCCCTCCATCGCGCCGGTCCCGGAACTGGCGAACATCACCACGTCATTCTTGGTGCCGAAGTAATAGCGAAGAAGGTCCACCGTCTCGCGGACCACCTGACGAAAGTCTTCCGTCCGATGATGCAGGTCGCGCGTGACAGCGCGCACTTGGGCTTCCATGAAAACCGGGGTAGGGCCGGGAGTAAAAAGCCTTTCTTTAATGATTCCATGCATATTAAGTGATCCTCGCCAGAATTTTAACAAACCGCCGGAAGGTTGAATTCGTGAGGCTGATATGGCGAAGCGTCTCTCTAGGATATTGAAATGAAAGCACTTGGATCCTTCGCCGCGCGCTCAGGATGACAACGACAAAGCCTTTTTCCACAACCTGTCAGGTTAAATTCGAGGGCAGATTCAAGCGGGCCAGCGTAGGTTCTGCAGCGCCGGGCTTTGCGCCGGCAGATATCGGGCGCTACGAATATTGCCAGTCCGAAACGTGTTAACCAAAGCAACTAGTTTAGTGGATAGAGACAACTTTTGTCAAAAAAGGCCGGAGGCTTCCAATACCGAATCCGGTTTTCCCCAGGGGCGCGTGCGGCAAGTCGTATGTCCCATAAGTAGCTGAACTGAACCCACGGACGTCCTACCCCTGCCACGATGTTGGCATGTCCATCCTGGCCATAACCACGCATT
>CADDZJ010000197.1 GCA_902812415.1 Acidobacteriota bacterium
ATGGCCCGCTGGGGCGCCGTGCTGGGCTTTGATCTGCTGCGCCAGCAAAATCGCGAGCGCTGGGAAGAATTATGGAAATCCCGCGTTAAGGTCACAGGCGATGCGGAAAGTCAGAAGGTCCTGGACGCTTCTTTCTTCTACCTTCATTCGAGCCTCAACCCTTCCGACATGACCGGAATGCCGCCATTCGGTCTCTCGCAAACCGGCGCTTATTACGGTCACAGTTTCTGGGATACGGAAAGCTGGTCGCTCGCGCCGGTGATGCTGGCTTCGCCCGAAACAGCGAAAGCATTGCTTCAATTCAGGCGGCGGAGCCTTGGCTACGCCCGAAAGCTTGCAGCGTTGTACGGCTACCGCGGCGCGCAGTTTCCCTGGGAAGCCGCGCAAGTTGGGGGCTTTGAAACCACACCCACTTTTGCCGCCACGGGATGGGAAGAGCAACACTCAACACCCGACCTAGCCCTGGGCTTCTGGGAATATCAACTGGCCGCAGGCGATGAGGATTTCCTGAGGCAATCCACCTGGCCGGTGCTTGAGGCCGTGGCGCAATGGATTGTGAGCCGGGGCGTTTACACTTCGCGAGGATTTGAAATCCGCCACATCATGGGGCCAGATGAAGGATTGCCCAACGTCAACAATGACGCCTACGTGAATCTGATCTCAAAGATGGTTCTTCAGGCGGCGATGCGGTGCGCGCAGAAAGCGGGCGAGGTTCCTGCGCCCGAGTGGCAGCGAGCCGCTCGATCGATGTATTTGCCGATAGATCATTCACAAAACATCCTGCTGCCCTGCGATAATCCTCCGCAAGGCCGCAATTACCCGATCGGCGGGCTCGATATGTTGACCGTGCATGACCCGCCGATTAGCCGGAAGCTTTTCGAGGACACCTTCGATTACAATGAGGGCTTTCGCGCAAAACGCCCGCCCGCGATTGGTTTTGCTACCGCTGCGGTAGCGGCAACTGCCGCATTTCTCGGTAAGCGGAACAGGGCGCGCGAGCTTTTCCGCGAGTCATGGCAAGGGGACTGGATGGAACCCTTCGGCATGCTCAAGGAAGCGCCCGTTGAAACCTACGGATGCTTCCTGACAAACTGCGGTTCGCTGCTTCAGACCGCGATGCTCGGATTTACAGGTTTGCGCATCCGCGAGGGCGACTGGCGAGCTTATCCTGCGATTTTACCCGAAGGTTGGTCACGGATTGAGATCGATCGCATCTGGGTGCGAGGCGCGCCCAAACGTTTGGTCGCTGAAAACGGCAGGCCAACTCAGCTACTGGATTGATCGATGACTCACGGCAGACTGTTGAAAAACTCTTACGGCCTGTCATGCCCAGGAGCCGGAAAGACCAGTGATCAATGACAAGCAAAAAATTGGTTCCCCGACTTTGATCGCTTTTTTGTCACTCATCACTGTCTTTGGGATTCCTCGCGAGTTGATCCTGAGCGAAATGCAGGATTTTTCGCTACGCACAGTCTGGCAAGTCACTCTGCGACGCCCCAAAGAAAAATAGGCGAGCGAAAACCTCCATTGAATCCAAAGAGCTTATCGCTTATTTTCAGGGCAGAATGACAAGCGAAGGGCTCGGAATGACACGATTTCAACCTGAATTCGTAAGTTGAAAACAAAGGGTTTAGCTTAAGTTATTGAAAATCCAATGTTAACCATCCTATTTTCAGTAAGTTAAGTGGCACAATCCCAACTTGCGCGAAGTTGAATTTTCACAGCTTAACTTATTGATTAGACGGCACATACTTTCCATCGGGCCGGGCCAACTTACGAATTCGGGTTCAAAAAAGTTCTTCAGTAACCTGTTCGTGACCGCCGCGAAATGGAGGAAAAAGCGTCTCAAATATCTCATCTGTCTCCCTCCGCGCTTTCCGCTTTGATATGCTGAAGCCGCGATGAAGACGAAGATTTGCAACCGGCCGCAAACTCTATCGATGCCGATCTCCGAAGCTCACTCTGGCGCGCCAGGTGTGGTGCTACGGCTGGAAGGGCGTGGAGCGGATGAAAGCGAACCGAGGATGTGCTGAAAACGCAGGCAGTTATGAAGATAATTCTCGAATCCCGATTTGGATTCAAGGCCGCACGCTCCTGTCATTCGGAGGAGCCGAGAGCGACGAAGAATCCCCTCATGCCGGACGCGCCGCTCTCGCCAAACGTCATGCTCAAGATGGGCAGCCGAAGGCTGTGAACGCTCGGAATGGCAAGCGAAAATCTCGGAATGACTACATGCAGAATCGTGTTTCAGCAACGGTTGAAAATTTGCGCCGTCTCTTTGTTCTCGGGCTTTTCGGGGTGCTGATTGCGTGTCTATTGCCGCCAGCGGTTGCGCCCTGTTTCGGCGCTGAGGCGGGTCAATCTGCCAGTCCGAAGCTCGCCGGAATTCTCACCTACATCTCGAATGGCTGGAGCGCACTCACGCGCTCGATGGATGAGTGCAAGACACTATATGACCCCAAGTCCTCCAGTCAATCCGTTCTATATTTCCCTGAAGATTTTCCCATCCCGACCGATGTTGAAAAACTTGAGCGGTCCTGCCCCGTGCGCATCCGACGCCTGCCGGTCGTGATTCACCGGTTGGGGCAGATCGATCCCCGCAAAATTCGGCCTGAGGGCCTGCTTTATCTGCCTCATCCTTACGTCGTGCCTGGAGGGATGTTTAATGAGATGTACGGCTGGGATAGCTACTTCATCCTGCGCGGTCTTCTTCAAAGTGGAAAGCTCGAATTGGCGCGGGGAATGGTCGAAAATTTCCTGTTTGAAATGGAGCGCTATGGCGGCGTTCTGAACGCCAACCGCACGTATTACCTCACACGCTCGCAGCCGCCTTTTCTCACCGCAATGGTGCGTGCAGTCTACGAAGCGAAAAAATCGGGCGGTCGTGACGACCGCGCCTGGCTCAGAAAGGCCTATCCTTTCGCCGTGAAAGACGATCAGTTCTGGACGCGAGCGCCACACCTGGCGGGAACAACCGGTCTTTCTCGATACTTTGATTTCGGCGAAGGTCCCGCCCCAGAGATGAGTGCCGGTTACTACCGCCGTGTTGCGGGCTACTTTTTGCTTCACCCCGAGTCAGCACAGGAATACTTGATGCGCGCAAACTCCCCGCATGCGCTTCAAAACTTGCCCGGACCCATCTTCCCGGTTTACATCTGCAATCCCGGCGGCTCCAGTCCGGCAACAAAAGCCTCCGGCGAAAAGAATTGCGACGCGGCGGGGAGCATTGCGCTTTCAAAAGCCTTTTACAAAGGCGACCGCAGCCTTCGCGAATCCGGCTTTGACATCACTTTCAAATTCGGCCCCTTCGGCGCGGCAACGCCGGATTATGCGCCCGTGGGTTTGAACTCCTTGCTCTACCAGGAGGAGAAGAATCTCGAATGGATGGCTCAGGAGCTTGGCCATAGCGAGGAAGCCCGGCAATGGCGCGAGCGCGCCGAGCAGCGCCGCGAGAGAATCACAAAATATTTCTGGAACCCTCAGCGCGGACTCTACTTCGATTACAATTTCAAAAGCGGCAGGCAATCAGACTACATTTATGCGACCACCTTTTATCCCCTCTGGGTTGGGGCGGCCTCGCGGGAGCAGGCCGACGCCGTGATCAGAAACCTGAAGCAGTTTGAAGAACCCGGAGGCATTGTGATGAGCCGTCAGCGGACAGGAGCGCAATGGGATTATCCTTACGGCTGGGCTCCCCTTCAACTGATTGCGGCGGAAGGCTTGCGGCGATATGGCGACCAGACTGATGCAAATCGTATCTCGTCCGAGTTTCTTTCGATGGTCGCCGAGAATTTCGAGCGTGATCATACCATCCGCGAGAAATATAATGTAGTCACCCGGTCTTCCGAGACCTCGATTCAAGTGGGATACACGCAGAACGTGATCGGTTTTGGCTGGACGAATGGCGTCTTTCTGGCCTTGCTGCACGAGCTTCCCGCGGCGTCACGTGCGCGGCTTTCTGCGCTTGCGCTGCAGCGGCTCACTGACTATTCCTTCGAGGCAACTCTGCCGTTTGCGCTTCCACCAACACGGAAGAAGCCAGCCTTTCAACCAAGTTCATCGGTAGCTCCTTAGAGTAGGAGGGAAATCTTATGGGGACGGTTTATCATGCCAGTCGGAGACAATTTATGAAAAACGGGGCGGTTTTGGTTGGGGCTTCCATGCTGCCGAAGTCATTGCGCGGAAGCGCCCTCAAGCCGCCTGCGGTGGATACAGTCAGCCAGAACGCCCAAACAACAAGCCATGAAAAAGTTCCCTGGAAGGTGAAACCTTTCCCGATGGCTCAGGTGCGGTTGCTCAATGGACCGTTCCTCGAAGCGATGGAGGCGAATCGTCGTTATCTCTTCTCGTTGCCGAACGATCGCTTGCTCCGCATGTTTCGCATCACGGCCGGACTGCCTTCAACGGCAAAGCCTCTGGGCGGATGGGAAAACCCCAAAAGCGAAGTGCGCGGTCATTTTTCCGGAGGCCACTATCTTTCGTCGAGCGCCATGTTGTACGCCAGCCTGGGCGATGAAGAGATGAGGCGCAAGGCGAACGGCCTGGTGACGGAATTAGCCAAGTGCCAGCGGGCGCACGGCAACGGTTATCTCAGCGCGTTTCCGGAAGAGTTCTTCGACCGATTGCGGGAGGGAAAGCCCGTGTGGTCGCCTCTCTACATGATCCATAAGATCATGACGGGCCATGTGGATATGTACCGGCTCTGTGGCAACGAGCAAGCGCTTGAGACGGCGGAGGGAATGGCAGGATGGCTTGAGCGATGGGCAGCGCCTTTGAGTTATGAACACATGCAGCGAGTATTGGAAGTGGAGTACGGCGGGCTGCTGGAAGTGCTCTGTGATCTGTATGCGCTGACGGGCGATGGCAAGTATTTGCGAACTGCGGAGCGCTTCGACCAACGCGACATTTTCGATCCTCTAGCACAATACCGTGACGAGTTGAAAGGGCTGCATGCCAACACCAACATCCCCAAGATCATCGGCGCGGCGCGCCAGTATGAAGTGACCGGCGATCCGCGCTATCACGATATTGCCAGCTATTTCTGGC
>CADDZJ010000198.1 GCA_902812415.1 Acidobacteriota bacterium
TGCTACGCTTAATATGACAACAATCGGATGTCTCCCCCAATTGCCGGTTGTTGCTGTAGCGCCGGTGTCCTCACCGGCGGCTTTTTATAACAAGACCAGCGCTGAGGACGCCGCCGCCCCAGCTTGCTTTCCAGTTGCCACTGTAGCGCTGGTGTCCCCACTGGCGGCTTTTTTATGATCAGACCGGCGGTGGGGACACCGCCGCTACAGCCAGGGTCCGCCGTGATAAAGGTCGCTCGATAGGACAAAAGTCCACGTAGAATAGAGCCATGCGGCTGCGGCGCCTTCAATGGATTTATGCTACCTGCCCTGTCTTCTTCCTGACAATCTGCACATACCACCGCCGTGCAGCGCTTGCTCTTCCCGCAGTTCACGAAGCACTGCAACAATTTGCTCATCGAGCCGACGCCTTTCAGGTCTTCGTCGGACGCTACGTGATCATGCCCGATCACATGCACTTATTTGCGACATTCTCCCCGGTAGCGCCATCCTTGTCGGAATGGGTAAAGGGATTAAAGCGCGCATTCGCCGAATCATTGAAGCGCAACCATGTTCCCTCGCCCTACTGGCAGAAAGGATTTTTCGACCACGCGCTGAGGTCCGAAGAGTCCTACGAACAGAAGTGGCTTTACGTTCGAGAGAATCCGGTGCGCGCGGGTTTGGTGATCAAGGCGCAAGATTGGCCTTATCAGGGCGAAATTCATCCTTTGTTGGTTTGTCGTCCGTAACAAGGCCAACTGTAACGCCGTTGTCCCTTCCCCTGGTTCAGGGCAGGCTCTCACCGACGGCTTTTTTTAGGCAAGGCCGGCGGTGGGGACACCGCCGCTACAGCAGGGGATAGCGCCATTACAGCAGAGGCCGGCGGTGGGACACCGCCGCTACAGGCGAATGGACGTTTGGCTGAGCGCAACTTTTTCCCCTGAACGGTGTTTTATCAAGTTGATTGGGGGCTGTGCGGGGTTCGCGCCGCCGAGAAGGAACGTGATGACGATTTGACATCGTCACAGATTTCTAATCTATCGTGGTGGCATCAAGCTGCCACACGGTTTCAGCAACCTGTTAGAGGTTCCGCAACGCGCAGGATCAAACTCTGATTCCTGCGCCATCGGGTTCGCCAATGCGGCAGGGGATCAACAGGATCGCGGCAGCTTTTCTCTCAGGCGTCATGACGGTGACGCTCGCTGCGCTGCCGCCCGGCGGCGCGGACCGCACAACACCCAGTCGATCTGACCGCCAGGCTGACCAGATTCATTCCGACCTGTGGCGTCAGCCTTTAACGGAAAGGCAAAAAGTTTTGCTTCTTTTAAACCGCATCACTTTTGGGCCTCGGCCCGCGGATGCGGAGCGCGTCGAACGGATGGGCGTGGCCGCCTTTCTCAACCAGCAACTTCATCCGGAAGCGATCGAGGATTCCCTGGTTCAGTCAAAGCTGGCGAATCTTGAGACACTCACCATGACGCCCACCCAGTTGGCGGAAGACTTCCCCCCACCCCAAAAGGCCAGGCGACCCGAGCTTCGGCAGAGGCGCCTGGCCGCTCTCCGGGAATCACAATCCGTGATGCAAGTCGGCAGTCCGGAAAATGCCATGGAGTCTCTCCGTCCGGGCTTTCATTATTTCGGTCCAAAGCCGGCTCCCGGGTCGATGATGTCCGCCTCCGCGGCAGCCAGTGACGGTGGGGAATCGAGCGCGATGCGCAAACCCGATAACCTGCCGCAAGGCCCTCGCTTCATCCTGATGCAGCTTGCGCAGGAAGAACTCCTCCGGGCGGTCTACAGCCAGCGGCAGCTTCAGGAATTGATGGTTCACTTCTGGATGAACCATTTCAACATCTATTGGCCTAAAGGAGCGGATCGCTGGTATCTGACTTCGTTTGAGAATCATGTCATCCGGCCCCGAGCGCTTGGCAATTTTGAGGATCTGCTGGTGGCCACGGCGGAAAGCCCCGCCATGCTCTTCTATCTCGATAACTGGATGAGCGCTGCGCCGGACGACGATCGTGAGGCGAACGCCATTCGTCCGCTCGGCTTTCGTCCTTTCGGACCATTCCGGGGGCGTCCGGGAAGGTTTGCGCAGTTGCGGCAGGCGAACGCCGGAAAGAACAAGCGGGGCTTGAACGAAAACTACGGGCGCGAACTGATGGAGCTTCACACCATCGGCCTGCATTACACGCAGAAAGACGTGACGGAAGTCGCGCGCTGCTTTACCGGCTGGACGATTCAGAGGCCGGGGCAGGGCGGGGGATTCTTCTTCAACCCGCGCATGCACGATTACGGAAGGAAAGTTGTCCTGGGGTATGAAATCCCGGCGGGGCAGGGAATGGAGGACGGCCTGGAAGTGCTCCACATTCTTGCTGCCAGTTCCTACACCGCCCAGCACATTGCCTATGAGCTATGTCAGCGCTTCGTGGCGGATAACCCGCCGCCTGACTTGGTGAATCGTGCGGCGCAGACTTTCTTGAAGACGAACGGAGATATCCGCTCCGTGCTCCGAACCATCCTGACCTCGCCTGAGTTCTATTCCCAAGGAGCCTATCAGGCCAAAGTGAAATCGCCTTTTGAGTACGTGGCCAGCACCTTGCGGGCGTTGGGCGCTGAAACGGATGGAGGCGTTCCGCTGCTTCAAGCGATGGTTCAGATGGGCGAGCCGCCCTTTATGTATGAACCGCCGTCGGGTTATGAGGACGTAGCCGCCACTTGGATCAATTCTGGCGCGTTGCTCGCGCGCATGAACTTCGCCATTTCTCTCTGCCTGGGGCGCATTCCCGGCACAGAAGTAAATTGGCAGGCGCTGGATGCGTTTCATGATGCAGGCTCTCCCCACATCATGATGCACGATCTGGCTCAGGCTTTGATGGGCGGTGAACTTTCGCCGAGCACGGAGTCCGCCATTCTCGACAAATTATCGAATGGTGATCCCGGGCAATGGGGCGAATTCCAGCCTGGTCAGGAAACGCGCATGCTTGCAAGTCTGGTGATCGCTTCGCCGGAATTCCAGCGGCGGTAGGAGGGGCGCGAATGGGGATGGCTGAGGCTGGCTGGAAGATGCGCGATGGTTGTAGAGCTTGTGCGAAAAATTGCTCTTGTAGCGGCGGTGTCCGCAGCGCTGGTCTTTCTCAGCGTCGGCGATGGGGACATCGCCGCTATAGTGAGTTCTCCGGCCTTCTCACGGATCACCGATGGCCTCAAGGAGTGGCCCTATGGCAATTACACGACGCTATTTTCTGAAATCCGCGGGTCTCAGCCTTTTTGGAGTGGGCTTTGTGCCCAGTTTTCTTCGCCGGACAGCCTTCGCCATTGAAAAGCCGGCCCTGAGTTCGCGCAAGAAAATTCTGGTGGCGGTCTTCATGCGGGGAGCGGCGGACGGCCTGAACATCGTGGCGCCTTACGGCGAAAAGGATTATTACAAGATGCGCCCCACGATCGCCATTCCCAAGCCTGGCGGAGGCGACAAGAACGAAGCGGCCATTGATCTGGATGGCTTTTTTGGCTTTCACCCGCGCCTGGACGCGCTGAAGCCCATTTTCGACGCCGGGCATCTGGCGGTGATTGAAGCTGTCGGCTCGCCGGATAACACCCGTTCGCACTTTGACGCCCAGGACTATATGGAGACGGCCACGCCGGGTGATAAGTCCACTCGTGACGGCTGGCTAAATCGCTATTTGCGATACTCGCCTGAAACGGATGCAACTCCGTTTCGCGCGGTGGCTGCGGCGCCCCGAATGCCGCTCACCTTGCAGGGCGCTGCGCGAGCCCTGGCAATTGACAATCTGAAAACATTCCGCCTGCGCGTGAACTCCGACCGGCCTGAGATGGCAGGTCTTGAAAACGCATTTCAGGCTCTTTACGCTTCCACGTCCGATCCTTTGTTGAGCAGCACTGCGCGCGAAATGTTCAGCGCAGCCCAGACTCTGCAACAAATCCAGGGCCAGGTCTACCTTCCTGAAAATGGAGCCAGTTATCCTCAAGGCCCCTTCGGGCGCCACATGCAGGAAATCGCGCAGCTTATTAAGTCCAATGTCGGGCTGGAGGTAGCCTTTGTGGACGTCGGCGGGTGGGACCATCACGTGCAAGAAGGCGGCGTCCAGGGGCGACTGGCGGGGCTGCTGAAGGAATTCGGGGATTCTCTGGCGGCTTTCCACCAGGATATGGGCGACCGGATGGCTGATGTGGTCGTGCTCACCATGTCTGAATTCGGACGCACCGTCCGCGAGAATGGTAACCGGGGCACAGATCACGGCCATGCCAACGTCATGTTCGCCATGGGCGGGCCGGTGAAGGGAGGGAAAATCTATGGCCAGTGGCCCGGTTTGAAACCGGATCAGCTTAATCAGGACCGCGACCTCGCCCTGACCACGGATTTCCGAGACGTATTCGCCGAGGTTGTCACGCTACACTTAGGCACGCCGAATCCCTCAGGAATCTTTCCGGGATTCAGTGTGTCTCCAGGACGGTTCTGCGGATTCCTCGGGTGATCGCTGGGTTGATGCTGGCGCTGTCATTCCCGCGCGGCTTGTTCCCGCGAAAGCAGGAGGCGGGAATCCATCCGGTTAACGCGATCAGTTCAACCACACGGAAGATTTCTTGGCCCATTCGCTTACGGGATATTTCTTCCGTAGCTCCTCGCCCGCCTGCTTGAGCGGATCAGGTTTTCCGCTTTGTTTGTAAGCGCTGACTCCAGCCCAGTAAATGGCCTCCGGGGCGGCGTCACTTTGCGGGTGATCCTTTGCAACGGCGTCAAAGTCGCGCTTTGCTTCCTCAAACTGACCCCGGCTGAAAGCAGCCTTTCCCAAACCCAATTGCAGCTCTGCCAGAAAGTCGTCGGCGGGGAGAAATCCGGAAAAGCGGAAGCGCTCCGTTCCATCAGGCTCGGCCAGAATCAGCGTGGGAGTCCATTCCGCCTTGAATCTTTGGAAATCCTGAGGTTTTTCTTTGATGTGGATTTTGACGGGAATAAAGTTCTGCGCGATAAAGTTTTGCACCGGCGCCTGTGTATAAACCTCGGCATCCAGCCGAGCGCATCCCCCTCACATCGGCGC
>CADDZJ010000199.1 GCA_902812415.1 Acidobacteriota bacterium
TTCTCAGGGCCTCTCCGAGCACATCACGCGCGCCCCGATCTCCGCCGGAGCTCCGCGACTGACTTCAGATCGAGCAAAACGAAAGAGAACCGAGCTTTGTAGATCGTTCATGAATAATGCGGGCTAGATCCTGAAAGTAAATATATTTGCCATCATGCGACCAGTAAGCGCCGTAGAGCGACTTCCCGTGCGCCAGGCCGGTCGAGCGCCGTAATGCTAGATGGAAGAGCACCAGCCGGGCATTATCCAATGTGAAGGCTGCGATGTCTTTCCCATCCGGCGAAACATCCTGGGGCCAGAGCCCTTCAGAACCGGACAGTTCCTCGACCTGGCGCGTGCGGAGGTCAACCCGGTAAATCGCATATTCCCTTTGCTCAAGGCCAGGGGCTGGAAGCTCACCAAAGATCAGCAAATTTCCGTCAGGTAACCAGCAAAGGCCGTCAGTGTGGGAATAATGCGCAGGTGTAATGGCTTCAGGGGTCCCGCCGTCAGGCGAGATCAGGTAAATCCTTGACACGCTCAGGGCAGAGTCTCCCCGGAACGCTATGCGTGCGCCGGCCGGAGACCATCGGGGCGGACCGGCATTCAAAGGCGGAAAAGTCAATTGCAGGCGACCACTGCCGTCGATGCGGCTCCTCCAAAGCCTGTAATTCTGCGTGTAGTAAGTCACCCACTGGCCGTCTCGCGAGAAGTCTGCGCGGCGAGCTACGACCCCAGAAAGGTATGACACAAAGCGCTTGGAGCCAGCATCGTAGCGTCAGTCAGCAGCGTCGGAATGGCAATCCTTAACATCTCGCAGGCTGCTGATGGAGATGTCGTGGCTGCCTGGGTTGACAAAAATTCTTCGGACGCGCGAATCAACACTGCCGCCTCCTATGACAGTCTGGAACTGATACCAGCTTAGCGCCGTCATTCGCAATTACATTGAGGTGTTCGCACTATCCTTTCGGACGACCTCTCGCGCCCTTACCTCGAACCCTTTGGGGCGAGGGGCTGAGGGGTTTTCGCACCGAATCGGAGACGATGCGTTGGAGGGGTCCAGGTAACACCAGATCAATCAAAAGAGGAATCGACAATGAATATGCCCGGATTCACGGCTGAGAATTCCCTTAATGTGAGGCAAGGCCAATACTTGAAGGGAGTAGCTATCAGGCGAGCCGTTGGGAATGTTGTACTGCCGGCTCAATTGTTTAGATATTGCGAGAGTTGACCTCCAGTATGTTGCACATGTGATTTAACGAACGGGGGATGTGATTGTTCCAGGCGACACGACATTATGTGATTGCTTTCAGCAGCGCACCATCTATGAACAAGACGTCATAGGCTGGCCACGGTTATTTTTGTATGGAGGAATCGCTGGATCAACTACAATCTCGTGCCGGATCTGACCCAATTCGTGCCGCTGCACGGCGGTTCCGCAAGGCCGAACTTCGCCGGTGGCTCCACAATTACCTTTGGATACCTAGCGACAACGGGGGCACTGGCTTTCTGGACCGCATCATCGGCCTCGCTCAACGAGCCGAGCATCCGGTAGGCCACCGTCCCCAAGTGATCCCGTTTCTTCTTGAATTGCTCTGCCAGCCAATCGCGTTCGCCCACGGTCACGTCCTTTCATCCTGGCCCGTCATCGTATCAGTCATGATGGAGGAAGCCACCGCTGTGACCAGGAAGGCCAGCCTGGTCGCCTCGGGTGATCACCGCTGTTTGAATCGCAGTCCTTTCCGATAAAGTCCATCGCTTCTTACATCGAATACTCGGTTGTAGCGGGCGCGAAAGTGTTCCTGCGCCGCGCTCGCGGCGAGTTCGATCAGTTGTTCTTCGGAAAAATGCTGACGCAACTCGGCATAGAGTTCGTCACTTACGTTCGAAGGGGTGTCGGCCACGGCGTCCGCCATGCGCAGTAACGCAGCTTCGGGCGGCGCAAAGCCCTCGAAGTTCCCGTTAAGAATTGCGGCGATCTCCTCGTCGCTCAACCCGTACATTCTGCCACCGGCCGAATTGGCATCGATTCAGAACGGACATCCAACGCGCACGGCTGTCCGCAGCAGCACCAACGACCGCAGGCGCTGCGGGACCTTCGCCTTCTGGCCGAGCAGCCATTCGGTGAGCGCGTACGCCCAGAAAACGCGTGGCACTCGCGCCGCGATTTTCTGCGGCGTCAGGTCGCGGCCCAGCATCTTGCGGACTTTTTTGAACACCTGCCGCATCGGGAATGGAGTTTGTTTCGGATCAATGCCTTCGATTCTTGCCATGCTGTACTCCATAGTTTGGGTTCTTCCTGAATCGCTCTCCCAGTCGTTCGCGTTCCTTCATGGAACTATATGAACGCGTTCCAAAATATCAACGACGAGCGAAAAAACTCTAGCTTGGCCAGGAAGCCTGCTTCCTTCTGGCGTATGCCGGTCCATCCACAACATCGCAAGGCTGTGCCTACGCGTGTTTCTTGGAGTGAAAGAGGACTTCGAGAGTGCGGCTTTGCGGCCGCAGCGCCCATGATGCCATTGCGAGAGCCGCGAAAATCAGGGGCACGACCAGTTGGGTCGCATCACCCATCGCGGCCCACGAGGCGGCGGCGCCGGTCATTTCGAAGATGACGCCGGCATAAGCCCATTCCTTGAGCCGTGGAAAACCCGGTACAAGCAAAGCAATGCCTCCCAGGACCTTCCATATTCCGATGATCCGGAGAAGGTACAGTGGGTAGCCCAGGTGCGTATTCACCGTCACAGCAGTATGCTGCCGCGCCAGATCCCACTCGGCTCCGAGCAGCAATTCCAAGACTGTCAATAAGGTGGTCGTCCAATAAAGGATCGTCTTGGCTTTCAAGCCTGTTTCTCCTCGTTGGGGTTGGCGCCGCGCAATGTGGCCGCCTTTCGGCGGCTGAAGCTCATCGTCGTGCTGCCCATGTCACATTCCTCCGCCCTGATCCGTCATCGTAGTGACGGATGAAATTCAGTCTTTGTGACAAAGGAGATCGACCATCATGCAAGCACGAATGAAAAATCCAGCGATGATCCTACCTGACGCGATGCAGGCCCTGCAAGCCCTCGGGAAGGCGGCGGAACAGGGCGGCGTGCCTCCACGGACGCTCGCCCTTGTCGACCTTCGCGCCAGCCAGATCAACGGCTGCAGCGTCTGCGTTGACATGCACGCCCGCTTCCTCAAGAAGGCAGGTGAAACCGATGAGCGTCTCTTTGCCGTGGCTGCCTGGCGGGATGCTCCCTACTTCTCTGAACCCGAGCGCGCCGCCGGTCTCAAGCCAAATAATTGGGCTGTCTCATCGAATGACCATCGGGGGATTGTGGCCTGCATTAATGTACCGCAGCGCGCGGGTCGTTCCGTCGAAGACGCCATAGAATAATGTGGCATACCGATTTTCGAGCGATGTCGCATGCGCGTGGCGGTTCACGATGCCCAGCACTGCGGGCAGGTCATTTCCACAGAGCAACGCGGCTGTGCGAAGTGATGACTGGACGTTGGCTATCATGAGCGCTGCGGCGAGACCTTTGCCGGAGGCGTCTCCGATCGTCAGCGCTAGGCGTTGATCTGCAAGCTGCGCGAAATCGTAGCAGTAGCCGCCCAGTTGGCGCACCTGCCGGCATCGCGCACTGTAGTCCAGGGGGGCGGACGCTCGATCCAGGTTCGGCATAAACCGTTGCTGGACGTTGCAGGCCATCGCCCAATCCTGGCTGACATCGAGGACCATCGCATCGCTCGTCATTTTCGAACCTCCACTCGTAAGTCGATTCTCGGTGTGAGAAATCGACATGACGAGGGCGCAACTTTTTAAAAAATTTCTTGTCCGGGATGTCGAGAACAGGATGTGCGCTCCGACTCCCCTATGAAAGCGCAAGAAAACAGCGCAAAACAAAATGAAAGGAGCAGAAGACATGAAGTACATTTTGATGATGACAGGCACGAAAGCAGGCGTTGACACGTATCGAGCATGGTCGAAGGGCGACGTTCAGGCGCACTTCGCATTCCTGAAGAGCCTCAACAGGGAACTGAGCGAATCCGGAGAGTTGGTGGCCAATGAGGCCTTGGCCGCACCGGAACAGGCCAAGGTTGTGCGAGCCGGAAAGGACGGTGTGCCGGTCACAGACGGCGTGTTTCCGGAAGCCAAGGAATTTCTCCTGGGTTACTGGATCGTGGACGTCATGAATCCGGAACGAGCCTATAAGATTGCCGCCCGGCTGTCGGCAGGGCCGGGACCTGGCGAAAACCGACGAACATGCCGATTGAGGTGAGGCAGTTCATGGGCCGAAGGACTGAAGATCTTTGAACGACTGGATCAGGCCTCCAATCGCGCGCCGAAGGGCCGAGAGAAAGACGGCTATGAATTCTGTCCCCCTTCGTGACATTCTCATCTCCAGCTACATTCTGAAAGGAAAAACGACTCTATGAAGCTACACACATATCTGAACTATGAAGGGCAATTGCGAGCAGGCATTCCGGTTCTACGAACAGCATCTCGGGGGAAAGATCACGATGATGATGACCCACGGTCAAATGCCGGGTTCAACGAACGTTCCACCGGAATGGAGAAACGTCATCCTTCACGCTCGCATCAGCATTGGAGGGGCGGAACTCATGGGAGCTGATGTGCCCCCGGATCGTTTTAAGCCCATGCGCAGCGCCTATCTTTCACTCACGGTCAACAGCATCGACGAGGCGAAGCGAATTTATGCTCTGCTCTCCGAGGGCGGAGAGATCTTCATGCCGATGCAGGAGACTTTCTTCGCGTTCCGCTTTGCGATGCTCAGGGACAAGTTCGGCACATCGTGGATGATACTTCACGAACGCCCAGGCTCGCAGAAGGTGTAGCAGATTGCTGAAAAACTCCAGCAGACTGTCATTCCGAGGAGCCGAAGGCGGCGAGGAATCTCCTAACCTCGATAATTCACGTTTTTGGAGACAAGAAAAGCCTCCTGTGGTACAAACACGGTGTTGATGCGGGTTTGAACCAGACGAGGAGGCTTTTGCTTGACCGAGAATAGCACAACCC
>CADDZJ010000200.1 GCA_902812415.1 Acidobacteriota bacterium
ATGCACGACTGGAAGCCCATGGATTCTACTGGACAGCATCAGAGAGTGATCCGGCCACTGCATGTTTCTACAACTTTGCCCGCGGCAAGCAAGCTCTCTATCGGCAAAGCGGTGGCGAGGAGCAGTGGGCCCTTGCCGTTCGGTGTATCAAGGGCTAACGGCTGCGTCGGTGCCTGCCAGCGGTATAATTTCGAAAGGCCAGGGCGGGTGGCGGCCAATTTTGAAACGTTGGCTGCCGCAGGTCAACAGAGGAACTGGTAGGTCACTGATACAGACCGACGCAAAGACTGCGACGTTCGCCCCCCGATCAACCACAAGGAGCACACGAACATGAAGCCAAAGAACACGATCTGCCTCTGGTTCGACAAGGACGCGCATGAGGCGGCGCGCTTCTACGTCGCCACCTTTCCGGATAGTGAAGTAACGGCGGTTTTCGAGGCCCCCAGTGACTATCCGGGCGGCAAGAAGGGCGATGTGCTGACGGTGGAGTTCACCGTTCTGGGCATTCCTTGTCTTGGCCTCAACGGCGGCCCGGCATTCAAGCACTCCGAGGCCTTTTCTTTCCAGATTGCGACGGACAATCAGGAAGAGACGGACCGTTACTGGAACGCGATCGTCGGCAATGGCGGCACAGAAAGCCAATGCGGTTGGTGCAAGGACCGCTGGGGCCTCTGCTGGCAGATCACCCCACGCGCGCTAACCGATGCGCTTGCGGCTGGTGGCGGTGAGGCAAAGCGCGCCTTCGAGGCGATGATGACGATGAAGAAGATCGGCGTCGCCGCCATCGAGGCAGCGCGCCGAGGCTGACGAGGTCCGCCGGAAGGCGTTCCAACCGGCAGTGAGGAGTCTCCGAATCCAGGCCGCTGTGCTTGTATTCTGGGGCGACGTCGGGTAGCGCGGAGGAGGATGTTATGAGTGTCCCGATTGGCGCAGAGAGTTTCCTAAAGGCTTTCCTGTCAGCATATGAGCGTTGTCGGAGCCGGCTCTCTGACTCCGGTTGGTGTGACGTGTGTCGGACTGCGGGGGCTGGAACAGTTTCATGCTCTTCTGGCCCAGCGGTTCTCCTCGGTCCGTCCTTGAGGAGACAGCGAACGCCCTCGATTTGAGGTACTGGCCAAGGGAGCCTCTGCGCCTGGACGCGGTGTTCTGCCGCCAAGACCACGAGGTGGTCGGCGATTTTCCTTTTCCCATCGCCGTGGCTGTGGAGCACGAGAACAACTATCAGACCTTTGAACAGGAAATAGCGAAGCTGCTGTCGGTTCGTTGCCAGCTTTAAGGTTGGGATCACTTACAAGAAGGGCGAGGGCGCAAGAGATGAGCGCCAGACGCGGGAGGCCCTCGCCACGCTGGCGGAAACGATCAACCGGCTGTCAAGTGCGATATCGGACGCTGTGGGGGAGGACCCGCGGGCGGAATACCCGTTCATTATGGGAATCGAGGAGCAGGAGCGGGTCCTCGCTTGGTACGAGACGCACTTTCCGGCAGGCAGCGCGGGACGCGCTGGCGGGCTGCGCCGCCTCGCGCTTTAGCGATGGGCGGTTTCTATGGGACTCTCCCCCGAAGAAAGAAAGCGAATCTACGAGGACGAAAGGGCGCAGGAAGCCGAATCGCGCTACGTAAAATATAACCCGTTATGGAGACGGGTTACGCGATGAGTCATGCTTCCAAGAAGGATTATCGACGTCGAATTTATCACCGGTACCGCCAAGCAAGTTGGGCGGAGCAGCAGGGCGTTCTGGACGAGTTCTGCGCCAACTGCGGCTATCACCGCAAGTATGCGATTCGGTTGCTGAACAGTGTGCCGTCCTGAGAGAAGCGGCGTGGGAAAGGGCGGCGCTGCTGTCGTGTGCCCTCTCCATAGCTGGAAGATCTGCCTTGAGAGTGGCAAGGTCAGGAAATCTCGAGTCCAATCTTGTCTTGAGACCTATCCCACGAAGGTGGTGGAGGGGTAACGATGGTCCTGTTGGCTGGAGCAAACGAGAGCGCTGCATAAAGCTGGCTAAACGCTCCGGCGGATTCCGTTAAAAAAATTTCAGTTCGATCACGAAAATGTAGAGTCTGTGCAGGAAGATCGTTTGTTGCATCTGACCGCCTTATGGTCCGCGGCAGGGAAGAGTGAGATTCCAGATTGGAGAACTCCATTAAGGCGGAACCAAATCGGCGAATACAAAGCCGTCGCGCTCCACAATTTCACCAGGCATGACGTTAATGGAACTTCGGAAGCCTGGCGCGTCGCACACGAACGTGTGAAATTCGCCGTTTTCTCCGCAGGGATCGACTCCGGCCGGTAGTTCTTCAATCAGTCGCTCGTCAAAGGAGCGCCCTGCGAAAGCATGATCCAGCTTCCTGGGATCGACGCAGGTGAGCCAGGCGCGGAGTCCGGCAGCCACCATTTCTCGCGCGAGCTTAGCGGTGTTGATGCCCCAGATTGGGAATAGCGGCGTAAAGCCTGTGCCTTGAAGTTTCTCCTCCCGATAGCGGCGGACGTCTTCGAGAAACAGATCGCCGAAGATCATGTGGGTGACGCCTTCCGAGCGGGCCTGGTCCAATGCGCTGAGCATGGCGCGTTCATAGGCTTCGTTCAGGCAAGGCCAGGGAAGAGGAACCTTGACCAGCCGCAGGCCCAGAGCTTCCCCTTGCAGATCAAGCAGGGATTCACGGACCGCATGCATCGCCACGCGGCCATGGGTGGTATTCACGGTTGTCAGCAGCGCTGTGACTTCATATTCCTGTTGCTGCTGAATCGTGTGCAACGCCCAGGCGCTATCTTTGCCGCTGCTCCAGGACATCCAGGCCTTCGGTAGGCTCACGAGCTCTTATAACTCCTCGATACGGCCACATTGAAACGCTCTGTTGAGATGTGTAGCGGCGATGTCCTCACCGCAGGCCTTTATTTTTCAACCGACTCGTCGACCGGGACCATCTCTGCTACAGCGCGTTTTTCAGTCTTTTCACACGGACTCATAAAGCCGCCGCCACACGTCATCTGACGATTCTCTAAAGTACGCCTATTCTTTCAAGAATGGTGCGAAGTTCCCGGCGGTCGCATTCGGCAAGCGGCGCGAGCGGTGGACGCACCGTGCCTGCGCCCAGGCCCCACACAGGTTCATGCCTTCCTTGATGACCGTTGTGGTATATCCGGGGCGTTTCTTTCTCATGTCAAAAACCGGAATGGCCTCGCATTCCACCACGCGCGCCGCTTCCTCCAGGCGCCCGGCCTGAAGCAGGTCCCAGATGTGCCGCGGAGTCTGAGGCATGAAATTGATGATCCCGCTCGTAAAGCCTTTCACGCCCAGCGCGAAGTAGCTGGGAGCCAGAATCTCGCCGACTCCGCAGAGCAACTCGATTTGGTTGCCTACCGCCCTGAATTGGCGTACGAATTGCTTCATGTCGCCGTGCTCATCTTTAAGCCCGACAACGTTTGGAATTTCGGCCAGCCGCTCGAGCAGTGAGATGCTGAAGTTGAACGTGGGACACTGGAAAAGCACCACGCCCAATCGGGTGGAGGAAGCCAGAGAGCGATAGTATTCAAACAAGCCGTGGTCATGAGCGGGAACAAACTGAGGCGGCAGGTCTCACTCACCCGCGCCTCTTGCTTGGCTTCCGCCGTCGTCTTTGTTTTGCGCAGCTTCTCCAGTTCTTTCTGGGCCAACTCCAGCCGTTGTTGCCGCTCGCAGGCCGCCCGCTCCCGAGCCTTCGCGACTCGTTGGCTCAGTTCCTCATTGCGAGGATCGCCCATCGCCTCCACCTGCTGGCGAGCTATCTCCAGGTGAGCCTGAATCTTCTCTTCGCGCCGAAACGTATCCGCCCCCGCGAAAGGCCTTCACCTTGGTCCCATCGTGCATCACCCGCTGCAAGGTCACCAGCCCCTCCGCGCTCAAAAGCCCCAATACTTGCGTGAACAACTTGTCGAGAGCCGCACGGTGTTCCACCCGAAAATCCGACAGACTGTGATAATTGACTGGTTCCAGGCCGGTCAGCCACTGATAGGCGGGGTGGTACTCGCACAGCCGGGCGACCTCGCGCACCGAACCCACTCCCTCGCTGTAGGCGTAAATCCACAAGCTGATCAGCAACTGCGGGTCCAGCGCCGGGCGTCCCGCTCTCCCTTCCACCGCGCCAATGGCTTGGCGAAAACCGCTCAAGTCCAGTTTCCCCACCAACTCCCAGATCGCTCGCGCCGGATGATCCTCCTCAATCAGCCGTTCGACATCAATCGTCCGCCACACCATCTGCTGCCGGTTCACCGGCTCCAGCCGGGGCTGCCCTTGGACTTCCGGCTGGGCAGGGACGGAACGGGATGCTGGCCCTTCGGGTCTAAGATCGGCCCACATCATTTCCTGATGGATCTCGGTTTCACTCGCCATGCGCTCTCCACTGGGTTGGGGTTGGGGCCGGACGCCGGGGAGCGCGTTTCAGGATCAAGGTATGTTTGTCCTCCACCACCCATTCGATCACCTCGCCCTTTTCGATCTCCAAAGCCTGGGCCAAGGGCGCGGGGCAGATCAAATACCACTGGCGATTCTTACCCCCGCGCTGGATCACTTGGACGGTGGACTGATAACCCATGCTTGGCTCCCCACCGGAAGTCCGGCTGGAGGCCACTATATCATAGCTGTATAGCTAATCAAGCAGATTTTTCGATTTTTTCACACCTTCTCAGCTTCTACTGTTTCCCCCTCCGCATGAAGCGCCTTCGCTTCGAGCAGTTCGACAGAAGGTTGATGCCTGACCTCCTCCGGCAATGCATCGAGATAGCGCAGCGCTGATTGTCCCTGGCCTTGATCCACGCTGATGGCCGCCAA
>CADDZJ010000201.1 GCA_902812415.1 Acidobacteriota bacterium
AAAAGGCACCGAGAGCCACTCGAAAGGGTGGCGCGGAGGGGTGCTGGGCTTCCACCAGACTCGTGAAACCGTGGTTGCAGCGACAGAATTTTTTTAATTACAGCCATTTTTCAGCAACCTGTTAGGGAGGAAATGTTAGCGGATAGGCGAATCAGAACTCTCGTTGATTACCCAAATGCCACAGATTGTTTCCCAGGGGTAGATATTTCAGGTGGTGTTTGCTATTTCCTTTGGGATCGTGACAACGAGGGGGACTGTAACATCATAAGTATGAAAGGGCAACAAATACGTTCAACTATGACTCGTCCGCTACTCGAAAAAGGATGTGATACGTTCATCCGTTTCAACGAAGCAATCCCTATTCTTCGCAAGATCCTCCAACAAATGGACATCTCCTTTTCCTCACTCGTGAGCCCTCAGACGCCTTTCGGGATCATTTCCTCCTTTAGGGACTACAAGGAGAAACCATTTGAAGGTTCTATCAAAATCTACACAGTGAACGGAGTTGGATATATAAGCAAGGATGTAGTGCGCCGGAACCATCAATGGATACCTAGATGGAAGGTTTACATTGCAGCAGCTTACGGTGAGCGCGGGGAATACCCGTATCGCTATTTGGCGAAACCATTTCTCGGTGAGCCGAATAGTTGTTGTACACAAGCTTACCTGCTTATTGGACCATTTTCATTCAAAATAGAATGTGAAAACGTAATGAGTTACATCAGGACACGTTTCTTCCGATTCTGCATCATGCTCAAAAAGAACACACAGCATGCCATGCGCGACAAATATGCCCTTGTCCCCATGCAAGACTTTTCCAAACCCTGGACTGACGAAGCGCTCTACAAAAATATGGTCTAACAGGCGACGAAATCGCCTTCATCGAATCGATGGTCCGCCCGATGGACAACGGGGAGGACAACGATGCCTAAGGACTTTTTCCCCCGACGCCCGGAAGCTAAGCCCACCATCTACGCCTACGAGTTGGTGGGTGTCGAAAGCCATCAGGGCTTGCTGAAAGTCGGATACACCACCCGCGATGTGCGCCAGCGCGTGCAGGAGCAGCTCGGCACGGTTGCAGTGCCCTACCGCATCGTGCTGGAAGAGCCGGCCATGCGGGGTGACGGCGCCGCCTTCAGCGACCACGAGGTACACGAGATGCTGCGTATCAATGGCGTGCGGCACGAGGCGGGCGAGTGGTTCCGCTGCACGGTGGAAGATGTCAAACGGGCGATCCTTGCCGTGCGTGAGGGGCAGCTCATAGAGGAGCGGCGTCACCTTGATTTCAAGATGCGCCCCGAGCAGGAAGCCGCCGTCGAAAGAACCATCGCCTATTTCCAGAGCTACCGCCGCGAGAACCAAAAGCCGCCGCACTTTCTCTGGAACTGCAAAATGCGCTTCGGCAAGACCTTTGCCGCCTACCAACTGGCCAGGCGCATGGGCTGGAAAAAGGTGCTGGTGCTGACCTTCAAGCCGGCGGTGCAGAGCGCCTGGGAAGAGGACCTCAAAACCCACGTTGATTTCGAGGGCTGGCAGTTCATCGCCAGCAAAGATGTGCCCAAAACCGGCGAGCCAAAGTACGACAGAGAGCGCCCGCTGGTCTGCTTCGGTTCGTTTCAGGACTATCTGGGTCGTAACCCCAGCACGGGCGGCATCAAGACCAAGAACGAATGGGTCCACGCCACCCACTGGGACTGCGTCATCTTCGACGAGTATCACTTCGGTGCCTGGCGGGAGAAAGCCAGGGATCTATTTGAAGCCGAGGACGACGCGGAGCGCCGCGAAGCCTTCGGCGAAGGGCTGGAGTACTTCGACGAGGACATCCTGCCCATCACCGCCGACCATTATCTCTATCTCTCCGGAACCCCGTTTCGGGCGCTGGCCACCGGCGAGTTCATCGAAGAGCAGATTTACAACTGGACCTATTCGGATGAGCAGAAGGCCAAGGAGGAATGGCAAGGACCCGATAACCCGTATGCCGTTCTGCCGCGCATGGTGCTGCTCACCTACCAACTGCCGGATGCCATCCGCGAGATTGCCCTCAAGGGCGAGTTCAACGAGTTTGATCTCAACGAATTTTTCCGCGCCGAAGGGGTCGGCGACAGCGCCCGCTTTGTCCATGAAGACGAGGTCCAGAAATGGCTGGACCTGATCCGCGGCGCGTTCCTGCCAACCAGCATTGACAATCTCAAACTGGGGGCACAGAAGCCGCCGCTGCCGTTTTCGGATGTGCGCTTGCTAAATGCGCTCACGCACACCTTGTGGTTTCTTCCCAGTGTGGCGTCCTGTTACGCCATGCGCAACCTGCTGGCCAAAGGGCAAAACCGCTTCTATCACGACTACCGGGTGATCGTAGCCGCCGGCGCTCAGGCAGGCATCGGGGTGAAGGCGCTGCCGCCGGTTTTAAAAGCAATGGACGATCCGCTGAAGACCAAAACCATCACCCTCACCTGCGGCAAGCTCACCACCGGCGTCACGGTCAGACCCTGGACAGGTATCTTCGTGTTGCGCAACTCATCCAGCCCGGAGACTTATTTCCAGGCCGCCTTCCGCGTGCAATCGCCCTGGACGATCCAAAATCCCGATAGTCAATCGCCCAACGAAGAACTGATCCTCAAAGAAGAATGCTACATCTTTGACTTTGCACCTGAGCGCGCCCTGCGGCAGATCGCCGACTATAGCTGCCGACTGAATGTCAACGAGGACAGCCCGGAAAAGAAGGTGGAAGAGTTCATCCGCTTCTTGCCGGTGCTGGCCTTTGACGGCAGTTCGATGAAACAGATTGACGCCGCTGGCGTGCTGGATATGGCCATGAGTGGCACTACGGCCACCCTGCTGGCCAAACGTTGGGAGAGCGCCCTGCTGGTCAATGTGGATAATGAGACCCTGAGCAAGCTGATGAACCATGAAGCGGCGATGAAAGCATTGATGAGCATCGAGGGTTTTCGCAACCTAAGAGGCGAGATTGAAACCATCATCAACAAATCCGAGGCGGTCAAGAAGGTCAAGAAAGAGGCCAACGATCGCGAATTAACGCCGGAAGAAAAAAAGGAACTGAGCAGCGAAGAAAAGGAGTACAAAAGCCTGCGCAAGCAGATTCAGGAGAAGCTCATCAAGTTCGCTACGCGCATTCCCATCTTCCTCTACCTGACCGATTATCGAGAGCGGACGCTGAAGGATGTCATCACCCAGTTGGAGCCCGGCTTGTTCAGAAAAGTGACGGGCCTGACGGTGGCAGACTTTGAACTTTTGGTCAGCCTGGGGGTTTTCAACAGCGCCCTGATGAACGATGCGGTGTACAAGTTCAAGCGCTACGAAGACCCAAGCCTGGAGTACACCGGTATCAATCGTCACAAAGGCGAGGTGCAAATCGGTCTCTACGATACCGTGTTGAGTAAGGAAGAATATCTGGCGATCTTTGAGAATCAGGAGGCATAGACGAGTAGAGGTAGCAGCGACTTCGAGGCAGTCACCGAGGGTGAAGAGGTCGAGCGCAAGGAGAAGCTCAAGACCAGGTGGGCGCAGCAGGATGGATGTACCCCCGGTCTATGAGCCGAAGGAGTGGGGAAGAAGTGGTGATCGCCGTTGAAATCTATGAAAGGCGAGCGGCCAGTGCCCATTCCGGGCAACCAGCCGCCCGCGCGGTGAAGTTCAGGCTGATTCCCTTTTTTTGAGGGGCTCAGCCCATTTGAATTGCTCCTCGAATTTTTCGCGGAGCCACTTATCGCAGCGGATCAATTCGCGCATCGGAGCCGAGATATCCTCGTACTCTCGCTGCGCAACGTAATAGAGGTTTTCTTCCTGGCCGGGCAGGTTGTCTCCGTAATCGCCGGCAATCGTGATGCGGTCGCCGGCCCAAGAGCCAACAAGGTGAGCGTGCGGGGTGCGAACGCGCTTGAGGTTGTATTCGTTTTTCTCCCAGTTCTCAAGCGGCGTATCGGGCATGGCGACGTGAAGATCGCCCAAGCCGCGCCCGTTGTCCTTTGCAAGCAGGATGGCAAGCGCGGTGAGTGTGGCTCCGCCGTCTCCGAACTCAAGAAGCTTCAAGCCGTCGCCAAGCCGGGTAGGAACCATAAGCTGGCGCTTATCTGAATTAACCACTACGTGATACTGTCCCATCGTGAGTTATCTCCTTTCGATTTAATTGGTTAGTTCTGGCAATCCGGGAAGGAAGCCGAAGCCCCCTCACGGGGCCTCGGTGTTGGTGATTGGTTTTTCCGCGTAACCGGCTTTCAGAATCCGGTCGGCGGCGTGAAAAATGCGCTGGGCAGAGCGTTCGCTGATCGGCTCGCCCTTCGCCCACGTCTGGATATAGCCCCGGCAATATTCAGCGCCGGGTAAGCCAAGCGATTCGCAGCACAGTAAGGCCACGGCTTCGGCTTCGACTTCGGCCACACTACGGGGTGTCTTATCAGTGTCGGTGAGGTCGGTGTCCTGGCAGTGCAAGAGGCAGTGCGCCAGTTCATGGAAGAGGGTTTTGAAAGAAAGAGCGGCGAGGGGATTGATGGCGATCTTGCCGCCGCGCCGGGCGTAACCCTGAGTGTTACCGTCCAGGTTCTCAAACTGAATGCGTTCGATCTTTAAGGTGGCGAGCGCCTGCTGCTCGTTCCATTCAGGGATAGCGGGCGGTTGATACTCCGCGCCTTCGGTCTGGGACAGGACAAACCAGTGAGGCTTATAGGTGAAGTGGGTATAGGTGAACTCCTCTTCCTGCTCCGTTCCGTCGGCTTTCTTCACGGTGCGCGTGCGCGAGCAGGACAGCGGCATACAGAGCGTTAGC
>CADDZJ010000202.1 GCA_902812415.1 Acidobacteriota bacterium
CGGACCAGTTCCTGACGGGCCTGCCGGATCTTCTCGTGTTTCATCAATACTGATGAAACCACAAGAGAGCGCTCATGTCAAGCCCATATTGCAAAAAGCTGGCTCCCAAAACTGGGGGATGGCAAGGGGTATCGCTGAAAAACGTTTAGCAGCGGCTTTGCGCCGTTACAGGCGCGTTGAGAACGGAGGTTCAAGATGACGCAAAGTCGTCGCTGTTTTCTCAAGCCTGCCGTGGGCCTGGCCTGAGCGTTAATTGTTCCGCCGGTGAAAAGGCCTGAGAGCGAATGAGCAACGTGCTGAGGATCGAGGTCAGCGCTGAAGCGGACAAGATCATGGCGATGATGACGAACTCGTAGAGTGCGGCATAAATGGGATTCGAGCCGGCCAGCAACATGCCGGTCATCAATCCCGGAATCCAGACAATGCCCAGCGAGCGCATGGAATCAATGGCTGGAATCAGGCTTGACTCGCATGAGGCCTGGACGTAGGGAGCGGCCGTCTGCCTGGAATCCGCGCCTAGAGCGAGAGCCGTTTCGATCAGGCCCGTGTGGGATTGAATTTCCGAACGAAACCGGTTCAACGCCAGCGAGTTGGTGTTCATGGCGTTCGCAATCACCATGCTGCCGATCGGAATCAGCGCCGTGATGGCTGTGTCGATGACTCCGGCGCAGGTCATGAGCAGAATCACGACGCCTGCTCCGCACCCGATGGAATAAAGAGAGACGTGAAAAGCGCCCGGAATTCCCTTCGCCCGCTGCGCGGAGAATTTTGCGGAAACCAAAAGCATGGCGCCCAGAATGAAAACGCTGGTCCATCGCGGCCCGCGCAGCAAAATGATCAGAACCCAGCCCACGATCACGATCTGACCCAGACCCCGGGCCAGGGCCACCACGGTTTCCCGCTCCAGGTGAATTTTCCTCTGGCGAGCCACCATCATGACGGCAAGGGCCAATGCCGCCGTGATCGCCGACTGAATCAAGCCCACCAGAACCTGATGATTAAACGCCAGCTTGAACACGCAGCACCTCCCCGATAAGGCCCGCTCGTTCGAGTTTTCCCGCTTTTAAGACCATGGCTCGGTTCGCCATGCGCGCCGCCTGCCCCGGGTCGTGAGTCACCAGCACACAGGTGAGCTGATTGAGCCGGACAATTCGCAGGATCAACTCTTCAATTCCCTGCCTGGAATCTACGTCCAGCGCCGAGGTAGGCTCATCGAGAAGCAAAACCGATGGAGAGTTTGCAAGCGCGCGCGCCAGGGAAACGCGCTGCGCCTCGCCTCCTGAAAGGTAATGCGCGTCTTTCGCGGCGTAGGCCGCAAGGCCCACCTCTTCCAGAAGAGAAGCCACAATTTCGTCGGAAAGGTGTTTTCCCTGCTGGCTGGGGCCAAAGCGGAGATTATCGGCGACGGAGCCGGGAAACAGAAATGGAACCTGGGCGACGAGGCCAATCTTCCGGCGCAACTCGCGGGGAGGAATCTCGCGGTAATCTTTGCCCTCGAAATAGACGCTCCCGGCGGTGGGTTCGTCGAGCCGGTTGAGCAGGCGCAAAAAGGATG
Organism: Acidobacteriota bacterium; assembly: GCA_902812415.1. Taxonomy (GTDB): domain Bacteria; phylum Acidobacteriota; class Terriglobia; order UBA7540; family UBA7540; genus RH2-MAG17b. The sequence continues at coordinate 1,556 of CADDZJ010000202.1, forward strand.
ATTTGCCTGACCCGCTCGGCCCGACGACCGCCAGGATATCGCCGCGATAGACCTCAACAGAAATATCGTCCACAAGCCGCAGCCCGGAGACCTCGCGGGTGAGATGAATTGTTCGGAGGATTGGCTCTTGCACGCCGACGCCAGAGGGAAGGCGGCAGATGTTATGCTCCAGCCTTCTGCCGCTGGTCACGAAGGACCGCCTTGCGGCTGAGGCGAATTTTATTTCCTTCGATGGAGATGACCTTTACCAGAAGCTGATCGCCTTCCTTTAATTCCTTGCGGATATCCTGGATGCGATGCTCGGCGATCTCGCTGATGTGCAGCAGGCCGTCGGTGCCCGGGAAAATCTCCACGAAAGCGCCAAAATCAGCCAGGCGAACCACCTTGCCGAGATACGTCTTGCCAATTTCCGCCTCGGCCACCAGATCCTTGATCATTTTCATGGCCTTATTCGCAGAGTTCTGGTCGGTGGCGGCGATGTTCACGCGCCCGTCATCTTCCACATCAATCTTTACTCCGGTCTCTTCAATGATCCCGCGAATCACCTTTCCGCCCGGCCCGATCAGTTCTCCGATCTTTTGCGGATTGATGCGGACGGTATAAATGTGGGGCGCGTAGGCAGAAATCGTGGTGCGCGGCTCGGCGAGCGCTTCCAGCATTTTGCCAAGCACGTGCAAGCGTCCAGCCTTGGCCTGCTCCAGCGCTTCGGCCATAATCGTGGAAGTCACGCCGCTGATTTTAATATCCATCTGGAGGGCCGTGATGCCTTCCCGGGTGCCGGCCACCTTGAAATCCATATCGCCGTAATGGTCTTCGGCGCCCGCAATGTCCGTCAGAATGGCGTACTTCTCACCCTCTTTGACCAGCCCCATGGCGATGCCCGCGACGGGCGAGGAAATTGGCACACCGGCATCCATCAAGGAAAGGCAGCCGCCGCAAACGGTCGCCATGGAAGAGGAGCCGTTGGACTCGAGAATGTCGGAAACCACGCGAATCGTATAAGGAAATTTCTCCTCGTCGGGGACCACGGCCGAAAGCGCGCGCTCAGCCAGATTCCCGTGGCCGATTTCGCGCCGGCCAGGCCCGCGCAGGAAGCCTACTTCGCCGACGCTGAAGGGCGGAAAATTGTAGTGCAGCATGAAGCGCTTGAAGGACTCGCCTTCCAGCACGTCAAGCCGCTGCATATCTTCGGCTGTGCCCAGAGTGGCGGTTACCAGGGCCTGGGTCTCACCCCGCGTGAACAGGGCTGAACCATGCGTGCGCGGGAGCAGCCCTACCTCGCAGGTGATGGGCCGGACCTCATCAAAAGCCCGCGCATCCGGACGCCGACGCTTCAGCAGCACGTCATCGCGGAAGAGTCGCTCATGGAGCGCATCAAAGGCGTGTCGAGCCTCCCGGAGTTTTTCTTCGTCTTCAGCCGGAAAGCTTTCCAGTAATTGTTTGCGAAGTTCCTTAACTTTCTTCTCGCTTTGCAGCTTGGAATATTTTGAGGTATCCATCGCCTCGTGGAGCGCATCTTTCACGCGTTCTGAAACTTGGCGAGAGATGGCTTCATCGTGGGCGGGCGGCGTGAATTCACGCTTTTGGATTCCCAGCTTGGCGAAAAGCTGCTTCTGCGCCTCCACAATTTTGCGGATTTCTGCATGTGCGTGCTGGATGGCATCGAGGATCACCGCCTCGGAAACCTCCTTGGCTCCTGCCTCGACCATCATAATGCCTTCCTCCGATCCGGCAACGACCAGGTTCAGAAGGCTGGTTTTCATTTCCTCGTAGGTGGGATTGGTGATGAAGCGACCGTCCAGCAGCCCTACACGCACCGCTCCGATCGGAGTATAGAACGGGATGTCCGAAAGATAGAGCGCTGCGGCCCCGGCGACGACGCCGATGATATCGGGATTGTGCTCGGCGTCTGCCGAGAGGACAAGGGCAATAACCTGTGTTTCATCCTGATACCCTTCCGGAAATAAAGGCCGCACCGGGCGATCGATGAGCCGGCTGGTGAGAATTTCCTTTTCGGTGGGTCGTCCCTCTCGCTTGAAAAAGCCTCCGGGAATCTTACCCGCCGCATAGTTATATTCACGATAATCGACGGTCAAAGGAAAGAAATCGATTCCTTCACGCGGCTCGGCGGTACAGGCCGTCGCTAATACGACCGAATCTCCATATCGCACATAAGCGGATCCGCCCGCCTGTTTGGCGAGTTTGCCCCACTCAATCGTCAAAGTGTTCGAGCCTAAAGGCACACTGATCTGCTGCTGCATATTTTTCCTCCATGCTTTGGGCGAAAACGGCGCAAGGCTGCCAGGCCTTCCGGGCAACGCCTCAGTCTTGACAGGAAGGAGGGCGTCCGAAGCGAACCACGGTGAGAATCTATACCAGTCCTCATGGCAGAATGGATGGGGTTCTCATTGAAGCGGGCATCCCGGCATCAGCGATGCCCCACTGGGGTGGGGTGAGGGACCTGAAGAGTAATCGACATTTCTCCGCTGCGCTTAAAGGCAGGGGCTGTCTCGAACCTTCAAAATCGCAAAACCTTAAGATCTTGGATCTCAACCCGGCTATTTGCGGATGCCTAGCCGTTCGATAACCTGCTTATAGCTCTCCGGATTGCTGCGCCTTAAGTAGTCCAATAAGCGCTTCCGCTTGCCTACCATAATCATCAGTCCCCTTCTCGAGGAATGGTCTTTACGGTGGGCGCGGAAATGTTCATTGAGATAAGAGATGCGCTCACTGAGCAGCGCAATCTGCACTTCCGGCGAACCTGTATCTTTGGAATGAACTCGAAAACCCTCGATAAGCGTGGTCTTTTTCTCTGCGGTCAGCGGCATCCGCCCGTCTTCCTCACCAATGTTTTCTAAATTTACTTTTTACATCAATAGATTAGCATGACTTGCCTCATTTGGCAAAAGCGCCTTCTGCGCTCCCCAAGTTGATTCTTTTATTTTCTGGCTCTCCACAATCTCATTGATTGTCCTTCCATAGCATGCATAGAATTTTGATCTGGGGTAGCACAGCGGCGGACTTGCCCTCTGGGGCTACCTTTAAATTAGACCTTTTGGGGTATCGAAAAATTTATCAAAAAAACAGGACTTTCCTCATTTTTTTGTGATGCCCAGACCTAACTCGTGCAAACACGCGACTTACCGGCTTCGAAAAGTGGACGGCATCGAATTTCGGATGTACCTCGAAAGATCAAGCAAAAGC
>CADDZJ010000203.1 GCA_902812415.1 Acidobacteriota bacterium
CTCTATCCCCTCGAAGTCGTTGATTTCGAGGGGATCAACCCCTTTCTGAATTTCAAAAAAGCATGAGTTGTAGCGGCGGATCTTCAACGGGCTTGCGTTTTTTCCCCACATAAACTTCCATCTTTTCAAACTGCCGATCTGTCACCGCGATCAGGCGTACCTGCCCATGGCTGGGGATGCTGGCATGGACCTTTTTGCGCAGCGTCTCTTCAGCATCCTCGCTCTTCACGTAATGCACATAGACGGAATACTGGAGCATGGTGAAGCCCTGCCGGATCAGAGCCTTATGAAACTGCCCATATTCGCGGCGCAACTCGGGCTTATCCACAGGCAGGTCGTACATGGCGAAAAGCCACATGGTCTTGTAACCTGAGAGCGCAAGTTCATGGCATGGCATGATCCGAACCCTGGATGCGTGGGAAAAACAGTTTTGTCCTCTCACCTTCAATGGCGGCTCGGAGCGATGAAGCCGAACGGCTGACCCAGTCGAACAACATCCGGCACTCGCCCTCGACGGTAAAGCGCCCAAGCAGTTCTTCGAGTATTTTCCTTTTGGATTCCTGATCGAGAGGCGGGTTGGGGCCGCGTTCATCACGCAACCGCGCGGCCACGCGGTCCACGAGCGGGCGGAACGGCTCCATCAAATCATCAGCCAGGCAGAAGGCGTCATAGCGGTTGTGATGGTGGATGCCGAGCGAAGGATGAAGGCCCGCGCCGCAGAGCGCCCGCGCTGTAACCGCGCGCAGCACGGCGTAGCCGTAATTGAGACACGGGTTCAGCCCCTCGCCTTCGGGATTGCGGCGAAAGTCATCCTCGCCGAAAAGCGCCTTCCAGTAAATGCGCGCGCCATGTGCTTCCAGATTTTGCGGGTCGCCTGAACGGACCTTCAAGGCCAGATTTTCAAGGCCGTAACTCTGCCCCATGCGTTCGCGCAACAGGTCGGCCTGGGCGCGCAGCTTGGCCTGCACAATCTGGCGCCAGAGTTGCTTGCGGGCAGGCAGTGGAAGCTCCGCCTGGCGCGCAAAGCGCTCGGTTTGCGTGGAATGGGTTTCAAGCGGCAGCAGCATGGCCGCAGGCATGTGTTTTCCATTGCAGGCGATGAACATGGCTCCAGCTTCGGCCAGGCCCGCAAGCACCGCCTGCGTATAGGAAATCCGGGGATGCGACGCGATCAGAACGGCCACGTCGGCCAGCGGAAGCGTGTGTTCCTCCTCGCCGTCGAAGTTGATCACCAGCAGGCCGTTGCGAACGCTCAGCCGCGCTGGCCGCTCGGAAATATCCAGAATACGGTCACTCACCGGATCCCCCGTTGAACACCGGCTGAGGTTGGCTAGCCGCGCGCTCCCGCAGCGCGCGAAGCTCATCCAGAAATTTTTCGCGTTCTTCCCGGGCGCGGGTTGCTTTGCGGGCTTTCTCAGTGAGGTAGCGCTGGCCGGGGATTTTCGAGTTTTGCAGGGAATCGGCCCAGGCGCGCAGTTGCCGGGAGACGCCTTCCGCCTCGGATTTCAAATTTAAAATTTCAGATTTGAGATCGTCGAAGCCGGGCAGGGTTTCCATCAGGCAAAGCATCGACCGAACTTCTCCCGCCGAGCCGCGCGCGATATACAAGAACGTCAGCAGTTCCTGCGTGGTTCCGCGCTCAAAGCCTTCGGCAATGTTGTTGGACACGGAGACGGCTGCCCGCTCGAGCTGATCGCACAGGCTGCGCTGGCGGCGAAAGGCTGGCCCCGAAGTCAGTGCGTAAATCTGCCGGGCCAGCCCAATGGCTGACTGCCACACCGGAAGCTGCTCGAAGCGCTCATACGTCATAATTTTTCTCGCCCCTGATCACACTGCTTTGAAATCTGCCCTCTGCGATGCGCAATCTCAAATCGTCAATCTCGAATTTTGTTCAATCATGAGCTTCCGTCACTTCTCCCAGCGGGCTGACGGACACTTTGCGGGCATGCTTCTCGTAAAGCCAATTTGGAACACGCCGGATTAACTTCGGGCCCTTGCTAGCATCATTGAGCGGCAATAAGCTAATCACTATTTGACCCGCAGTGTACTCTGATGATCCCTTACACATGAGCAGCGTTCTTCCACTTTGCCCATCGTCACACTCTATAACTTCGCAAGGAGCGAGCGAAAACTTGAATTTCACCAGTGGACCATGATCGCGCTGAACAATGGGCTTTCCTTCATTTTTACGCTGGTAGGCTTCATAGAGAGAAACCACCTTGCCGTCCCATCGAGTTTCGTTTCCGCGTTCATCGACCGCCGCATAAATTTCGACGTGATGATTGGATTCGGACGTGACGTGCCGAGCCGTTCTGCCTTCACCCAGCGGAAAAGTCGGCGTCGCTTTCATAATGCGCACTCGCCGGATGGGAATGCGGCGGCCATCCCGGGTCTCAAAACAGGGCAGGTTGGCTTCGTTGGCGAAGACTTTCTTTGGATCGCCATCGCCGAGTTTTTCAAGAACCATTTTTTTGACCACCGGATCGGCAATGTTGTCCTTAACTTCGTTCTTGGTGAGGGCGCTGAGTGGCTTGCGGACGCGGACTTTCTGATCGGGAAAGGGCGGGGAATAGATGGTCTCTTCGTGCAGCGCCCCGCTCACCTTTTTTGAGACGCGATGGGAGACGACAATTTGCTCAATCTGCTGGCGTACGGTATCGACAAAGTTCAACCAGGGCGCTTCCAGACCGGCAAAGCGGCGGCGGCCTTCGAGCGGGGCGCGCTGGGCGGCATCGCTCAGGCGCTTCATCATTCCGGCATCCGTCAATCCGATCACGACGGCATCCACGGCGTGATGGCGATGGTCGGTGCGTTCCTTGGGCAATCGGCCTCCGTTTGACGTTGTTCCGTCTCCGAGGATGCTATTCAACTTCCAGAGACTCCGCAGGTAAGACGTGGCCTGTCCGGATGTGGCCTGAACGCGGCGGCGGTTTTCTGCATCCACCACGCCGCCGTAAAGCAGGGCCAGATAGCGCACGGCAAGCCGGGCGGCGTAGGCCGTATCGTTCAGCTGGCGATTGCGAAAGTCTTCGAGAAACTTGGTCAGTTCTTCATCATTCAACTTAAAGCGGCGAAGCTTTTCGGCCACGGTGCGGCGATCGCCCGAAAACTTCCGCACGCGGTCGAGAATCCGGTCATAAAGCTCTCGGTCTCCGGAGAAAGCCTCGAACGGCGTCCGGTTGCCCTTGTTGCGATTGCAATGGCTGTGGCAAAGGACCAGGTTCGTGAACGAATCATCCAGCGAACGGCTGAAAGGAATGATGTGGTCGATATCAATCTGGGATTCCCGGCCGAGAAAATTCTTTCCTGAAATCGGCTCGCCGCAATAGACGCAGTGGCATCCGCATTCATCGAGCAGTTGCATCCGCCGGATGTCATCCCGAGATGGGTTTGCATCTCCGGTGATTTCCCCGATCTTCTTGGCAGCCTGCTTTCTGGCGGCTTCGTTTTCGCGGTTCTTCTTCGTGATCGCCTCGCGCTGTTTTCTGGATTTTCGCAGCTCGCGCGCAAGTTCAATGCGGATTTCCTGTGGCTTTCCATACTGGTGAAGGATGGCATTCACCACTTTGCGCAGTTCGGTGAGGCTGCGCGTCACCGCCGGGTTTCTGACTTCCGGCAAGGCTTCTTTCACCATGGGAAGGAAAGGCGCTGCCTGGATTGCCTCAAATTTTTCAGGATAGAGCTTGCGGCGGGCTTCCCCGTAGGTCAGGCCCTGCTCGAGCAACGGCATCAGCTTTTCCATCGCCTGCCGGGAGTGATTGATATAATCGGCTTCAAAGGTGATTTCGCTTAGCTTCTCAGCCGCTTCATCGCTCAAGGCCCAACGCTTTCGAGCGGCCTCACGCAGCTTGTCGGGCTTCTGGAAAGCGTGGACGTATTCCACAACCTGGTCGCGCTCCTCGGTCGTCATGCGGAGCCAGCGTTCGCCAAACACGGCGTAGAAATCCGCATTCGTCCGGTTGCCCTTGATGGATTCGTTTTGGGCGCGTTCGAGGTTGAAAGTATAGTCTTTGGTGAGCCCCAACAACTTGCGGATTTTGGCATAGGTGAGATCGACTTTAAGTTCGAGTTCGTCAATCAGCCTTTTGCGGTCTTCCGGCGTAAGCGGGCGTTCCTTCTCACCGGGTGGGACCACGCGGATGTTGTTCACGGTCTGAAGCAGCCGGAAGCGCTGGGAAAGGAGCAAATAGGCGGGCGCGCGGCGGCAACCCGGCTCAAGCTCGCATGGGCCAATGGTATTCTCGTCAAACCATAGCGGGCGCTGATGGAAGATTGCATGGTGTAAGGCTTTCTTGCGCTCTGAAGTGAGCAGGTGGGGGCAATGCGGGGCTTGAGCTTCCCAGATTTTTTCAAATTCCTCTTTGTACATATCGCGCGCCGTCCAACGGTCTGCTCCCCGGATGTGTTCTTCAAAGGGCTGCAAGGCTGGCGACATGCGCGCGAAATATTCACCCAGGGTGCGGGCGCCTGCCGCCTGCATTCTGGTCCGCAATTCGCTGATGCCCTGCTTCACGACCCCTTCGTCGTCATTTTTCCTGGCAGGCCGGATGCGATTGCTCAGGAAGCCGCGCCGCTGAGCCAGATGATAAAGGGC
>CADDZJ010000204.1 GCA_902812415.1 Acidobacteriota bacterium
TAGGCACTCAAGACTGCGTACCCAATGCCGCGGCCTCGCCCTTGTGTGCCCTCGCGTTAAAAACGCCATCAACTGCTGCCCACTAAAGCGGCAGAACTGCTGCTCTTTTACACCGGCGCGGACATGATTTTTACCCGGTGGCCAAGCTCTTCACGCCGGACGCGGCCTGTACGTGGCTGCTGACCGAAATCGATCCCAGCGATCCTGACGTGGCATTCGGTCTTTGTGACCTTGGCCTGGGTCTTCCGGAGATAGGCTCGGTAAGCCTCCAGGAGATCTGCGCCGTGCGCGGCAGACTGGGTTTGGCCGTCGAACGCGACCTCTACTTTACCGCTGACAAGACTCTGTCCTCCTATGCCGAGCAAGCCCGCGCTCTCAGGCGCATTGAAGCGTGAACGACGCGCAGCTACCATCAGTACCGCAGCATTTTTGGGGACGTTCTCAAACGAGAAGAAGTCGCATGGGGCTATGAGGAGAAATCATGCAATGGACTGACATCTTCACCGAAGTCAGCCGCCGCAAGGTCGGCGACGGCCGAGGCAAAACCTTGCCCGCTGACCAAATCACTTGAGAGGGTGTGTTTGGAGGCCACTTCGTTTGTGCCGTCTCGACGGTGCGCCTCGTTTTGGGAAATCTTACCCACTTCACCCTCAACTCAATGGCGCCATTTTTGCCCAGCCCTGAAAACGGTAAAATTAGCTTCGTAGATTGATTGCGGTTGCGGTGATCACCGATCGAGGACTGCGAGAAAGGAGGTTCCCGACACGCCAGTCACCCAAATAATCAAGATCGCAGAAAGTGACTACGCCAAGCTGCCTGCAACCGTAATGGCTGAGCTCGGCAAGTACGCTCAGGCCACGAGCCCCGTGCGCGTCTTTGAAATGCCGTTATCCATCTGGCAGCGCTTACAGCAAGAAATCCGCGCGAAGTTTCCGCAGAGCTCATTTGAATTCTCGGGCGGCCTTAGCACGATCTGGGTAACGATTCAAGGCGAATCCAAAGCCAACGCTCAGTGACGCCGGGACAATAGACTAGTATAACGTTTCAATGAAATATATCTATTTAGATGAAAGCATGTTATGCTCGGGGCATGCCGAGAAGATCGACTCGCCCCCCCTTGGTCTTGCTGCCCAACGAACTTGATCTGTTGGAGCGTTTACGCAAGTCGCATACGGCCCCGCGGCGCGACGTGCAGCGAGCTCAGGTTTTGTGGCTTTATCATACCGGTGAAAGCATCGCCGCCATCATGCGCGCCGTCCACCTGACTCGTAAGAGCGTGGCCAAGTGGATCAGTAAGGCGTTGAGAGTCGGGGTGGCGGCCGGACTCCAAGATACGCCCCACGGCAGTTCCCCGAAGCTGACGGAAGAGGCCAAAGCCTGGGTAGTCCATATGGCCTGCTCGAAACCGAAGGACTTCGGCTACGCCGCCGAGCTTTGGACGCGGCAGGCCTTGGCCCAACACGTCCGCCGGGAAGCGGTGGCCGCCGGGCATCCATCTTTGGCCCGGGCCTCCAAGGCGACCGTGCATCGGATTTTGGCGGCGCAGCCCTTGCAACCGCACAAGGTGACCTACTACTTGGAACGCCGCGATCCGGCCTTCGAAAGCAAGATGCGGGAAGTTCTGCTGGTGTATCAGGAAGTAGCGCTGCAAAATCAGTCCGGAGCGCCAGGGATAGCCTCGATGAAGACGATCACGGTCTCGGTGGACGAGAAGCCGGGGGTGCAGGCCATCTCCACGACGGCCCCGGACTTGCCTCCCGTGCCGGGAAAGCATCCCACCGTGGCCCGTGATCATGAGTACAAGCGATTGGGGACCTGCTCGATTCTGGCCGCCCTGGATCTGCATACGGGCCACGTGACGGGCCGGGTCGAGCGTCGCCATCGCAGCCGGGAATTTATTGCCTTGCTCCGCGACTTGGATGATTACTACCCCAAGGATTGCACCTTGCGGCTGGTCCTCGACAATCATTCGGCGCACCTGTCCCAAGAAACTCAGGACTACTTGGCAACCCGACCGAACCGTTTCAAGTATGTGCTCACTCCCACCCACGGGTCTTGGCTCAACCTCGCGGAGACCCTTTTCGGTAAAATGGCACGGACTTTCCTGCGACATATTCGGGTCCACTCGTGGGAGGAACTCCGCGACCGCATCCTCCAGGGCATCGCAGAAATTAACGCCTGCCCGGTCGTCCATCGGTGGAAGAAATTCGAGGCGCTCACGGCCCTCACTCAATAAAATGGATATATTTCAACGAAACGTTATACTAGTGTACTGTCCAACAAATAAGTAGACAAATGCGGGAAGTTGATTTATCCTTGATCATGCCTCGAAAACTTCCCGCGTTGAGTTTGAGTTCGGAGCAGCAAAGCCAAATCCGCCAGTGGCTGAATGCACACGGTACCCCGCAGCAGGTGGTACTGCGCAGCCGGATCATCTTGTTGGCGGCTGAAGGTCAGCCGGAGACCACGATTGCCCGCCGCCTGGGAACGCATCGCAAGACCGTACGTTTGTGGCGTCGGCGATTTGTCCAGCAGGGGCTTGAGAGCCTGTGGAGGATTGCTCCGGGGCGAGGCCGGAAACCGACCTATGGACCGGAGCGGGTGAAAGCGATCGTGGAGGCGACGCTGCAAAGTAAACCGAAAGGGATGACCCACTGGAGTTGCCGCGTGATGGCGAAAAGCCAGGGCGTGAGCAAATCGACGGTGAGCAACATCTGGCGCAGCCATAATCTCAAGCCGCACCGGGTGAAGACGTTTAAGCTGTCCCGTGATCCCAAGTTCTTGGAGAAGCTGACCGACGTGGTGGGCCTGTACCTGAATCCTCCCCAGCAGGCCATCGTGCTGTGTGTGGACGAGAAGAGCCAAATCCAAGCGCTGGATCGCACCCAACCCGGCCTGCCCTTGAAAAAAGGGCGTTGCGGGACCATGACTCACGATTACAAGCGCAACGGAACGACGACGCTGTTCGCCGCCTTGGAGATTTTGCAAGGCCGGGTCATCGGTCAATGCTACGCACGGCATCGGCATCAGGAGTGGCTCAAATTTCTGCGCCGTTTGGACGAGGCGTTTCCAGCGGAAGTACCGCTGCATCTCGTTATGGATAATTACGGCACTCACAAAACGCCCCAAGTCCAGACTTGGCTTCGGCGGCACCCTCGCTTCGTTCTTCACTTCGTGCCCACCAGTTCCAGTTGGCTCAATCTCGTCGAACGGTGGTTTGCCGAGTTGACCCGGAAGAGGGTGCGCCGAGGATCGTTCTTCAGCGTTGAGGACCTGAAAAAGGCCATCACAGAATTCCTAGGGACATGGAATGAGAATCCCAAGCCCTTCGTCTGGACTGCCACGGTCAACTCCATCGTGGAGAAACTCTCACGCTGCCGGCAAACTCTCGAGCAAATTAAACCAGGCTGCACGCAGCCTCGAGGCAAAAGAAGACCCAAATTATTGGCTACCTAATTTGCGGACACTACACTAGGTTGTGCTTACGGGCAATAACCTCCAGTGGATATCCTGCCTCGCAGCAGAGATCCAAGTTGTGCCGCGTCAGAATTTCAAGGGTTACAGGGTGAAGCCTCACAATATCTCCTACCAAAGTGCTCGGATCGATGACTGACAAAGTGAATTCTTTCCTTTAGCGCTGACAGGGTCAGAATAGAAAAGTTGTAGCAGCGTGGACGATGACTTTTGTCACGGGGGCCTCCTCCGCCGCTCTTTCGTATTGCATGAGAGGGATAGGCCTCCGCTCGTGTCTCTGGCCATTGTGCCCAATGTGAGGTGGGAGGACCCGCGTAACCGTTCTCGCGTGACTTTTGTCATATCCAGAATCGATACCGTGATGCAGAATGCCTCAGACAGGCGGCGTGAGGAGGCGAAGTGTCATGGCTACGGCAACTCGGGTTCTCCGACGGGAACACCAGTCGATCAGGCAGGTGCTGAACTTCGCGGAAGGGCTCTCGATGAAGATTGATCGCGGGGAGCACACTTCGCCCGAGGTCGTCGATAAAGTGATGAGTTTCTTTCGCCTCTTTGTCGATCGATGCCATCACAGTAAAGAGGAGGACGTCTTCTTTCCAATGCTCGAAAGCAAAGGAGTCCGAGCGTGGGGCGGTCCGCTCGGCATGATGTTGATGGAGCATGAGCGGGCTCGAGCCTTGATCCAGGAGATGAGCGAAGCTGCGGAAGCTTACAAGACGGATGAGGAAGCCGCCGGTAAGCGATGGGCTCGCGCGGCTTGGGATTATTCGGGACTCATGCAAGAGCATTTCGGGAAGGAAGAAGATGTTCTCTTCAGGATGGCCGATAATGTCCTCGGTCCTGAGGAGCAGGCGACGATCGCAGCCGACTTTGCAAAGCTCGAGAACGAGAAGCTCGGCCCGGGAAAGTACGAAGAACTCGAAACCATGATGAAGGAACTGATCGTACAGAACGGGAGTCGATGACCAATTTTTCGTCTGTGGTATCCGCAAATGACAGCTTGCAATGCGGAACCAGCAGATTTCGGAGAAGATTTCAATACCGGAAAACAAGAAAGGAACAGCATGAGCGCACCAAGTACCGACAATACCCCAGCCATTGTCT
>CADDZJ010000205.1 GCA_902812415.1 Acidobacteriota bacterium
AGGATGGTCTTATACTGCCAGCTATTCTCGTTGCCCTTCCACCTCTGCCCACCGTTGTGCGAGGCGTAGTAATCCGTAATGTTCCCGCCGCTTTCCGCCGGGTGAGTGGGCTTCACCAGAATCAGACTATGCCGAGGGTCGCTGATATCGACGACGCGCATGGCATACTTATAGTTCTGCTCGCTCATCGAAGGCAGGAACTTGCCCTGTTCATCCGGCCCGGTGAGCTTGAAAATGGCGTGCGAAGCGTGGCAGATCACACAGGCCTTGCCGTCCGGCCCCGCCTGAGCCAGGATGGGCTCAACGCGCTTCACAAAGAAGTCATAGTCCAGCACCGAACCCGGCTTCACGTCGCTCAATGCCTCCGCCAGCTTCTTGCCGCCGAGCACATTGGCGGCAATCAATTGCAGGCGAGGATTGGGATCGTTTTGCAGGCGCTTGAGGGCAGCCCGGAAATCCGGGATGTTCTCAATACCCTTGTAGCGGCGCAGCAGGTCAAGGGCTGATGCGCGCACGTTGGCGTCCTGGTCGTAGAGGCTGGCGATCACCGCCTTCAAGACCACGGGTTTTTGCAGAAAGTCAGGCGTCTTGTATTTCGCATAGGCGTATTTATTGGCCAGCAGTCCCGCTGCATCCTGCGAAACTCCGAGTCCCGCCGTGCCCACGCGAAGGCGCATGAATTTGGGGTCGGTCACTTCGGTGATCAGAATGCTGCGCTGTCGGCTCCCCATCTGAGAAAACGCTTCTTCCACACGCTTCTCGTCCTGGGGAGAATTGAGAAAACGTTCGAGGATAATATCCACGGATGCTTTCTCCACGGCCGTATCCGAGTCATGGAGACCTTGAAACACTCGATCCTGGAATTGAGGGTTGCTGATCAGGCTTCCAAACGAGGAAGCCGCCGTCAGCGCCTGCGCGTAATCTTTCGGTCGCGGAACCTGCTGCATCAGTGATTGAACGGCTTCAGCCACTTCGCTTTCCCGCGTCCAGGGCGAATCATCCGGCAGGCTCGCAAGCAGCGGCAGCACGACGGCGCGGGCGCCGGAGTCGCCATGTCGCAGGATCTCGACCACGGTTTTCACCAGGTCAGGATTCGGAATATCCGGAGAATTAATATTGAGCACGCCGCGCTGGCCGTCCTGGTAGACATAGCTCACCGTTTGCCGGACCTCGGGGCTGGGGTCCATGGAGAGCTTCAGCGCCGCGAGGGCAAACCGTTGGTCGCCGGCTCCTTCCAGCGTGCTGCCGGCCTTGAGCACTTCGATTTTCATGTCGCTGTCAGCGCCTTTCAAACAATCAATCAGCGCCTCTTCCAGTTGCGGGCCGGAACTGCGGAAGAAGTGAATCAACTCGCTGTCGTTGCCGATGCGGGTCTGGTAAAAGCTGTTGTGCGGGTCATAGTGGAAATCCGCCGTTTCCCGATAGGGAGGATAAACATAGTCCGGCTGATCGAGGTTCGGCACGCCTTCCACATACTGAGTAAGGACTTTTGGCAAGCCGATCTCCACCTGGCCGGGTTTGAGCGTGGGCAGCGCGTAATGACGAATGTGGAAATCCCACATGGCGTTCAGGATGTTCTCACGGCCTTCAGGAGACGCCGCGCGCAAGACGCGGGCCAGCACCTGCGCCTGACCGCGAACCACCGCTTCATAGCCTTTCCGGATGCGCTCCCGATCCTCCTGCGTTGCCGCCGTCCTGATCCACGCGTCCATGTAACCGGTGTTCTCATCGAGCACGTCGTAGACGCTCTCCATCAGCCCGCGCCGCACCATGGCGTCCTGCTCTGTTCCCAACCTTGTGGCCAGAGCTTCCAGAATGCCGTTGCGCTCCGCAGGATGGTCCACCTTCCAGTAGTACCATCGCCACAGTCCGGCGGCTGCCTGAAAGCGAATGTACGGAGCCGGATCGTTCAAATCCTTCTCCAGCGCGGCGAGCAGCGCCGGATGGTCCGTCAGGTTTTTGAAATGCTGGTTAAAGAGCCGCGTGGCTCCCCAGCGCACGCGCGCATCCGGGGAGTTCAGCGCTGCTGCCAGCTTCGCGCTACCCTGGTCCGCCACCGCCGGGCGGCTGGCAAGGATCCTGCGCAGAGCCCAGGCGGCGCTGCATTGCACCATCTTGCTCGGGTCACCCAAGGCGTGGGTGAGCGCTGAGACCGCGCCAGGGTCTCTCATATGACCCAGAGCGCGCGCCGCAGCCTCGCGGGCAAGCGGCTGAGGGTTCGTAGCCAGCACCTGCCGGATTTGTTTAAGCACCGGTTCGGGCGCCAGATCCCAGAACTGGTCAAGCTGATCGAGAAGTCGCGGCAGATCGCCTGTGGCCAGATGCGTGGGCGGCGCGGGGAATGCATCATCCCAGCCTTTCTGGGCTGCGGGCCGCTTATCCGGACCTGGATAAAGTTGGGAAAGCGCCATCACCGCAAACTCGGTGGCGCGGAACGGCGTATTGAAGCCCTGATAGACCGGATCGCCTTCCCAATCCCCTTCCGTGCGCTGCGCGTGCAGGCACGCCTGGACGGCGCGCGCCAGGTTCGGGTCGGTCTCCGGCCGTCGCCCCGCCAAAGCCAGCGCGTAGATAGCGTGGTAGGAGATAAAGTCAGACGTCTTCCGCGTTTTGTCAAAAGGATAGGGCCACATTCCATCCGGTTCCTGATAGCTGTAAAGCTGCTTAATGAGCGAGTCCAATTGTGCGCCATATTTTTGCTGCCCGATCGTCGCCAGGAACTGAATTTTCCAGTTCAGATCGATCATGTTTTTAGGGGCGTAGGGGACTGCCAGGCGCTCCACCATGTCGCGTTCAGCCCGCCAGTGTGGATCGTTGGTCTGGCGATAGAGGAAATCAAAGGTCTGCCAGCTTTGGTCCGCAATTTCAAAGGGGCTGATGTCCGGCTCGCAGCCATCCACTTCATCGCCGGGCATCGTGGTGCGATCCTTATAGTGAATCTCCAGAAATTTGGCGTAAGGAATGGCGAAGTCGGCGCGCGGCGTGTCATGGCTGACGTTGGTTTCAAACCAATGGGTGAGCAGCGGCAGGCGGCTGGAAACGGCGCGCGCGGAGTAGATGACGCGCACCCAGTTGGTTCCGGGTTCGCCATAAAGGGGCCGGGCGTTGTTGTAAAGCCGGTCCGTGATGAATTCGAGCGCCTTGCGCTGCACGGGCGGATAGCCGTTGCGGATGGCCGTAAGCTCGCCGCGCGTGGTGAATTGCGATGGATGGCAGGCGATGCAAAGCTCGGTTTCCGAGTGCGTCATCGTCGTGCGCAGAGCCACCGAACCGCGGCGAGGCGTGTTGGAGAGCCACGTGTCGCCCATGTTAATCAGGAAATCCATTCCTGTCCGAACCGCCTGATGCGGGTCTGTATAAGGAGGAACGGGATAAGAATACGTGTGCAACTGCCAGGCGGGGTGGTTTGCATCGACGCGCACGAAATAGGTCTGGCCGGGTTCGAGAATGCGAGTGCGGAATTTGTAGAGGCCCGGATAATTCTGCGTGGATTCGATCTGATAAACAAACTCGCCCTTCTTGTACGGGACAAGCTCGGATTGCCCGCTGGTATTCTTTTTGAGCTGATAGAGGTAGATATCGAGCGGAACGTCGCGGTCCGTGACGTTCAACACAAAATAAGCCAGGCGCGGCTCCTTGCCATGAAAGGTGAAGCGAAACCACTGAAAGCCCTTAATCATCGCGGCATAAGTGTCTTCCACGGGAGCGGGAGCGTATGGGCGCTCATCGGCGCTGCCATAAATCGTCTGGCCAAACTCAAAGGGCTGGGCGTGATGCCAGTCGCCGTTAGGGTAAGCCGCGATCACCGCCGGCTCCTCTTTGGAGGTCATGGGAATGCGATGGGCGGAAACTTCAAGCGCGGGGATCGCGCCGCCATGGGGCGCTCGAAGCCGCACGCTGCCGCGCCCTGCGGCGCGGGGACGAAGCGTGAGATAAAAATCCAGGTCGGCGCTGTGCAGCCACTTGGTCGCCACGGGTCCGGCGGCGTCCGCAATGGTCACGTGAATGGAGTCCTTGCCCTGAATGGCCGCCGGGTTTTTGACGCTCACCGTGATTCCATAAAGAGAATCAGGACGCAACATGCCCAGATCGATCCGGCGCTCCGTGGGCTGGCTTTCCGATGGCTGAGGAGCGCTTCCCATCCGCACCGCGCGTAAAAGGAAAATCACGGCCAGGCCGCCGAGGGCCAGGCAAATGAAATTCCACGTGGATCTCAAGGGAAGTCGCTCGATTTGAAACTTCATGATCTTCTCCTCCTGGATTCGCAATGACCGACGCTCGGTATTATATAACTTGCATCATTTTACAGGCAAAATACTTTTTGATGAATAGGATGCTGAGCTGTCGCGGCGACCTGTGATCACCGACGATCGCGAACACAGATCGCCGCGTTTTTATTTTCAAAAATTTCAGCGAACATAGTTCGCCGCGACAGCGGCGCGGACTATTTTTTT
>CADDZJ010000206.1 GCA_902812415.1 Acidobacteriota bacterium
CACAAGTTTAATCAGATCTCGTACCCGGCACGAATAACCCCACTCGTTGTCATACCACGCCGTGACCTTCACACAGTTCCAATTGATGACCTTGGTCAAGCTCGCATCGACAATTGCGGAACGCGAGTCGCCGCGAAAATCAACAGAGACCAATTCCTCCTCGCAGTACCCGAGGATGCCCTTCAGCGGGCCTTCGGCAGCCTGCTTGAGAGCGCGATTGACGTCCTCAACTCCGGTTGGTGTTTCGACGAAAACCACGAGATCAACCAGCGAGACATTCGGCGTCGGCACCCGCAGGGCGTAGCCGTCCAGCTTGCCGTTCAACTCCGGCAGGACCAGTCCGATGCTCTTGGCAGCCCCGGTAGTCGTCGGGATAATGGAAACTGCCGCGGCCCGAGCCCGCCGCAAGTCCTTGTGTGGCTGATCCAGGATTTTCTGGTCGTTCGTGTAAGCGTGGACCGTCGTCATGGAACCGTTCTTGATCTTGAAGGCTTCGTGGATCACTTTCGCCACCGGAGCAAGGCAATTCGTGGTACAGGAGGCATTCGAGATAACGTCATGTTTGGCCGGATCGTACTGGGTCTCGTTAACCCCGAGCACAACAGTAATATCTTCGTTTTTGGCAGGGGCCGTGATGATGACCTTCTTCACAGATCCTGCCAGATGCTCACGGGCCTGCTTTGCATCATTAAACTTGCCTGTCGACTCCACGACGATCTGGATGCCGAAGGACGACCAGTCAATTTCCCTGGGGTCCTTGATCTTGAGTACCCGGATCGACCTGCCATTGAGGCGAATACAATTTTCCCCATCCGTTACCTGCGCGTCCAGCGAACCGAGCACCGAATCGTATTTCAGCAGATGCGCGAGCGTCTTGGGATCGGTAATATCGTTGACTGCGGCAATTTCAACGTCAGCATCGCCCAAGACGGCTCGCAACACGTTCCGCCCGATGCGCCCGAATCCATTGATTCCTACTTGTACTGGCATCTTCCAACCCTAACCTTTCCGTGCAGATGTTCTTGAACTGTCATCGCCCGACCCGTGTCTTAGAGAGGCAAGAGGCGGTGCCTCTTGAGGCTCGGCTTATCTGCATTGCTAGCAGGTTAACAGCATCGGTCAGCATTGACTGTGATCCGGCGCACAGCGCGATGTGATGCGGGTCACTGCGAACCTTTTGGGTATCGCCTAGATTGAAGCTGGAGAAGGGGAAAATAGCTCAACGTGGCTTGCAGCGTCGCCCAAAGGTAGAGGAGAAGATTGGGCTTTCACGTCGAATTTCGACAGGAGTGAGGTGGATCTCGATGCATAAAGCAATCGCGTTTGCAGCGATGGCGCTTGCTCTGTTCGCGCCACCATGTCTCGCTTCCTGGCAATCTCAGACGTCGGCGCCAACGCCGCCGCCATGCGAGAGCAATATTGCAGTGGTGTCTGCGGTAAAGCGGGACCTCATAACTCTGATTGGCACGGTCAAGAAGGAAACAGGGCAGGATTTCGAAGCCAGGTATCACCAGCAAACGTCGCTAAGCCGCCTGAACACATGCCTTCTGATGAACAGCGAGCTTTTGAGTTGCCTAGACAAGGCTGCGCACGACCCAGCAACACCGAAGTCGCAGATGAAGCAGATCGAAGAGTTGCAAGCCCACTACACCAAGCTGAAGAGCGTCCTCAGCCACGGTATTGAGCAACTCAAGGCTGCAAGCAAGCCGGAGGAGGCCAAAGCATTGATCGGAAGTTTCGATTTTTCACATTAACAGGATTCCGAAAAATCTGCCTCAGTGGCTTGGCAGCGATCCGCACTGCGGGATGGCTGTAACTCCAGTTTTCCCGAACGGCTGGATGACGCCTGCTAAAAAAGGAGCCTGAGATGGTCGCCGCAAAATCATCGATCACTTATCCTGTCAGCGGAGGTAACGCCTCTGGCAGACCAATTCAGGTCACGAGTCCGTATTGGACCCTAAAAGAATCACGCGTTCGCACCTTGCTGTTCCCACGTAAGCCGAACGTACCCTTGCTGAGCGGAAGCATGTTAGTTCTGCTCACATTGTTTTTGCCCGTTGCCTATTCTCAATGCGGCAGTGTGCGATGGACCGGGGGCGATTATTTACTGGGATTCGGAACCTGGCCCGGTTCACTCGGCGCGCTTTCTTACGCCCCTGGCCGTGTGCCTTACTTCCTCTCCCTCGTCCTTGCAGCCGTGACGCTCCTGCTCGTTCTGGTAGTCCAGGTTCGTCCCTCAATACTGCACCAATCCAACCTGACCGCCCAATTATTCGGGGTTTCTGGGGCGCTCGCTTTATTTATGATCGGAGACTTCTTTGGGTTTGAACTTGGCTCCCGAATAAGGGATTTTCTCAAGCCAGGATCAACGCTCTTCAGGCAGAACTTTTTAATACTGACTTTGGCTGTTGCCACAATCGTAGTCACGATGATCTGTCTCCGTTCCAGGCTCTTTCGCAGCCTGCACTGGATGGTCTTGCTCTTCGCTATAGCCTCAGGCATCTCCATTTTTGCAATCGTCGATTCCTCCCTGGCGTTATTCACCCCTTCGCCCATTATTTCCTGGGATTGGTTTTCGCCTTGACCATTAGTCCGTCGTTTCTGTATTTCGTTATCCCTCTCGGCCTCTGGTCTCACTTCGGTTTATCGCCACTGGCCCAGCTTCGAGGACAGTGGCCGGGGATTCGGCGCCGCATCGCGCTGCTGTATCTGCCTGCGGCGGTCTTCGATCTGGTCGCGCTGGGCCTCGAAATGAGACCCGGCAGGTCGTGGGGTTTGCTGCCGTACTTTGCGGGACTCGGCTTGATCTTATGGGGATATGCCGGGCTTGAAAGGCAAGCGAGGTCAGGCGTCGAGAAGCCTCAGCCGACTGCTCTCGAGCCAATCATGGACCACCGCGCCGGACCAAACGTGGCCTGAAATGGGAAGGCGAAGCGTACCACGGAGGTCAGATAAAGTCACAATGAGATGTGATCGAAATCACAGCCGAGACCGCCGCGATTCAGTAAGTTTAAGTCGTCAGGTTCCGCAAAGCGCGGACTGAACAACTATCGATCAAGGAGGTTTCCATCATGGCAGCACAATCCGTAGCGGTATTACAGCCAAAAAAGGAAACGGAGCTTGCGAAGAAGGAAGATGACTTCTTCCAACGTTTTCAACGCATGTATGATTCGATTGCCCGCCGGGCGTTCGAGATCTTCGACGGCAACGGCCGGTTCTTCGGAAACGATCGTCGCGATTGGTTCCAGGCGGAGTCCGAGTTGTTACATCCTGTTCATATCGATGTGTCTGAGTCCGATGAAGGTTTGAACGTTCAGGCCGAGGTTCCGGGATTCACTGCGAAGGATCTCGAGGTCAGCGTCGAACCGCGGTGTCTGACGATCATCGGCAAGAGGGAAACGAAAGAAGAGCGAAAGACAAAGAAAACTTTGTACAAGGAGCGCTGCTCTGACGAGATCTTGCGCGTGGTCGACTTGCCGGCCGAAATCAACACCGAAAAGGTGAAGGCAACGCTCGAAAACGGCGTCCTTGCGGTGGAAATGCCGAAAGCAGCTCCAGCCAAGAAGATCGCCGTCGAGACGAAGGTTGCCTAATTCACGGCCGGGCCCAGGGGAGCGACGGAAGCTCTACCTCCGGCTCCCCCTGGGTATCAAATAGACCGCAGGATCGGTGGTTTAAGTTGTGACGAAGGTCGTGGCATCGGCTTGAATCGTCTCGCCGCAACATCTTGAATCGGGGGATACTATGGCCCACAAGCAACTGCTTTTCAAATCCGCAGCACGCGAAAAAGTCCTGAAAGGAGCGACCGCGCTTGCCGACGCAGTTCGGGTGACGCTCGGGCCGAAGTCGAAGTGTGTTCTCATCGAGAAAAAGTGGGGCAAGCCCATTGTGTGCAATGACGGGGTCACGATTGCCAAAGAAGTTGAACTCGAAGACCCGGAAGAAAATCTGGGCGCACGGATGATCCGGGAAGCTGCTGAACGAACGGGGGACACGGTCGGAGACGGCACGACTACTTCAGCTCTCCTGGCGCATGCCATCTTTTCAGAAGGAGTTCGCAACGTCACGGCGGGCGCGAGCGCCATTGATCTTAAACGCGGCCTCGATCGCGGCCTTCGCGCAGCGGTGAAAGCATTGCGGGAGATGTCCAAGCCGGTCGGCAACCGCACGGAGAAGGCGCAGGTTGCGACCATCTCGGCTCACAACGAGCCCACCATCGGCGAGGTCGTCGCCGGTGCGGTGGAGAAAGTCGGCAAGGATGGCGTAATCACCGTAGAAGAGGCCAAGACTACCGAAACGGTGATGGAGGTCGTCGAGGGCATGCAGATCGATCGCGGCTACCTCTCTCCCTACTTTGTGACGGACGCGGAAAAAATGGAAGCGGTGCTGGAAGATCCGTTCATCCT
>CADDZJ010000207.1 GCA_902812415.1 Acidobacteriota bacterium
CAGTTCAGCGCAACGCAGCATTCCTTCGCCGGTTCGCCATTTCTCGGACAATCTGTGGGCGTTTTACGGCGAGGATACGATTAAAGTAACCCCCAAACTGACAGTCACATTAGGGCTTCGTTACGAGATCCCCCTTTACGCAAAGCCCGATCACGGCGTGTTTTCCTCGTTGAGCTTGACCCGACCAAATCCCGGGGCGGGCAATTTGCCAGGCGCCCTGGAGTTCCTTGGGACTGGACCGGGGCGGGCGGGAACCAATATTATCTTTGATCCCGGGGATTACTTGCGAGCATTTTCGCCGCGGACGGGAGTCGCCTATGCCTTGACACCCAAAACGGTGCTACGCGTAGGGTACGGAATCTTTTTATGACTACATCGACGTGGGGCGCTTAAATAGCTGCCAGCTATGGTGCTCGGGATTCGGCTTGAACCCGGCCTTCGCCTCAACCAATGGCGATATTACGCCGGCGTTCAACCTTAATGACGGATTTCCCATAACGCCCGCGACTCTCCCGGACCTGAATCCCGCTCTCAATAATAACGGCACGGTGACCTGGGTCAACGGCGCTTCCTATTTGCCCGGGGAGATGCAGAGTTGGACATTTGACGTTGAGCGCGATTTGCCTGCGCACATTATGCTGGATGCAGCCTATGTGGGCTCTCATACCGTCCACACATGGACTGGCTTGGAGAACATCAATCAGGTGAACCCCAAATATCTAAACTTGGGTAGCGCCTTGCAAGCTGACATCAATTCGCCTGCCGCCGTTGCAGCAGGCGTGTTTCCACCTTATCCTGGCTTCCAAGGTTCAGTAGCCCAGGCCCTTCGGCCGTTCCCACAATATACGACCATCTACGATACCTATCAGCCGACCGGGTACAATGATTACAATTCGCTGCAAATCCGGCTGGAGAAAAGGTTTTCTAAGGACCTCTCGTTTCTGGGCAGCTATACGTGGTCTAAATCTTTGGGATACGGAGGAACGGATACGTTTGGTGACCCATTCGGGGGTGGGGGCAATGGGTCTCTCAACACTTATAATCGCAGCAACATGAAGGCAGTTTCGCAGCTCAACGTTCCTCAGAACTTCGTATTTTCATGGGTTTACGAGCTACCCTTAGGACGAAATAAACGATTCTTGTCTCACTTGGATCCTGTGGCCAACCAGCTCATCGGTGGATGGCAGGTTAATTCGATTGAAACCTATAGGTCAGGCGGCCCGATCGGGGTGAGGGGAGGACCCTTTCTCCCTCTATTTAACGGGATCAATAACGTTCCCAATTGGGTTTCCTCTGACGTTCGAACTTCTGTCAGTATGGGCAGCTTTGATCCTCACGCCGATCGGTACCTCAACATCAATGCTTTTAGCGAACCCGCTCCCTTCACCTTCGGGGACGCTCCGCCTTTTCTGCCGAATACTCGCACTCCCGCTTTTTACGATGAGGACCTTTCTTTGTATAAGAAATTTTATTTCAGCGAATCGAAATATTTAGAGTTTCGGGCCGAGGCTTTTAACGTGTTTAACCGTGTCGTGTTTGGAGGCCCGGCGGCAAACGTTAATTCGCCCAACACCTTCGGCATCATCGGGGGGCAGGCGGATACCCCTCGCGTTATCCAATTCGCCATGAAGCTTATATTCTAGCGATGAGTGAACTTGAGATGTGACCTATTGAGCTTCTCCTGATGAGAGACCTCCTGCGCAGCCCAAGACCCATGAGGCCGGCGGCTGGGGGGCACCGATCTCAATAAGATCTGTGGTTGCTGGTTTCTTATTCGGATATCTTGTCTTTTCTGCATTCCGGCAAAGGAGCGCTTTCGGGTCTCAACGACGAGCTGAGCGAACCATATTCAGCCGACCCGGTTCATTCCGCACAAGACCTTCCATAAGGAAGCTATTGCCGTCAGCATGTTTACATTCCTTTTTGCTTCTACACTGAATTCATCAAAGCATGCCGAGCCTGTCCTCAATCCCGTTAACGAAGCTTTTTTTCGCAATCAGGCCCGACGACTCATTGCTTCAGCGCGACTACGCGCGGGCGAATCTTTGGGCGGATGGCGAAACTCAACCCCATATGACATCCATGTTCCGGGCGGGAATATGGGCTACCACGCCTTTTGGGTGCGCGATGCCGTCATGATGCTCGGTCGCGATTTCATTTCGGCCAACGAACTTGAGGGTTGGATCCGGCTCATCGCTGGAACGCTTCGTGGACCGAAAAGTTGGGTTGTCCGTCCTGGGGTAGTGGTTCCCTCCTGCACTGTGCCGGACCACATCAACTTGAATGGCATGCCGACTTTCTATCCGGGTAACTACGATACGGGAAGAGAGCAAGGCGGACGGCCGTGGGGCAAGTATCCTCCGCTGGACGACAATTTTTATTTTGTAACTGCCGTCTATGAGCATTGGAAGATGACCCGCAGCGCTCGCTTCTTTCGGTCTTCCCTAGCGACTTCTTTCGGTGAAATAAAGCTCGCCGACCTTTGTGAAAAAATCTATCGAGCGCCTCTGACTGACCCACCAACTGTCTTGATCATTGCAGGCAATGTGAAAAAAGAGAATGCAAAAGATTGGGGATTCTGCGACGCCGAATTCAAGAGTGGAAAGCTGCTGTTTCCCTCCATCCTCAAATTCATTGCTGCTAATCAATTGGCCAAGCTATTTAAGGCTGCCGGCGAACCTGCAAAAGCGCTCCGATACCGCCAGGAAGCGGCTGTCATCAAGCGCAGCATTCCACCGACATTCTTTTATCCTGCGAAGGATAAGCACGAAGGATGGCTCCACTCAGCTACCGGAGTAGGGAACCAACCTGACGTGTGGGGAAGCGCATTTGCGGTCTGGAGCGGCGCTATCGAGGGCGAGCCCGCCCGCGCGGTTTCCCGCGCACTCATCCGCGCATTTCGTGAGAAAACCGCTGTTCGGCAGGGTCTTGTCAGGCAAATCCTAACCTCGGACCCGACGAACCACGGTGGCTGGCAATGCTCAGTGGCAAAACGCGGAACGTATCAAAACGGCGGCTATTGGGGAGTGCCGACGGGTTGGTATATCTCCGCCATTTCCCATGAGGATGGGCAAGCAGCCATCGATATGGCTGCAGATTACATCCAGTTCATCAGGAATAATCTCCGCCCGGACGGCTTGACGCAGGCATGGGAATGGTTCAATCCCGATACGGGGCAGCGCAACAATCCCCTCTATGTGGCCACGGTAGCGCTTCCCTATATCAGCATGGGGCAGGCGGATCTGTTGAGCAAATGGTGAAGCCTTTCGTTGGAGCGCCAGTGACTTCACCGGTGATTTTCGGCGTTGAAAGCCTGCCCTGAACGAAGCGACGGGAAAGCGCCGCTTGTATCGACAGACCTTGTTATCAAGACAGAGTAATCCTCAACCGTAGCGGGAAACCCGCGACCGGGCCTTGGGCGACAAGCAGTGGGTAAAGTTGAAGCTGAGGCAGGTCTGATCGCCGTGTAGCGTTGGCTTGTCACAAAGCAACGAGGCCGCGCCTTTTCATTTTGAACTCGGGGTTTGTCGCCATCGCGCGCACCAATCGCACATCATATTCGCCCACAGCGCGCATGTGCTTCATCATTCGAGAGCGCGCAAGCGTCGGATTGTGGCGGCGAAGAGCATCAAAGATCTGTTCGTGCCCCTTCAGGAAATTACGCAATTCTCCATATCTTCGGGGCACCTCCTCGGAATAATCCAGGAGGCGGCGTTTGGCGGCCTTATCGAAAAATACTTTGATCAGGGGAGCCGTCGTCATTTCGAGCACGTCATTTCCGCATGCCCTGGCCAGGCACAGGTGAAATTGCAGATCGTATTTGGCGAAGGCTTCAGAGTTCTGCAGGTTGTTCCGCATCCCCTCAAGCTGCCGGGCAATAAGACGAAGGTCCTCATCGGTGGCGCGCAATGCAGCGAGCGCAGCGAGGGAAGGCTCGAAAGCTGCCCGCACCTCCCAGAGTTCAATGATGTCCACGCTTTCCTGAAGCCCCAGAATCTGGTCAGGACGATTGAGGGGTTTAGGCAGGCGAGACACCAGATAGGTGCCCTTGCCTTGGGTAGGTTTCAGGACGCCCAGCACTTCCAGCACCCGCAGTGCCTCCCGAATCGAATGCCGGCTCACCTTGAGCATGGATGCCAACTGGCGTTCTGACGGAAACTTGGCGCCCACGGCAACATGTTGCTGGGCGATGTAGGTCTTCAGACGGGAAATAATCTGCTCGGTGACAGCCACCTTCTCGATAGGACGGAGTGGAGATCCTGGCTCATCTTCTACGTAAGGGATTATCTCAGGCCTGTTAGGCTTCATTCTCACTTCTTTCCCAACCTTTCCA
>CADDZJ010000208.1 GCA_902812415.1 Acidobacteriota bacterium
GATTCTGCCCGACTTGTTGGGATGTTGCCGAGCTAACCTGTTGATTTGATTGAGAGGAACTGGGTTCGTCTAAACTTAGGATCTGGTCCCGCAAGGGGTGGGGGTTCGAGTCCCCCCTTTCGCACCACAGCCGCCGGTCCTACTGATTACAAATTATAAAGACGGAGCCGCTCAAAGAGATTGGCCAATTGCTCTAGAGTAAGCTGCTCAGCGCGGATATTTGTTTTTAACCCTGATTCTTCCAGCGCCTGTCGTGCCTGGCGTTGTGGATAAGTAGCCAGAAGATTATTCAGCAAATTCTTACGCTTTTGTGCAAAACAAATCCGCGCAAAACTCAGAAAAGCAGTACAGGATGGGTCATTCCATCGCGGAAATCGGGAGACCATCCTGCAATCAACAAGGGCTGAATAAACCTCAGGAGGTGGCGCAAAAGCCCCGGGAGGAATCTCAAAAACTATGTGGGGCTGCGAAAAACACTGAGCCAGGACGCTTAAATAGCCATAGTTCCGGAGGCCGGGTTCGGACGTAATCCGCTCCGCCACTTCGCGCTGCACCAGTACCGTCATATGTCGAATGTGGGCGCGCGCCGCAAAGAGGCGATGCAGGATGGGAGAGGTAATGTAGTAGGGAAGATTTCCGAACACATAGCAATGCTCTCTCTTGTGGCGCTCACAAATTTCGCCGAGATCCGCTTTCAGGATATCTCCCTCGAAAATCTCAATCTTTGGGTTGCCGTGGAATTCCTGGCGAAGAAGCGCCGCGAGTGACGGATCGATTTCAATGGCCGTTAGCGCATGGACTTTCGACGCCAAAATGCGCGTAATTTCGCCGCGCCCCGGCCCGATTTCTATCAGTAAATCTTCCGGCTGAACTGAAAGCGCATCGACAATCTTGCGAACATAACGCGGGTCGCGCAGGAAGTGCTGGCCAAGCTTGGGGCGACGTAATGATGAAGACATGAAGGGATTGAACCGTTTTCCGTGAGGGTTGTTCTCTGAAATCTGGAATTTGAAATTTAGCTTTGCTTGCAGCAACGCCGCGTTGTGGGAGAGTCTTCTCTGGACCTATGCGTGGAACCCTGACAACGGATGGCGCCCCGCGAACCTGTTGAATTCCGTTTGCCTCAGTTCAGCGTTCACTGTTTCTTCATCATCTTTTCCATTTCATCCGGATTCTTGGGAAGCCCCTGAGTCAGCACCTCAGCGCCATTCTGTGTGATCAGGAGCATATCTTCAATCCGAACACCAATCTTTTCGTCGGGAATGTAAAGACCCGGCTCAATTGTGATCACCATGCCCGGCTCAAGGGGAAGATTGTAATCCGCGGGGTCGTGCACGTTGAGGCCCACGGAGTGCCCCAGCCCATGGATAAAGTACTGTCCCAGGTGATGTCCGTGGCTATCGACGCCATGAGAATTGAGATAATTATAGGCGAGCGTGTAGAGGCTGTTCTTGTGCTGGCGGTCAAGATAGACTCCCGGTTTCGCGGCGGCGATGGCAGCCTTTTGAGCGCCCAACACAATTTCGTAAATTTCTCTCTGGCGCGGCGTGAAACGGCCATCCACAGGCAACGTGCGCGTCATATCGCTGGCATAGCCGCTGTATGATCCCGCTGCATCCATCACCACCACATCGCCCTCCTGCATTTGCCTTGAGTCGGCGTCATAGTGCAGAACGGTTGAGTAAAACCCCGAGCCGACAATCGGAGGATACGAGGGCCATTCACACCCCATATTTTCAAACTCGTACTTGATGAGCGCAGCAATCTGATACTCCCAGACCCCCGGATGGACCGCCTTGATTGCGGCGAGTTGCCCGGCGATGGACGCGCTGACAGCCTTTCGAATCAGCGCGATTTCGCCCGGCGTTTTCACCATCCGCATGCGCGTCACGAAGGGACGCAAATCCGCCAGCGTGGCAGAGGGCGCAAGCTTCCGCAGCGTCTCCACCTCACGCTTTTGGAAACAATCCTCGCCGCTCTCCGGCTGAGGAGTCAGCTCCGTATAGATTTTGTGAAAATGCTTCAGAGCTTTCTCAAGTTCAGAGTGGAAACGTGCGGTGCTCATGACGGTGGGAAAGCCGGTAAGGGCAGAGGCGTCCGGATCGTCAGGACCTAATTTTGGCCCTGTCCAGCGCTCCTGCTGGGGGTTGCGCGGAGGGAGAAAAAGTATCTCTTCGGCCATCTCACTCGAATGCTGCCCTGCCGATCCTGTGGCAGGAACCAGAAGCATCTTCGCCGAAGGCTGATTCCAGCCCGTCAGATAATAGAAGTTTTCATTCTGATGAAATGTGGTGACGGAAGCCGCTACGTCATCTTCATCGTAGCCGAAAAGAACGATAACCCCGTCTCCGGTCTCGCTCACCAGTTTCTCTCGACGCTGATGAAAATCGGCAAGCGGCTCGCGCTCCCATCCAGCCGCAGGCAGGGATAAAAAGGTAAGAATTGCGATCAAAAAACATACCGACACCAGCATCCACTTTTGAAAGTCAAAGGCTCTCATCATGTTCACTCCCGCCCTGACCTTATATCACAAATCTTCCGTCGCGGAGCCAACAAAAGCTTCCGCCGCAAAAGGCCTTCGTGACGATTCCATGCGTGACTATGTACTTCCTGGGAAATGGTCCGCCCCAAAATGCGAGTCAATGGCGTTGTCTCCAACGTCGAAAACCGCCGGCGGGTAGACCGGGGCTACAGCAGGGGTTGTCACTGTCATTGCAGGCGCAGTAGACCGGCGGCTTGGCCTTCACTCGCCGCTTGCGATGCCGAGCGACTTCATCTTGCGGTAAAGATGGCTTCGTTCGAGGCCCAGGACCTCCGCCGTACGGCTGACGTTGCCCCGATTTTCTTCCAGCTTGCGAAGGATATAATCGCGCTCATAGGCGGCGCGAGCCTCATGGAGGGTTGAAAAGCCTCGAACCGACTGGAGCGCGGATTCTGAAGCTGCGGTCTTTTCGTGGTCGTGAAAAATGGCGGGCGGCAGGTGTCGCCGCTCGATGCGCGAGCCGGGAACCATGATGACGAGCCGTTCCACCAGGTTTCGCAGTTCCCGCACGTTGCCCGGCCAGCGATAGCGGATGAGGCATTCCATGGCTGATTCGGAAAAATGCTTGGACTTGCGGCCATAGGAGCGGGCGAACGCGGCGAGATAATGGTTGGCCAGGATGGGAATATCTTCAGCGTGCTCGCGCAGCGCAGGGACGTAGAAGGGAATCACGTTGAGACGATAGAAGAGGTCCTCACGAAAGTTCCCTTTCTGAATCTCTTCCTGCAGGTTTTTGTTGGTAGCGGCGATGATTCGCACGTCCACCACCAGATTGTTGCTTGAGCCGACGGGCGTGAAGCGCTGTTCCTCAATCACGCGCAGCACTTTGGATTGAGTTCGCAGGCTCATATCGCCGATTTCATCGAGGAAGAGCGTCCCGCCGTTAGCCTGTTCAAATTTGCCGGTCTTATCTTTAACAGCACCGGTAAACGAGCCTTTGAGGTGGCCGAAAAGCTCGCTCTCAATCAGCTCCTCGGGAATGGCGGCGCAGTTCAATTCGATGAATGGCTGCTCGGCGCGCGATCCGGATTGGTGTAATGCGTGCGCCACCAGTTCTTTTCCCACCCCGCTTTCACCGTAAATCAGCACCCGGCCGGTTGTGGGCGCCGCGAGGGCAATTTGCTGACGCAGCGCCTTCATGGGCACGCTTTCGCCCAGAATGCGATACTGGCCGTGGAGTTCCTCCTGCAACTGGCGGTTTTGCGCCGCCAGATTTAATTGTTCAACCGCATGCTGGAGTGTGAGAAGCGTTTTCTCGATGGAAAGCGGCTTTTCGATGAAATCGAATGCGCCCAGCTTGGTGGCGCGCACCGCGGTTTCAATCGTTCCGTGGCCGGAGATCATGATGACGGTGGGAGGCTCTTCCAAAACCTGGATTTTCTCCAGAGTTTGAAGGCCGTCCATTCCAGGCAGCCAGATGTCGAGCAGAACGATGGCAAAGCGCTTTCGGGCGAGAGCTTCCAGGCATTCTTCTCCGCTTGTTGCCGCTTCGACCTCGTAGCCTTCGTCCTCAAGGATGTTGGTCAGCGACTGGCGGATCCCCAGTTCGTCATCGACAATAAGAATAGAGTGCTTCATGGATTTCTTTGTGGGTTGCGCCGAGCCTCATCAAAACCAAATTTCAGATTCAAGATTTCAGAAAGCGGCTGTCATAAGAATAAGATGCAAACTGTCTCTTGTTTTCGTGAATACTGCTTCTGAAATCTGGCTTTGGTTGCAGCTCTGCTGCGCTGTGGT
>CADDZJ010000209.1 GCA_902812415.1 Acidobacteriota bacterium
CTAGTGAAGGGCGACGCGCTCCTTGCGCTTTCTTACAGCGGGGAGACGGAGGAGCTGGTGCGGCTGCTCGATACCGTGAAGCGCCTTGCCATTCCGCTGGTTCTGCTCACCGGAAATTCTTCCTCCACGCTCGCGCAGGCGAGCGACGTGGTGATTGACGCCTCTGTGCCGCAGGGAGCTTGCCCCCTGGGCCTCGCTCCAACAGCCTCAACCACGGCGATGCTTGCCCTCGGCGATGCGCTCGCGATGGCGCTGCTTGAAAAGCGCGGGTTCACCGAAGAAGATTACGCCAGTCTTCATCCAGCCGGCGGCTTGGGCATAAAGCTGCGACGGGTGGAAAACCTCATGCACACCGGCGATAAAATTCCTTGCGTCCGGCCTGAAACGCGATTACCGGAAGTGATCTATGAGATAAGCCGCAAGGGTCTCGGACATACTGTGGTGGTGGAGGCTGAAAATCGTTTGGTGGGGCTTATTTCGGACGGCGACCTGCGGCGCATCCTTGAACGGGAAGGGAACCAGGCGCTGAGCCTGAGAGCGGCTGATTGCATGACGTCGAATCCTATCACAATCCGTCGCAGCGAGCTCGCCACTCGCGCGCTTAGCGTGATGGAAGTTGGCAGAATTACCGCGTTGCCGGTGGTGGATGCTCAAGGAAAACTTGAAGGCGTGATTCATCTTCACGATTTGTGGACTACGCAGATGTTCTAATCGCTTATGCCCATCTCTCCTGTTGAGCTTCGCAAGCGTGCGCGCAGAGTCAAGCTTCTATTGATGGATATTGACGGCGTTCTCACGGACGGCCGCATCTATTATGTTCCCGCCCCGCGCGGTGGGTTCCTAGAAACCAAAGCGTTTCATTCCCGAGACGGTCTGGGCATCCGCTTGGCCCATGAGGCAGGGCTTAAGAGCGGCGTCATTCCAGGTCGTGGCGGTCCGGTAGTAAGCCATCGCATCAAGGAATTGGGCATTCATTATGTTTACGAAAACAGTCTAGATAAGCTTGAGCCTTACTGGGCGATTCTGAAGGAAGCTCACATGAAGGATGAAGATGTGTGCTACATCGGTGATGACCTGGTTGACCTTCCGATCCTCATCAGAGCAGGCTTGGCGGTGGGTGTGGGCAATGGCCACCCGAAGCTTCGCCGCCATGTCCATTACTGGACTCGGAATCCCGGCGGGATGGGCGCCGTGCGCGAGACCATTGAAGTGATTCTTGAAGCTCAGGGAAAGTTTAACGCCATCTTAAAGCACTACTTAAGGTAGTGGCAACCACGGCGACTCCCCCATTGCCGAAGCAATCGGGAGAGACCCGGGACGCCAGGAGATTTGTGCAGAAGTCTTCCGAGCGGGCGGTCATTGTGATCGCCTGCTCGGAAGGAAAAGTGGGTTGATCTGAAACGTTTATGCCGAATCATTGGTCGTCGTGATGCGACGGCAGAGGGAGATCTGGCAGTACCTGGGTATGCTCCATCTGGACAGACTGGAGACTATTAGGGTCGAGTCCCAAAGCTTTCAGGATTGTTGGAGCAACCTGTTCGGTCTCAACCGGGCTCGTCACCATTTTGGCGCTGAAACCGGGGTTCGATAACAACATGATGACATTCGTGTCGTCGTGCGAGAAGCCGCCATGCTCGGCGAGTTTCTTGGTGCTGCCCGAATAGGTGACTCCAATGTTCGGCGTGACAATAATATCTGGCGTCCGTGGGTCGCCATTCGGCGGCAGTCCGGGTGCGTTAAAAAGTTGCGTGATCCCCGGTCCCCAGAAAATCTGGCCGATGCCCGCGATATTATTTGTCGCAGGCGAGTCAGCTTCGAGCGTTGCCACCGCATTGGCTGTCTGGCTCGAATCGGACAGCCACAATAGCGAAACGTCGTCCTCGGTTGGCCCGATTCCATTCGCATTGTTCGGAGACTCAGAGAAAGGAAGCATGTTCGCGACGATGGTAGCTGGGGATGTCGTCACCGGGCCCGAGGCTGTGATCCCCGTGTAGCGTGCGGAATCCACGGGACTCTGGCCATGCTTGGCCGTGATGACGATTAGCGTCTCATCATAAACGCCGTTGTTCTTCAGCGCGGCCACCATCTTACCAATCGCCGTGTCCACAAACTCGATTTCGCCGAGCAGTGGCTGTGTCGGAGTGCCTTGGGCATCCTGATAGCCGCCCGTCAGGTTGAGTGATTTTTCAATCAGTTTCTGCCCAACGCTCATCGCCTGGAAATTCATTCCGAAGACCGTTGGGATCGGAGCGCCCCCGACTCCGTTGTGCTTCTTGTGGTTGATTTCATTCAGAATCGCGTTGACCTTCAGCATGTCGTAGCACTGAATATTTTGGAAACTATCGGTCCAGGAATTTGACGCCGAGGCCGCGCCCAGATCGGGCAGTGGATCGCAACTGGTGTCACCCACGCTGACGCCCGGCAATCCCACGGGAATCGAATTAATCTCTGGCGAATAGTAGTCGTCAACATTACTGCCGGTCCCAGGGCCGGAGACGGCAGAGTACGACGGGTGCTTGTCGGACCAGGCCGTGTATCCGCCCGCGGCATGGATGACGCCGAAGATTGTGTTCGTGCGCACGAAGTTCCACGGATAAACCGGCGCGCAGTTCCTGGCTGGGTCGCGATCTAGTCGCTGAGGGTCGATGGACTGAATTCCACCATCCACTCCAGCAGGCGCCCCGCCATTTAGTTTCGTTTGGTCGTAATCGATTCCCTCGTCATATTCCGTCCTCGACCCCGTCGGTGCGGCGCCGACGGTGCAGCCCGCTGGGCCGGTACCCGCCACACCATTGCCCGTCGTGATTGTCGGAGGATCGAGCGAGCGGTCGTAGGCAACATCGTAAAATGCGCCCACGCTGCGCGGAGATCCGCCACTCACTAGAGCCATCAATCCCGGAAACGAATCAGACGGTTTCGAGGTGGATGTATCCAGGTAGTCGATTCCGGTTTGCTTCAGCGCCGCCAGATTGGGGCAATATGGCGCTCCGCCATTCACGCCGCTGATTCCGTTCACACAATTAATAAGGTCCAGCGCGTGCATTCCATCAATGCTGATCAGAAGAACGTGTTTAATGGGGCTATCGTTGTCGTTCAAGTTGTTGCTTTGTTGCCCGCTGTCATCGTGTGAGCCCGCATAGAAGTGCGTCCCGGATGCAAGCGCCAGCAGACAGACTCCGGCAATGATGCCGGCTTTCCGCTTCATCATTTCTTCCTCCTCAATTTAGAGATATGGTACGGTACGATGAATATCGGAAGGAGTTAACGCCCAAGCGACGTGGCTGTTAACACAAAATTAAATTGCGGGCCCGCTCTTATAAGCAGGACAAGGGGACGCCATAGCGTGTACCAACAACTTTGGTAATAAACTGTGATGGAAAGAACGAAAGCCTTGGGGTGAGCCGTGCGAGGCATAATCCACGATCTCCGCAGCGCCGTGCGGATGCTGGCGCGGCACCGTAGCTCTACCGTGCTGATCGCAACGCTGCTTGCCCTTGGGATTGGCGCATGTACCGTCGTCTTCAGCCTTTTTGACGCTGTATTTTTGCGCTCGCTTCCCGTACAACGGCCCGATGACCTTGTGATGCTGGCGCAGCATTTTTCTCCCAAGCTCGGATATCGAAGCGAATTTCCGCACGTTTTCTATCGATCCCTGCGCGACCACGCCCAAAGCCTGGTCGCGTTTGGCGAGACGGATTGGCCTTCCCAGTTTGTCATAAGCCAGCCCACCTCTGTCGGTGAGATTATGCTCAAGGCGGTGACCGCAAATTATTTCCAGGCGTTAGGTGTCTCCGCTTTGTATGGGAGAGTGCTCCTTCCCGGTGACGCGCCTGAGGCGCAGGGAATGCCACCGGCAGTCTTGAGCTACGGTTTCTGGAGACGCCGCTTCAATGGCAATCCAAAGGTAGTGCGGGGGCAAAATATTCTCATTGGTCAGCGTTATCTCGCGGTTGTCGGAGTGATTGTCCAGGACCATGCGAATGCGGGCTTCGGCCGGGTAATGGGCATCTGCCAAGCGCAGAAATTCGATGAACTCGGCGCTCCGATGGCGGTCGCGCACCAACCCCAGGACTTCCCCGTTCCAGAGGTCGATGCCCGCCAACAAGGTTAGGGTGCCATGGCGGATGTACTCATGATCGCGCCCCAGCGCGCCGATGTAAAAGCGCCCGGAGTGAATTTTACCGGCAACTAGGTCGGCAACGGGGCCCCAAGTTAACACGCCTGCCACAGAACCGGCTTGCAGATACACCATTGCCGTGAAGCCGCT
>CADDZJ010000210.1 GCA_902812415.1 Acidobacteriota bacterium
CAACGTGCGGGGGTGGCGGAACTGGTAGACGCAAGGGACTTAAAATCCCTTGTCCCTCACGGGACGTGCCGGTTCGATTCCGGCCCTCCGCACCAACTTTTTAATGATGTAAAGAGTTAGCTCTTCCAGATTAATTCGGCGTCGGGACGACGGATGTAGGCGGGAGAGAGTTCGTCAGGCGAGATGGGATATCCCTCCTGATGCGCGCGGAGCGCCAGCTTCGCAATGTCAGGAACCAGGAAGCTTTTCACACATTTCCACCGCAAGGCTGGCGGAAACTGTCGTTCCAGCTCCCGTGCGGCTTCATCAGACTCTCGCGCCACACAAGTGACACTTGAGCCTTCAGGAATTTGCGTTTGTAAAAGGGATGCCAGGTGTTCGGGCTTCGATGCAAGCCCCTCCCCTGCAAGATGGAATCGAGCGCCAAGCGCTTCTTCGGGTTTTCCGCCGTTGGGCGACATTCTTCGCGGATTTGAGCGGAAAATCCCAGCGTAAAATTCCCCGCGCCGCGCATCCAAGAGGGAAACCGCGTAATCCGTTTCCGGTTGCGCCTGCTCCACCATCGCCTCGAAAATCGAGACGCTGCGCAAGGGTCTGCCAAACGCGTTTGCCCATCCCTGCGCTGCGGCCAAACCGACGCGGATGCCCGTAAACGAGCCTGGGCCTTTCGCCGCCGCGAACAAATCAATTTCCTCAAGGTGAAGCCTGCTTTCTTTCAGCAGTCTCCCGACTTCCTGAAAAAGTGAAACCGAATAGTTGGCAGGCCTGTTGTGCGCGGCGCTGCCCAGACATTCGCCGTCGCGAAAAATTCCCGCGCCGCCCCATTCGCTGGTTGTATCAAAGGCGAGAATTAACATTCCCTCACATTATAAAGCAGTTGCGCGCGAAAAACCCCTGACGAAGTTCTACCAACGCAGGGATGTTTCGTGGAATTTACCCTGAGTGAAACCGAAGCGCTCGGCGTCAGAATGACAGATGGAGGGCTCCGTCTGATTTGCCCAAAGAGATGCTGCTTCACGGGCTTCTCAAGACCCTATGCTAGAATATCTTTGTTCATCTTGATCCCACGGATGATCTGGCCGGCTGCTAAAAAGCATCGTTCAAGAAGACTGTGGCAGCCAACCTCAGCCGGCCGAGGTTTTTCGACGGAGTGAGCCCCGATCTCCTCATTCGCATCCCAAGCCATTGAGCACGATCATGGTTGAGACGGTCAAAACCACTTCGAAGCCGCTGGAGTTGACAGAGCTGCTGAGCCTGCTGCTCGAAGTCAGCGAGCGGCTCAACACCACGCTTGACCTCGACGAGCTGATGACGCGCATCGCCGAGATGGTGAAGAGCGTCATCGACTACGAGATTTTCGCCATCCTCCTACTCAACGAAAAGACCCAGGAACTCAGCGTCCGTTTCAGTGTGGGGCACCCCCAAGGCACACGCGACCTGCGAATCAAAGTGACCGAAGGCATTGTGGGGCGAGCGGTCGAGACACGCCGATCGGTGCTGGTGAACGATGTTTCCAAGGACCCTGCTTACATCCAGTCCTTGCCTGCCGTGCGTTCCGAACTGGCCGTGCCGCTGATCTTCAAGAATCGCGTTATTGGCGTCATCGATCTGGAAGCCCCCTGGCCGGATTTTTTTACCGAGCAGCATCAGAACCTGCTGGAACTTCTGGGCGGGCGCATCGCCGCCGCCATTGAAAACGCGCGCCTTTATCGGCGCAGCCAGCGGCAGGCGCGCACTCTGCAACTGCTCAACGAAATCAGCCGCGAACTCAGCTCGGTCCTGGTGCTGAACGAGTTGCTGCGCAAGATTGCCGCCCTGACCAAGCGACTGATCAACTACGATCGATTCAGCATTTTACTGGCGGACGAAGCTTCCCGCACGTTCAATGCCGTCATCTCCATGAAGCAGGACCAGAGCACGCCGGAGAAGTTCACGGTAAATTATGAGCAGGGGATTGTCGGGGCGGCGGGGACTTCCCGGCGGCCGGTGATTGTGCCCAATGTCGCGGAAGACTCGCGCGCGGTCTTCGTCGATCCGGAAATGAAATCGGAGCTGGCGGTGCCGCTCATCTATCGCGATCGCGTGATCGGAGTTGTGGATATGGTGAGCGCGCGGCAGGACTACTTTACGGAAGAGCACGTGCGCATCTTCTCGACCCTGGCGCCGCAGATCGCCATTGCTATTGAAAACGCGCGCCTGTATGAACGCGTGGTGCGCAGCGAGGCGCGGATGGAGCGCGACCTGGAACGCGCGCGAGAAATCCAGGCGCATCTGATGCCGCCTCCCAACCCTGAAATTCCCGGGCTGCAGGTTGCCGCGCGATTCCGTCCGGCGCGCGAGCTGGGAGGCGATCTTTACGATTTCCTCAACTACGGCAAAGACCGCCACGTGCTGGCCATCGGCGATGTGAGCGGCAAGGGCGCGCCGGCGGCGCTTTACGGCGCGCTCGCCATCGGCACGTTGCGCAGCCTTGTGCCGCAGCGGCTCAGCCCGCCCGCCATGCTGAAAAAGCTGAATACGCTTCTGCTGGAACACAAGATTGAAGGGCACTTCATCACGCTCACCTATTGCATCTGGGAGCCGAAGGTCAGAACCCTGCGCCTGGCGAACGCCGGAATGCCTCTTCCCATCCTGGTGCGCGGGCGACGCTCGCATTCCATTCACGCGGAGGGCATTCCCCTGGGATTGCTGGATCACGTGGAGCATGAGGAGACGTCGCTTCAGATGGAAAGGGGCGACCTGCTGGCGATGTTCTCGGACGGGCTGCTTGAGGCGATTAATCCGCGGCGCGAGGAATTCGGCGATCGCCTGGAAAACATCCTGCGAGAGAACGCGCACCGCGACGCGACCGAAGTCATCAAAAAAGTTTTCGCGGAGATTGTAAAATTTGAGCAAGGCCGCGCTCCGCGAGACGACCAGACGCTGCTCGTGATCAAGGCGCGGTGAAATAGACTGAAATTGATGCAACCCTCATCCAACAATGGCCTGGAATACCGCGCGGGAAACCTTTTTTGCGAAGACGCCTCCCTCGAATCGCTCGCCCGGCAATACGGAACGCCGCTCTACGTCTATAGCCAGTCCGCTATTCTGGAGAATTTCCACGCTTTTGTGCGGAACCTGTCTCAGGTCCCTTCGCTGGTGTGCTATTCGGTCAAGGCAAATTCCAACCTGAGCATTCTTCACCTGTTGCGCGAGGCCGGCTCCGGCTTTGACATTGTTTCCGGCGGAGAACTCTCGCGCGTGCTCAAGGTGAGAGCCGCCCCTCAAAAAATTGTCTTTTCAGGCGTGGGAAAAACGGAGTCTGAGGTGGACGCCGCCCTTGCCGCCGGCATTTTGATGTTCAACGTAGAGTCGGCGGGCGAGTTGAACCTGGTGGCCAGCCGCGCCCGGCATCGGAATGGTTGCGCCCCTGTCTCGATTCGCATCAACCCGGATGTCGAAGCGGAAACTCATCCTTATATTTCCACCGGCCAGACGATTCACAAATTCGGCGTCCCCAAAGAAGACGCTGTTGAGCTTTACCACCACGCCGCGAGTTTGCGAGAACTTGAGATTCGCGGCGTTGCGTGCCACATTGGTTCGCAGATTCTGGATGTCGATCCCTTCCTGAAAGCGTTCGATGAAATCAAGGGTCTGGCGGATGGCTTGCGCGCCAGCGGAATTCCGATTGAACATCTCGATCTCGGCGGCGGTTTCGGGATTCGTTATGCGGATGAAGCTCCGCTGGAATTAGATCGGCTTGCGAGCGGACTCGAAGCGCGAATTCGCGGCACGCCTTATCGGCTGGTGGTTGAGCCCGGGCGGGCCATTGTGGGCAGCGCCGGTCTGCTGCTGACGCGCGTGCTCTACGTGAAGCGGAGCCCGCACAAAAACTTCGTGGTTGTTGATTGCGGCATGAACGACCTGGTGCGGCCTGCGCTTTACGGCTCCTTCCATGAAATTGTGCCCCTCCGCCAGGGGTCGAACGGCATGTTTCGCGCGGACGTGGTGGGGCCTCTTTGCGAAACGGGGGACTTCCTGGCTCAGGACCGGGAAATTGCGGAAACTCAGCCGGGCGACTTGCTTGCCATCCTGACTGCCGGCGCCTACGGCTACGTGCTCGCCTCGAACTACAACACCCGCCCTCGCCCTGCCGAAGTGATGGTTTATCAAAGCCACGCCCGGCTGGTCCGACAACGCGAGACCGTGGAAGAACTGATCGCCCGCGAAAGCCTGTAGCGCCCTC
>CADDZJ010000211.1 GCA_902812415.1 Acidobacteriota bacterium
CGTCAGATTATCCAGCGCATCGTAAGAATAGCAAGTGGAAAGCGCTCCGCCATCCGTCATGCTGCCGTTTGCCGGGTCCGGCTCATCCACTTCGATCACCCGCCCCAGACTGTCGGTCCAGGTCTCCCGCATCTTGCCCTTCTCATCCACCCACAAGGCCGGATATCCCAACCCCGCACAGCGCAGGGAGGCATTCCCGCCCGCCCCGGCGACCGCTGCGCCATAATACGTATGCCTGACGTTCGAGTCGGCATGCGTCACGCTCGTCACCCGGTTCAGCGCGTCATAGGCATACGTATCCCCGCCGGTTGAGGAACTGCGATAAGGATTCGTCACGCTCCCCACCCGGCCCAGCGCATCATACGTGGTCGTCACATAATCCACGCCCGCCGGATCGGAATTCAGTTCGGTCTCCGTCACCCGCCCCAGGCCATCAAGCAACGCCGTATCCACGCGATTGGCCGAAGCGCTCAGCTTGGTCGTCGTCACCACGCTCCAGGCCCCGCCGCTCGTGTCGTTGTAAGTGACGCTCGTCTCACCGCCATCCGGGAAATTGGTCTCGGTCGGGCGCAAAAACTCGTCAAAGCTGAAACTGGTGGTCTGGTTGTTGGGATCGGTTGCGGAAGCCACTATGCCCGCATTGCAATCCCAGGTCATGCTGCTGGAAAGCGACAGCGGCTGGCTGACTGCGGTGGGAAACGAATTGCCGCATGCGCTGTAAGTGAAATTCGTGGCATGACCGGCAAAATCGGTGGCCGTCTGCATCGCGCCTGTATCAAAATAGCTGAACGTCCGGCTGAGGGTGGAAGAACCGCTCACATTCTCGGTCAGCGTCGTCAGGTTGCCGCGCGCGCCGGAAACAGCGACGTGCTGGGGCGTGCCGCTGGTCGGGGCGACCGCTGTC
Source organism: Acidobacteriota bacterium (assembly GCA_902812415.1). GTDB lineage: Bacteria > Acidobacteriota > Terriglobia > UBA7540 > UBA7540 > RH2-MAG17b. The sequence continues at coordinate 905 of CADDZJ010000211.1, forward strand.
TGGTCATAGGCGTAGCTGGTCTGGGCCTTGAGAGCGCCGCCGCTGTCAGTAACCTCGACGCTTGACGGACGATCTTCGATATTGTTGCCGAGCGAAGCGTAGCTGATCGCCGTCTTGCGATACAAGCCGCCCGGCGCGCCGCTGCCATAGCCGTAATCATCCACTTGCGTCGGCAGGCCGTAGCTGTTGTAATCAGTCACGGTCTCCGATTCCAGGCCATTATCTGTGGCCACGGTCACCGCCCGCTGGGTGATGGGCAGGCTCACGACGGTGGTGTTGCACGGGGCTGAAGCCCCGTTATAGCAGGTGTAGAGAGTCTGAAGCAGCGTGCTTGTGCCCTGGTAAATTTGCCGCTCAGTCTCATAAATTCCCTGAAAGTGGATCACCGTCTGGTTGCCCGCCGGATCGAGCACGGTGGTGGTTGTGGCCGGAGCCGTTCCCGAGCGGGTATAGGTCCAGGTTCCGTCGGGCGTCTGGCGCGTGAGCCCTGCGATGGAGCCATCGGAGCAGTTGATGCCGTTGTTCCCGCCGGTATAGGTGTAATGAATCACGCCGCCCGTGGGCAGCGTCACTGAAGCGATGCGCCCTGTGACATCGCCGGAATAGCCGGGCGTGGGTTCGTAGGTGAACGCGTACTTCGTGCCGTCGGGCAGGTCAATTTCACTCACCAGATTCTCTGAGGTCGCCCCAAACTCCGTGATGCCGCTGCAACCGAAGTTGGTGCGCACGGTGTAGGCCTGATATTTCATGGTAACGGTTGTAGGGCTGCCCACAAAATCGGTGTAGGTGTAGCTCACCGGACTCGACGGCGTGCCGGAGCCTGTCACCGTCAGGGCCGTTGTGCCGAGGGTGTCGGTGAAAGTGGTCGTCGAGCCGGAGTCCGTGGCGGTTAGTTCGTTGCCATTGGAGTCCGTCACCGTGGCGCTCCCGTATGTATTGTTCTGCGGAGTGATCAGCGTCTCTCCCGACCGCGAAATGACCGTGGCGCTTGGCCCGGCGGCCACGGTGAGTCGATATCCTGAGCCGTCGGTGGCAATGCCTGTGCCACCCTGGGCTGGAGTGCCGCATCGTTCCGAATAGTAGACCACCGTGAAGGGATGACTTGTGCCGGACGGGTCATGGTATTGCCAGTCAATTAACTTGAACCACGGCTCGTGGACAGTGCCTTGGAGACATGTGAAGGTTTCAGAGGTGTAGGATATGTAACCCGTTGAGGCATCAGTAATTCCGGTCCAGCCCCAGTTAGTTGTCGGCATCCAGACTTCTTGTCCATTGGCAGGCGTGGGAGTCCAGACTGAGCTATCGTAGCTCATTCGGTAGTAAAATGGCAGGCCGCGACCGGCCTTGTTTACTACGGGCACGGCAAAGTGTACGTTCAGGTTAGCGTTATTGACCGTATCAAACTGGCCGACGCTGAAGCTGCCGAAGGGCGGATAGCCGGTGGAAACCTGCTGGGTAAACACTGCCCGCGCCAGAGCGAGTATGAGAGGCACCGGAAGGATCAGAGTGATCCACGCGCAGGCTGCATAACCACGATGCATCTTTCCCCCTCTCGGCAGGCCGGGCCTGCCCCTTACATGCGGTTACTTGCTCGTGCTGAAAAACTGGGCGGGATTAAATCACAATTTCAAAACCGGCGTCAAGTTAAATTTTTCTAATGAAATATCTCGGGCTGTCGCGCCGCTCGTGAGGGGCTGCATGATTCTCTGGACGTTCGCTTGAACCATGGTCTGAGCCTGCCCTAGAATGAGACCAAGAGATGTCGATGTTGCAGATTGACGAACTCCTTCAGAAGGTTGCAGTTTCGCGCCCGGCGGATGATCTCACAATTCTTCGCAAGGCCTATGAGTTCAGCGCCCGGGAGCACCAGGCCCAGAAGCGCCTTTCCGGCGAGCCTTACCTTTCGCATCCGCTCGAAGTCGCCAACATCCTGGCTGACATGAGGTTAGACGTGGTGTGTCTCGCAGCGGGCATGCTGCACGACGTGGTTGAGGATACGCCTGCCACCATCGATCAGGTGCGGCAGGAATTCGGTCCTGAAGTGGCGCGGATCGTTGAAGGCGTCACCAAAATCAGCCGCATTGAGTTCTTCAGTCCGGAAGACAAGCAGGCGGAGAATCTCCGCAAGATGGTGCTTGCCATGGTGGATGACATCCGCGTGGTGTTGGTGAAGCTGGCGGATCGCCTCCACAATATGCAGACGCTCAGCCACTTACCGCCCGAAAAACGCGAGCGGATCGCCCGGGAAACTCTGGAAATCTATGCCCCAATCGCTCATCGCCTTGGAATGGGGAAGATGCGCGGCGTGCTGGAAGACCTGGCCTTTAAATATCTGGAGCCGGAAGCCTACGATGAGGTCAAACGAGCGGTGGAAAGCCGCCGCAAGGTGAGCGAAGAATTCCTGGCCGAGGTCAGCGCCCAGGTCGAGGCCAAGATGCAGGAACATAAGATCCCGGCCCGGCTGGAAGGGCGAATCAAGCGTCTTTACAGCATCTGGCAGAAAATGAAGCGCCAGCAAATTTCCATTGAGCGGGTCTACGACCTCCTGGCGGTGCGCATCATCACCGATTCCGTCAAGAACTGTTATGCGGCGCTGGGCGTGGTCCATAACACCTGGCGGCCCGTTCCAGGCCGCATCAAGGACTTTATCGCCATCCCAAGACCCAACCTGTATCAGTCACTCCACACTTCAGTCATTGGCCCGCACGGCCAGCCTTTTGAAGTTCAGATTCGGACGGAAGAAATGCACCGTCTGGCGGAGGAAGGCATCGCTGCTCATTGGAAATATAAAGATGGCCATCGCATGAGCCCGAAAGACGAGGAGCGGTTTGCCTGGCTGCGCCATCTGGTGGAATGGCAACGGGAGATGCGGGACCCGGGCGAATTCCTTTCGACCTTAAAGGTCGATCTCTATCCGGAAGAAGTTTATACGTTCACGCCCAGGGGCAAAGTGATTGTGCTGCCGCGCGACGCGACGCCGATTGACTTTGCCTACGCCATCCATACCGAAGTTGGCCATCGATGCGTGGGCGCCAAGGTGAATGGGCGCATCGTGCCGCTGAAATCTCATCTGCGAAACGGCGACATCATCGAGATCATCACGCAGGCTGGGCATCATCCCAGCCGCGACTGGCTGGCGGTGGTGAAGACCTCGCGGGCGCGCAACAAGATCAAGCACTGGATCAACGTGGCGGAGCGGCGCGAGGCGGTTGAAATTGGCAAGAAGCTTCTGGAGAGGGAGGCGCGCCGATACGATCTGACCCTCAAGGATGCCGCCGAGGAGGTCGTCGGACGGGTGGCTGCGGAATATGGC
>CADDZJ010000212.1 GCA_902812415.1 Acidobacteriota bacterium
CCGGTAGTCGTTAACCTGTTTGGTTCCGGCTATGCCGGGTTAGGTTATAGAATATAAGATCGTTGTAGTTGGCGGAGAGGGTGGGATTCGAACCCACGTGCCCGCTTTTGGCAGGCAAGACGCTTTCGAGGCGCCCCCGTTATGACCACTTCGGTACCTCTCCGCTCCAGAGCATATTGGGTTGCTTCGCTATCGAAGTTTCGCCGCGGCGCGTTCCTGCCGCCGCCGTTTAAAAAACTCGCTGAGCATCACCGCACAATCCTGCGCCAACACGCCCTCAGTCACTTCAAATTGATGATTCAGCCTCGGATGGTTCACTACACTCAGGGCGGAGCCGCTCGCTCCCGCTTTCGGATCGCGCGCTCCGAAAATAAGATGCCCGATCCGCGCGTAGATCATCGCGCCGGCGCACATCGCGCACGGCTCGATTGTAACATACAGGTTGCAGCCCTCCAGCCGGTAGTTGCCCAGCTTGCGAGCCGCTCGCCGCAAGGCCAGAACTTCCGCGTGCGCGCTCGGATCGTGCAGATGAAGCGGCCGGTTGTGAGCCCGCGCCAGCGCCTTGCCTTCGTGAACCACCACGGCTCCCACCGGAACCTCGCCCTCTCTGGCCGCCTTTCGCGCTTCGCGAAGCGCGAGACGCATGAACTTTGCGTGGTCTTCAGACTGTTTTGAAGAGAAGGATAAGACTTTCATGCAGCGCTCGCAGCAGGGCTTGCTTTGTCCGCTTGAAAGCTGAGGATTCCGTCTATGACTCCCGCGCGAGAGCTCTTCGGATCTATCGCGCAGGGAAGGTCGATCTCTTCCAGCATCTGCATGATTCCACCGCCCCCCAAGGTTCCAGGTCGCGGAGCTTGCCCCCAGATAATCAGCCGCCTCGGAGCGACCCCGATCTGAATCTCATCCTCGGTAAATCCCGGGACCGAGGCGCGGACTTTGATTTGCCCGCCCGAATCCGTAGTTTGGACATTAGCAGGCTTCACCAACTCTTTCTCGGCGCGGAACCAATCTTCCAGGTCGTGTCCGTGATCGCCTCCGCGCGCTTCAAAAAGTTCGTAGGCGCGATAGGCAATCGCCCTCTGAATCGTCTCTTCGAGCGCTCCCAAAGCCTGACCGTAGACGATTCTGGGCTTCGTGGACAGGACCATGATCGTGTCTTCCCCAGTTGCAATATGCAAAGGAAATGCCAGCGCCTTGAATGACGCTCCCCAACATCAATTCTAACACTGACTATCGGCGGCTGGGTTGCTTGCGCAGAGGCGTGGGTGTGTTTGCAGGTCGCCGAAAAACTCTTGCAGCCTGTTATTTTGAAGAGCCGAAAAAAACCAGTGATGAGTGCTGAGAAAAAATCAATCCGAGGTTCTGGTTGTTTTGCCCGCCACTCGTCACTTTCCACTCATCACGGCTGTCGCGATTCCCCGCGGAATTTACTCTGAGTCGAAATCCGGGGATTTTGCACTCACTCAGCATGGCAGGCGAAGGAATTGAAATGACAGCATCCCCTTGGATTTCCGGCATAGAAAGGAACGCCGTCCAAGCTGCGGTTCTCGTTCGGATTCGTCAGGCTTGGACTTGCTGTTCATTCATGGCCTCGACGCCGAGCGGCAGCAGCCGCCCTTTCTCAAGATGGCGCGTGATGGTGGCATGGCTGGCAGCGTGCGGATCGTGCGTGACCATCACAATCGTTTTCTTGTAGTCTCGATTCAGCCGGCTAAGGATATCCAGCACTTCTTCCGCTGATTGCGCGTCGAGGTCGCCCGTAGGCTCATCCGCCATCAGCAGTGTGGGATCGGTCACGATGGCGCGCGCAATGGCGACGCGTTGCTCCTGGCCTCCGGAAAGCTGACGGGGATAATGGTGGATGCGTTCGCCCAGCCCGACCAGATTCAGGGCCGCCAATACGTGCTTTCGGCGCTCTTCGGCTGATAGCTTGGTTAAGAGCAGCGGAAGCTCTACATTCTCGAAAGCGTTCAGAACGGGAATCAGGTTGAACGTCTGAAAGACAAAGCCCACGTGGGAATTGCGCCATGCCGCCAGGCGGTCTTCGCTTACTCGGGCGACGTCCTCATTCAACACTCGCAGTTCACCGCTCGTCGGGCGATCGATTCCCGCAATAATATTGAGCAGCGTTGTCTTCCCCGATCCTGAGGGGCCCATCAGGCACAGGAATTCCCCTTCTTCGATCACCAGATTGATGTTCTCCAGCGCCGGAATCTCAAATGAGTCCCGCTTGAAGATTTTCGACAATCCCTGAATTTCCACCACCGGTTTCCCCATTTTGTGCTTCTCCTCTCAGATAACTTCGGCCTTCGCCGTCCCTCAGCGCGATTCAGAATCAGAAGCGCTGCGAACGCGCCGTTCTCGTTTACTCTGCCTGCTGAACCTTTACCCGCTCTCCCGGCTTTAACGCATCCTGACCTTCAATCACCACCCTGTCATTCGGACCCAGGCCGTCCACAACTTCGGTCACGCCTCCCATCTGGCGCCCGATTCGAATGGCGCGCAGGCGCGCGCGGGAACCATCCAGCACGAACACCGCCGTCTGGCCATTTCTCCGGACTACGGAGCGGCTGGGAATGGCGAGCGTATCGGCCGGAGTCTGCTGGCTGGTTTGCGGCGCCAGGAACGAAACGTGCGCATTCATCTCAGGCCGCAGATAATCGTCAGGAGTTGAAATCTTCACCTTTACCTGAATCGTTGCTTTCTGCCGGTCCGCCTCCGGAGAGATCTGATAGACGTAGCCTTTGTAAACGCGGTCGGGATAGGCGTCCGCCGTCACATTGCACTGTTGATTCATTCGGACTTTCGGGAAGTCGTTTTCATTGATGTCGAGTTCCACCAGAAGGTCTCGAAGATTGGCCAAAGACACGACCGAAGCCTTCACGCCGGTATTGCCCCCGAAATTCATGTTGCTCACCAGTTCGCCCACTTCCACATCTCTTTCGAGCACGGTTCCATCGATGGGAGCGCGGATGAGGGTGGAATCGAGCATGGTCTGCTCGTAATCCACATTGGCTTTCGCCTGCGCCGCTTGGGCGCGGGCGTAGTTGATGTCTTCGATGCGCGGCCCGATTTTTACCAGGTCGTAGTTCTGCTCGGCGTTATTCAGCTTGGCCTTATCGGAGTTGTATTGCGACTGGGCGTCGTCGAGCTGCTGCTTGGAAACAATGTTCTGGCGAAAGAGCGCTTGAGTGCGATGAAGCGTGATGGCGGCGTTATTGAAATCCGCCTGCGCCTGCGCCACGGTTGCGCGTGAAGCGGCAATCTCCTGGGGGCGCGATCCGGCCTCAAGCTCCTTCAGCTTGGCTTCCAGGGCGGCATAGTTGGCCTGGGCCTGTTCGAGTTGGGCGCGATATTCGGTGTCATCCAGGCGCACCAGAACCTGGCCTTTCTTGACTTTGTCTCCAGCTTCCACTCCGATCCACGCAACTTTGCCCACGATTTTCGAGCCAACCTCAATCGTGTGATGAGCCACGATGTAACCCCCAGCCGTCAGCACCACGGAGCCTGCCGGCGCGCCCGAAGTAACGGAGACGCGAGCTACTTTCACCACGGGCGCATTGGCGAACGTGCGTGCCACAAAAAATCCGGCGATAATCAGAACCACGGCGGCGGCCACTGCGAGACCCACAGGTTTCCACGAACGGCCTGATTTCGGGCTAAGCGGCTCCTTTTGCGAGTGATCAATGCGGAGCACGCTTAAATCTTTTTCTTGAATTTCTGTCGCCATAGGATGCCGCCTTTCAGCTTAGTAAATATGGTTCGTCTCCCAAAAGTGTGATCAGCATTCCTCCGGTAGGGGAAGATGTGCGCAGCAGTGATAGATCGCCGCGGTGAAGTTTCTCACGGTCCGAAACCCAAAGGAACGGTGGCTGACCAGCTTGATCTTATTGTTCATGCCTTCCCGCCCCCCGTTGGAGACCCGCAGCCGACGAGAGCGGAAACGGTCAATCTCGACCACGATCTGTTCGGGATGCTGTCGTACGGCCACCACGTAATGAGCTTTCAAATGAAGCAGTTCCCTGATAAAGGTTTCTATCAGCACCTGGTTTCGACCTCCTCAGCGTCGTTATTGAGACAACCACGTAAGGTAGCCGATTCGGGGTGCTGCCTTGTAGCTGCTTACCCGCTTTCTTGCAGGGACCGAAACCAAGACCACAGCGCGCCGCGCGCTACGCGCGGCGGAGATGCCGCCGCCCCCAACTGACAA
>CADDZJ010000213.1 GCA_902812415.1 Acidobacteriota bacterium
GGCGCTGGCGCCGCGTCGCCTCCTCCGTCCAGAACGCCCTCGACCAATTCAACGCCATCTTTCAGTCCAGATTCGAGACGGAGGAATGAAAATCAATCTGCCAGACACAACATTCTTGACAAGTGCCGTTTGAAAGCGAGGTTCTACTGATTGACTTATACCCCGCCCTCTTTATTCTTTTACCGCTTTTCTCGGCATCGGTCTGTAACCCAGATCACAACTCCTTGTGATGCGCGTCACAACCCAACGGGGCCTCTCAGGTGTTTATTGAGTTCTGCATAAATAATGCAATACCCTTCGGGAGGAGACCTCGATGCCTCGATTGAAGGGCAGTGCCGATCTACTGGAGGAGCGTCGACGGCGCGCCGGCCCTCAGGGAGTTCACCAGATCCCCTTCCGTAAGCACGCCTGCGCGATGTAAGAAATCAGTGAGTCCATGCCTCTGCGTCTGACGAGGAGCGCCCAACCAAAACGTTCTACCCCGAAACAATAGGGCGACTTAAACATCTCTCTGGTGAGCTCGAATCGCTCACGAGATTTCACGATCCTATTACAGCGCTTTAATGCTCGTGCAATCTTCGTGGCAGTTAATTGAAACCTGCGTGAATGGAAGGTGGTTTCGGTATCTGCTTCGTTCGCGTCAAACCGTGCGGGGGATGCAGTTGTTCACACGCTCCGAAAGCTAACCGCCATTCGTCCTGGCAAGAACGCGAAGGTATTTTTGCAGGATAGTTCGCCATCCAGCCTTGAGATTTCTAGGGCCGGGGCGCATCGGCAGGCCCCGAAGGATTCGCGCATTCGCAACTTCAACCGGAGGACTCTATGCGTACTCTCTTCGCCGCTCTATGCGGACTGACGATCGTAGTCTTCAGTGGCGCTCCATGCTTCGCGCAGATCGACCGCGCGAGTATCACAGGAGTGGTAACGGATCCCAGCGGCGCTGTGATTCCGAACGCGAAGGTGACCATCACCGACGCGGCGACCAAGGTCATGCGAGCAACAATGACGAACTCCAGCGGCGTCTATGTGCTGGCGGCCCTTCCAGCATCCACTTACTCGGTGGCCATCTCGCGCCCAGGATTCCGGACGGTACACGTTGTTGGACTTAGATTGTTTGTGGGCCAGACCCGAACCCTGAATGAGCGTCTCGAGCTGGCCGCCGCCAGCACCCGGGTGGTAGTCCAGGCGCACGGGAACGCGCTCAACGAGACCAACGCAGATTGGAACGGGGAAGTCACTCGCACGGACTTCGATCAGTTGCCGGAAAATGGGCGCGACTGGACCACATTGCTCTTGCTTGCGCCTGGAGCTACGGACGATGGGGGCGGAACGCAGCGGGAAATTCGCTTCGCCGGACGCGCCCGTGACGACAACAATTACACGATGGACGGAGTGGATGCGACCGGCGTTCAGGAGATGGCGCAAAAAAGCTCTACCCGGCTTCAAATCTCACAGGACGCCGTGGCGGAGTATAACGTCAGCTCTATGCTCTATACTGCCGACCACGGTTACGGCGCGGGCGGGCACGTCGACATCGAAACGCGCAGCGGCACAAACCAGTATCATGGTGACGCCTTCGAATACTTCCGCAATTCCGCTCTTGACTCTCGCGACTTTCTCGATCCGGGCTCCATTCCGCCCTTCCGCTACAACGATTTCGGCGGCAGCTTCGGCGGCCCTATCCAGCGCGATCGAACGTTCTTCTTTGCCAATTTTGAAGGCGCTCGCGAGTTTCTGGGCGTGCCGTTGGTAGGGTTTGTTCCCAGTGCGTCTCTCAAGGCACAGGTGCTCACCACCTCGCCTCAAATGGCCCCCATCATGAACGCGTATCCGAACGGCAACGTGCCAACCTCGGATCCGAGTACCGACGAATACGTTCATCTCGGAAGCACGCAGGTTCGAGAAGACTCCTGGACCGCTCGCCTCGATCACGCGTTCAACGACCGCACATCGATGTTTGTGCGAGCGACCCGTGATGTGAACTTTACTGCCTCGCCCTTGGGCAATCTGAATGACTTGCAGGAACTTCACATCAATCCGGCTAACTACGCCATTTCTGTTGATCACAGTTTCTCGCCCACGGTCTTTAACAGCTTCGAGTTTGGAATCAACCGCTCGCCCTATCACAACCCGCAGGCGAGCGTTTTCGGAATCCAGGTTGATACCGATAGTTTCGACTCGCTGAATAACAATAGTACGGACAACGAAGTCGGAACGACTTTCGGGTACATCGATAACCTCACCATCCAGCACGGCCGGCACACGCTCAAGTTTGGCGCCGAATTCCGGCGCATCTGGTTGAACCAAGGTCAGACCGCCGCCCCCGACATGGTTTTCACGGACAACAACAGTTTGATCAACGATCAGCTCGCTTCGTTCAGCCAGGTGGGAAACTGGTGCTGCTACGGATACCGACGCTTTCTGATTATGCCCTACGCGCAGGACCTGTGGAAAATCAAGCCGAACTTTACCATGGGCCTCGGGTTGCGCTGGGAGTACTATTCGGTTCCCACCGAAGCCCTTGGCCGCACGCGCGTCTTTGACTTGTATGGATGCCACGGGATTTGTCCAAAGGGGTCTCCGACGGAATTCCCGAACTATCGCAACTTCGATCCGCGGTTCAGCCTGGCATGGGCCCCTGAAAGGTTCCATGGCCACACCGTAATCCGCAGCGGATTTGGTATTTATTCCGGTCCTGGGCAGAACGACGATACAAACGCCGCCTTGGAGAGTAACAACAATAATATCAGCCTGAGCTCGGCGGACGTGCCGAATCTCTCCTATCCCTACACCCCTTTCCTGCCGCTGGCTTCCCAAGTGGGTGTGACGCCCCGCGCTCTCGACCGTCACCGCCGCGACCTTTACGCTGAGGAATGGGGGCTCTTCGTGGATCAGGAGTTGCCGGATCACTTTATGCTCGAGACCGGTTACATGGGCGACCACGGAGTGCGGCTGTTCGCACGCAGTTACGTAAATACCTGCCTCCAACCTCCTGATCCCACCACAGGTTTTTGCCTGCGACTTTTGCCCGACTTTGGCATCGTCGACATCAAGTACAACGACGGTCTCAGCATGTTCGATGCTTTTCAGGCATCCCTCAAAAGGACCTTCACGCACGGCCTGATGTGGGAGAGCAACTACATGTGGTCGAATTCGCAAAACGACGCTTCGGTGGGCGGCGGCGAGGCGAACGCTCCTGAGAACGTTAACTGCGTTTCATGCGAATGGGGTCCGAGTATTTACGATATCCGGCACGTCTTTACCACAGCCGTCGTCTACGATCTGCCGGTCGGTTCTGGCCACCGCTTCCTTAGCAGCCCTGGACTGGCCAGCCGGGTATTCGGTGGCTGGACTCTAAGCTCCGTGAGTACGTTTCGCACCGGGCATCCCCTGACGGTGGTCGTCGGTCGCGACCCCTCGACCATCCCTGACGGCAATGACCATAGCACTCAGAGGCCGGACCTGGTGGCTGGCGTGCCCATCATCCCGCCGAACCAGGGGCCCAACAACTGGATTAATCCCGCGGCGTTCGCCATGCCGGCGAACGATACCTTTGGGAACGCCGGCAATGGTATCGTTCGGGCGCCCGGCTGGTGGTCAATTGACATGGGTCTCCAGAAAACCGTTAAGCTGAACGAAAGGTTGAAGCTGGATTTCCGCGCTGAGGCCTTCAATATCTTCAACCACGACCCGTTTGGCGATCCGTCCCAACTCGACTTCACCAGCGCCGGATTCGGCATCATCAACACCACAGTCAACTACAATACCAACAACGACAACATCGCTCCCATGAATACCGGCAGCGGACTTCCGAGAGAAATCGAGTTCATGGTGCGCCTGAATTTCTAGCAGCGCCACTCTATCCGCCGGTACAACATCGCATCTTAGCCATGCTCGCCACATTCCCGGCGCTTTTACGCGGCGATGGCTAGGATCGCGATATAGGTCTCCTTGCGTGGGCCCAAGAGCTGCTTCCGAAGCTCCACCGGCTTATAACCTTCTGGTGTACTGCCAACATGTACTTGATAGGTCGACCGCTAGACCCCTAGACCCGGCAAACTTGTTGTGTTTGAGTCAAGTTTTCAGGCAGCGATTTTCGCCTGCTCGACTCGTCGCTCGATCTCAGCCTCGAGTTGCTGGAAACAGCGTTGAAGGGCTGAA
>CADDZJ010000214.1 GCA_902812415.1 Acidobacteriota bacterium
TGAATGCACCGAAAAATTTTCAACGCATTTAGAAACTCCTATAGAGTTTTTTACCGCGTCCTCGCCGATGGGCCTGCTACCCGTCAAACCGCCAAAAGTGCTGTTCTTTTACACCGCCGCCAACAAAATGAGCGAATCTATTTTAATTCCGACCCCTTAGCGCAATTCCCGCGTCGCTTTTTGTACCTCTGTTGGAAAATAACCAAATTCGGGCTGGCACTGCATGCCGACAAGACGCGGCTGATCGAGTTTGGTCGATTCGCCGTTGAGAACCGTCGCAAGCGAGGTCAGGGGCATCCGGAGACGTTCGACTTCCTGGGATTCACGCACTGCTGTGGCACTACTCGTCAAGGGCGGTTTCAGGTCCTTCGCCTCACGGCGAAGAAACGCATACGGGCGACGTGGACGGCCCTTCGGGCCACTCTGATGCGGCGGCGGCACGAACCCGTCGTCGAGGTCGGGGAGTGGCTGCACCGCGTGGTACAGGGCTATTTCAATTACCACGCGGTCCCAAGCAATCTCGGACGCCTGGAGGGCTTCCGCAGTGAGGTTTGCCGCGCCTGGCGGCACGCCCTGCTTCGGCGGAGCCAGCGGCACCGGATGTCCTGGGAGCGCTTCAACCGGCTCGCTCGCCGCTACGTACCGCACTGCCAAAAGCTCCATCCCTACCCGGAGGAGCGGTTTCATGCGTCACGACCTTCGGCAAGAGCCGCATGCGGCAATTCCGCTCGTGCGGATCTGCGCGGGGGGCGGTGAGTAATCACCGTCCCTACCGCGACCGCTAAGTCAGATATTGCGCAGGGCGAGGGAACATTCAGGAGTAGATTGGGACTGTGCAACCAGAAGCTGGGTTCGGGGCCGGGTCGGATGGCAGTAGACAGCGAACTCAATTCTGGCAACAGGATCAATCATTAAGTATTAATCTCTGTTTTCCCCGGGCTTGGTCGATGATGGCCTGGTAATAGGCGGCGGCAATGGGCTCGTAGGTGACACGCTCAGTTGCTTTCAGCTGAGAAATGATCAGCGAGCCTTTGCCCGTGCGCAGCTCTCCCGCTATGGTCACCACGGCGCGATGCGGATTGGGATCGCCCGGTCGTACCATCAGCGCCGACTGCAGAATGCGCTCGATCCCTTCGCATTCCAAATAGCAGTTGAACACGTACTCGATGCAGTCCTTCGGCGCGTCGTACCAGTAGGAAAAATCAAAGGGCTGGAACGAGGCGACCAGTGGGTGGCCGGTCTTGCGCGAGACAAATTCCCGCCCGCCCATCTCCTTGATCATCACTTCGGTCTTCCCCAGCCGCCATATCGCTCGCGGCTTCTGTTCAAGAAAGACCGCCGTGCCGCCCCGCTCGGCATAGCGGAGGAGGCCCGCGCGTACCATCTCAAAGGCCTCAACCGCGTCCACCAAGACCAGCGGCGCCTGCTCGTGCTCCAGGGCAAACATGTGCGGTGTGAGTCCGAGTGCCTCCGCCAGCTTCCAGGCCCGGCCTCCCGGACGCCCCACAACCCCCGCCGCCACGCCGTGGTTCTTCGTCCTGTCGAGCGCCGGGAAGACCTCCACTTCACATTCACTGTCGTGCACCAGTCGGCCCGAAGGGTCTTTTAGGCCCAGGTGAATGGTCAGTTTCTCCCTCCGGGTCACCTGCGGTGCCGGGTAACGAAAGTAGCCTTGGAAGGCCGGGCCATACGAGGGGATCTCGACGGAGGCGGATTGCGCAAAAATGCGCCAGCCGCCGCGCAGCACCTCCCACACCATCTCCCCGCGCGGAAACTCCGCCGCCCGGTCGTTGCACACCCAGAACTCCATTGCCAGCTTCTCGCCGGCGTAGTAATGTAGCCGGTTGGTCGTGACATCGACCATCAAGGGTGTCAGGCCCTCGCGAAACTTGAAGTAGGCAGGCTTGGGGCGACGGTCGACGTCGAGCAGCGCCTTCTGCCAGCCGTCCGGCCATGCATCTATCAGCAGGTGCACCGCCGTCGAGACGATGCGGTCCGACTGGCGGCGGAAGGCGCGTGTCATGACATCGATCCCCCAGGCCTGGTGGGCTTGGCTCGCGGCAATCCATTCGGGCAAGGTTTCCTGCGTGTCAAACCAGGCATCGTGCATCGTCCAGGTTTGCGCGTAGGGGATTTTGTCGGGAATGTAAGGCGCGTTCGGAGTGGCGGGCAGCCAAGACTTGGGATAATGCTTGTACATGGTCACGGCGTCTTCCAGTCCCTCGACACCATACTCGCCGCTGCTGTGCTTCCAGCCTGGCTTGCTCTCAACCCACCAGCCCCGGATGAATTGCCCGATGGGCACAGCGTGCGAAGGATACCAGCAGCAATAGATGTGGTTGTCGGGCAGGCCCGGCTCAGGCGGATCGTAGTCGCCTTCCACAGTTTTAACCACCCGGTCAGGGTTGTAGGTATGGACCAGCGAGGTGGCCGCCGTAAAGAACAGCTCCAGCTCCGGACGTTTCAAGTCGCGGTGGTCCATGTGTGCCTGCGCCATGGAGGAAGGCTCGTTGATGTAACTGATCATGATATTCGAGGGATGATTGCGGACCAGCTTCTCCATCTCGCCCACCTGGCGAATAGCTTCCTCGATCTGGGGCCGACGCAGTTGCCCGAACAGCGGCAGGTCCGTCTGCGCCATCATGCCCAGGCGATCGAACATGTTGTAGACCTCCGGCTGCTCGGGGCTCTGAGTCAGCCGGAAGAAATTCATGTGAGCGATCTTGGCGATGAGCAGGTCGTCGATCAACTGTCGCTTATCTCCCTTTATCACAGGAACTTCGAAATTGCCCATGGTGTTGGCACCGCGGAGAATGATCGGCTTGTGGTTGAGATAGAGCGTCCCTTTAATCGCCGACGTGTCATCCATGCGGAACTCGCGCATGCCGAAGTGCTCCTGCGCCGTGTCCGCAAGCCCGCCGCCCTTTGGCCGCACGGTGGCGCGCAGCGTGTAGAGATAGGGGCTGTCTGGCTCCCAGGCGCGGAACTCGCCAATCCGCAGTTCCGTGCGGTATTCGCTTAAGCCCGGGCCAGCCGGCCCAACCTTGACGGGAATATTTTCAAGCGCGGGGCCGTGGAAGTTCTTGGGGTATATGGAGAGCAGCAGATCCACATCACGGTTGGTGTTCTTGCGGTGGTCGACCTCGACGCGCACCTCAATCGACTTCTCTTTCAGCTTCGGGCGGACAAAAATGCCGGTCACCGCCACTATGGGCCGGCCCTCCAGAAACACCTTTTGCCAGATTCCAGCTCCCGGTGGGCACTCGTGCCATCCCAGCACCGGATCATCCCACCCCGGCCCGACATCCGCGTAGATCTTGTTACCGTCCACCTTGGGACCGCTCTTCCAGGAGCCATCGCCCCTCATGATAGACTCGTTCTGAATGCGCACTACCAGGATGTTTCCGCCGCCGCGCCGCAGGTACGGCGTCAACTCAAGCTCAAAAGGCGCGAAGTAGCCTTCATGCGTTTTCACCATGCGCCCGTTGATGTAAACGTGGCACTTGTAGTCGACCCCGGCAAAGCGAAGCATGATTGCTTCCTGCTTCCACACGCTCGCCGGGATGTCGAGCACTTTCCGGTAGTACCCCGCCCACCAGCCGAGTGGGCCGCGGTAATCGGGAATGCGTACGTTTTCCCACGAGCCTTCGCCTCGCCAGATGCGCGTGATGTCCCGCAGGTCTTCTGGCTCCTCCATGCGGAACTGGAAAGTGCCGAGTTCGACACGGTCGCGCGTTACGGGCATCGGAGGCGTATGGTCAGCTAGAAAGGGCTTATAGCGCTGGCGCATCTCGGCTAGAGCTGCTTCCAGCTCCTTCCGAGTGCGCATGGTAGAGCGCTTGGGAAAATCCACCACGGGGTTGCTGTGCTCAGCCTCGAGTTCGATCGGGGGGCGAGCCGACGGTGGATTCTTCACCAACCCCGGTCGGGGCGTGGGCGTGGGCGCAAGCGCGACGACTGCTCCCCTGTCGACCACCTCGCTCTCTTTGGGTTTCTTTTCCTGTGAAGCGGGGAAAACCGCCCCGACCGGCATGGCCAGTCCAAACAGTGAAGCAGTCCCCAAGAAACGACGACGATTGATGTCCCGCATCAGACTCTCTCCTGTTT
>CADDZJ010000215.1 GCA_902812415.1 Acidobacteriota bacterium
AGGCCAAGACTACCGAAACGGTGATGGAGGTCGTCGAGGGCATGCAGATCGATCGCGGCTACCTCTCTCCCTACTTTGTGACGGACGCGGAAAAAATGGAAGCGGTGCTGGAAGATCCGTTCATCCTCCTGACCGAGAAGAAGATCAGTAGCATGAACGACCTGCTCCCGCTGCTCGAACAGATTGCCAAGGCCGGACGGCCCCTCCTCGTGATTGCCGAAGATGTAGAGGGAGAAGCGCTGGCAACGCTAGTGGTCAACAAAATTCGCGGCACGCTGCCTTCGGCGGCCGTAAAAGCTCCGGGGTACGGCGACCGGCGTAAAGCGATGATAGAGGATATCGCCATTCTCACGGGCGGCCGGGTGCTGGCCGAAGAGCTGGGCATCAAGATGGAGAATCTAAAGCTCGAGGACCTGGGCAAAGCCAAGCGGGTGGTGATTGACAAGGACAAGACAACTTTTATCGAGGGCGGAGGAGCAGAGAAGACCATCGACGGCCGCTGCAAAGAAATCCGCAAGCAAATCGAAGACAGCACTTCGGACTACGATCGGGAAAAGCTCCAGGAACGTCTCGCCAAGCTCTCAGGAGGTGTTGCCGTGATTCGCGTGGGAGCCCCTTCCGAAACTGAGCTAAAAAACCGCAAAGAAGCTTTTGATGACGCTATCAGCGCCACCAAGGCGGCCATGACAGAAGGTATCGTGCCGGGTGGCGGGCTAGCCCTGCTGCGTGCGATTGAGGCTGTAAGTCTCGAAGAGAAGAGCTGCGATGGCGATGAACGCACCGGGCTGCTCATCCTCAAGCGCGCTCTCGAAGCACCGACCCGGCAGATTGCCGAGAATTCTTCGGTGGACGGAGGCGTGGTGGTGGACCGCATGCGTTCAGGGTCGGGAAATCTTGGCTTCGACGCGGCCCAGGGCAAGTACGTCGATCTGGTTGCGGCAGGCATCATTGACCCCACCAAGGTCGTTCGCACGGCGCTCGAAAACGCCGTTTCCGTAGCCAGCACATTGTTATTGACCGAAGCGACTTTGACCGAGGTTCCCGAGCCCAAGGCTCAAGCGGCTCAGCCACGTGAGATGGAGGCTTAAAGTAATGCTCAAGATCAAAAAAATTCTTTACCCGACTGATTTTTCGAAAGCCTCTGCGAGAGCTTATGGCTATGCCGAGTCACTTGCCGCGCATTACGGCGCTAAACTGTTCGCGATCCACGTCGCTCAGTCAGCATTCATTGCCTACCCGGATTACGCCTACACCGATGCCGTGGCGGGAGTTTTTCGTGACCTTCGGTCCCACGCTGAGCAGCAATTCACGGAGTTCATGAAGGACCGCGGCTGCCATGCCGCCCAGCATGGGATCCAAGCAGAGTGCACATTGCTCGAAGGGTCGATTCCGGGTGAGATTCTCAATTTTGCGGAGAAAAATGCCATCGACCTCATCGTCATGGGCACCCACGGACGAAACGCAGCCGACCGGAGGACGCTGGGGTCGGTCACTGAAAGAGTGTTGCGGAAAGCCTGCTGCCCAGTCTTGGCGGTGAGAAAACCTGAGCATTCGTTTGTGAGGCCAGGGGATAAATCCCACACGGTAAGCTTGCGGAAGATCCTCTACTGTACCGATTTCTCGAAAGATTCCACCCGTGCTTTCGACTACGCCTTTTCTCTGGCGATGGAATATGGAGCCGAAATCACGCTGTTGCACGTGCTCGAGGATGTGCGGGATTCGGGAGATGCTCAATCCGCTATGGCAGAGGTTAAAACGCGCCTGAGCGCCAGCATCCCGAAAGAGGCCAGCGGCAGGTGCACGAGTCCGGTCAAGGTGCGGATTGGCCGGCCCTACCAGGAAATTGTCCAGCTCGCCGTCGAAGACCAAACGGATCTGATTGTTGTGGGTGTCCGGGGGCGCAATATCGTGGAGTTGTCCCTCTTTGGATCCACCACCTATCGTGTGATCCAGTTGGGGCCGTGTCCGGTCCTTGCTGTCCGCATTTGAACCCCCATTGGCTCATCGTGTAAACTCCATCGCCCTACCGAGAAGTTCGGTAGGAGAGCCTGAGCGGTTCTCTTCGGCCAGCGCGACCGGGGTGCAGTAAATCGCTCTTTCGGCAGGCCCTGATGAGCTCAGCGGTAGCCTCGCGGGGTTGGGGACTTACTTTACCACTTTCCTGCCCTTAAAGGGCGTAGACCGCCTCGAGACGCTCACCCGTTTCTTCGGCATCCGCGACTTGAACTGGCTGAGTGCGGATTGCACCATATAGGCCGAACGGGTCAGGCCAGCCCTGCCTGCCAGCTTGTCGATCATCTTAAGCTGGTTTTCCTGCGTCGTGATGTTAATCCGCACTCTTCTTTCCGCAGGCGGCTCGATGCTAACTAAAACCGCGACTGCGTTTTTCCGGGCAGGATCGTCCGCCAACGCATCAAGACTGGATGGTTCTGGAACCGCTTCGCCGTCCTCCACCATCCCCGCAATATGCAATGCCAGAGCTTCCGCAGCCATACGCTGTGCTTCCTCAAGCGTCTTGCCAGCCGTCACGCAACCCGGAAAGTCCGGGAAGCTCACCCCGAAATCGGAATCCCGGTCTTTATGCAAATAAGCGATGTATTCCATATCTTGATCTTGGCTCCTTCCTCTTAGCCGCAATCACCTCAGTTTGATTCCAGCTTGTTTCTCTATGCTTTTCAAGGTTCCTATCGGTATGTCTCTGCTCGGATGTGGTACAGTAACACGCCCTTTTTTCGTGGCGTGCTTGAACTGTTTGTGGCTGCCCGCCTGATGGACTTCGTACCAGCCATTTTCTTTGAGCTTCCTGATCACCTCTCTGCTGTTCATCGCGCGACTTTATTCGTGTACGAAATAAGTATACACACTTTTTACACACGAGTCGATTTTCTGCTACGTCAGGGCCGGCGCCCACCACTGAAGACGTCTCATGCTTTCCCAAAGCGCCTAAGTTGCCAGCACGCCTGTGCGATGGCCCAGTCCTCCTGTGCGTGGATAATAGGAATGCGTACCCACGATTCGGACGTGGCGATGTCGCGGTCTTGGTCCGAAGAGGGCTCGAAATTCTTTTTGAGATCAAGCTCCAGGCCCAGAAAGCCGAGTTTCTCACAAACCGCAGCGCGGACTTCGGCACAGTTTTCCCCGACGCCGGCCGTAAACACCAAGACGTCAATACCGCCCAGCACGGCCGCCATCGCGCCGATGTAATAGATGAGGCGATGAACATAAAGATCGAAGGCGAGTTTCGCCCGCAAATTTCCAGCATTCTTCGCGGCCAGGATTTCACGCATGTCGCCTGACACGCCAGAAACACCGAGGAGTCCTGACTTCTTGTTAAGGATCCCATCCAAATCGTCGGCCGTAAGGCCGTCGCGACGCATCAGGTAGGTGAGAATGCCGGGATCGACGGACCCTGAGCGCGTTCCCATCATGAGCCCTTCGAGCGGGGTGAATCCCATCGTGGTTTCCACACTGCGACCGCGCTCAATAGCTGCGAGAGAACACCCGTTTCCCAAATGGCAGACAATCAACCGCAAGGAGTTCGAGTCTCTGCCCAGCATCTGAGCTGCGCGCTCAGCGCAATACTGATGATTGATGCCGTGGAACCCATAGCGGCGTATGCCTTGATCCAGCCACTCGTACGGCCCAGGATACGTTGCGGCCGCCAGTGGCAACCGTGCGTGAAAGGCCGTATCAAAAACAGCCACCTGCGGAACTGAGGGCAATTTTGACTCGATGAGATCAATGCCTTCTAATGCAGCAGGGTTATGGAGCGGCGCAAACTCTGCCAAGCGCGCGATGCCTGCCTTGACCTTCTGCGTCACAACTGTGGGCTCAACATACTCCTTGCCGCCATGGACAACGCGGTGCCCCACCACCTCAATTTCTGCTGGCCCACCGATCACCCGTGTGCGGCTCTTCCAAAGGAGATCGAGTAGATGCTCCGTTGCCTCCCGATGCGACTGGGCGCCCGCGACGCCGCTGGCGACTTCGCCGCTCCCGCTTTTCACCCGGAATTGTGACGTGCTGCCCCACTCGATCCCGCCTCCCCAGAGCGGTTCAGGCGGACGCTCCGGGATCGGCTTGGTAAGATCGTACAAGG
>CADDZJ010000216.1 GCA_902812415.1 Acidobacteriota bacterium
CCGACGGTTCACCTTAATCCGGGGAAAGCCAGGGTTATCTGGCGGCGGTTGCCCTCGTCACCCCAACTTACTCGGCGTCGAGATCACATCAACGGCAGCGCTCGCCACGCCCCGCCTCCCGGCCTTCTTTGACGAGCAAAAGGACAATCCCGAGGGATGTGATGCTATCCACCCACCACCAGGCCGGCACAAGGAGTTGGGCAAGCAAGTCAAGGACCACGACACCTGATAAGTAGCCGCATGTGGTCGACTCCACGGCATCGGCGCGTAGTGCATGGCTGCCAACCTGATCGGCTATTCGGATTTTTGCTCTCGCCAGCCACCACATGATCGGAATTGCGAGAACGGTAAGAGTCAAACCCGGCATCGAGAACTCCTCACCCTCGTGCGCCCATAGGCCATAGGCGGCGCTCACCACGACATAAGCGGCAAGCACGAATAGAAGTGAGCCGCCAATCCGGGTCGCCCGACGCTCTACTTCCTCCGGAAACTCCGCGCCCCTGCGCAGATCGACATTCAGTCGCCACAGCAGCACACCGGCTGATCCAAGTTCAATCAAGCTGTCCGCTCCGAAGGCGATCAGCGACAGACTGTGTGCGGCAGCTCCCGAAATGATCGCGACGGACGCCTCGGTGCTCATCCATGCGACCGTCAGCCATTCAAGCCGGGAGGCCCCCCGGACCAGACCGGCCCGTGCTTCATTAGCGATCACAACCATGCGCAGCTCACCGGCTGACTCTCTAAATTCTACAGTCGTTATACCACGAGCGCCGCTTCAATCTGGAACAGGGATTAAATAAATTGCACTATGCTATATTCCCGGTATAATCGAACTATGCGCGGCACGGGAGAACAAGTGGCCCGGTACGCTGATATGTTCGCGGCCATGGGGGCGGAGCCACGGCTTCGCATCATGCAGCTCTTGCTGACTGCCCACCCGCAGGGCTTGGTTGCGGGTGACATCCAGGATGAACTCACCATCCCTGCTTCCACCCTGTCGCACCACCTTGAGAAGCTGAAGAACGAGGAACTGGTCCGGGTCCGGCGGGAGGGAACATTTTTATGGTACAGCGCGAACACGGAGGCGCTGCAGGAAATCATTAACTTTTTGTATGCGGAATGCTGCACCCGTAACAAGGCGATTGAGCCCGGTGAATTCGCTGCCATCGGGCAAGCTGCGAAGTGTGGCCCAGAAAGGAAAACCAAATGAACACAGCCAA
The DNA here is from genome assembly GCA_902812415.1 of Acidobacteriota bacterium. Classification (GTDB taxonomy): domain Bacteria; phylum Acidobacteriota; class Terriglobia; order UBA7540; family UBA7540; genus RH2-MAG17b. Next base: position 1,221 of record CADDZJ010000216.1, read on the forward strand.
TGTCAAAGACGCGGTTAAAGAAAAGTACGCGCAGGCTGCCCTGCGAGCCGTTAGCGGCGGAAGTTCTTGCTGCGGCGCCGCACCAGCGTCAAAGGATCATTGCGATCCAATTACGTCGAATCTATACGATGTCACGGAAGCAGGCGAGATTCCGCAACAAGCGTTGCTCGCCTCGCTTGGATGTGGCAATCCGACAGCTCTCGCCAAGCTGAGCCCTGGCGAAATCGTGCTCGACCTGGGATCCGGGGGAGGCATCGACGTCCTGTTGTCGGCCAAACGAGTAGGTCCGGCCGGCAAGGCTTATGGTCTGGATATGACCGATGAGATGCTGTCGCTGGCCAGAGAGAATCAGCGGAAGGCTGGGATTGAGAACGCTGAATTTCTAAAGGGGGAGATTGAGAACGTTCCGCTGCCTGATAACACCGTGGATGTGGTTATCTCCAATTGTGTGATCAACCTTTCGGCCGACAAGGATGCCGTGCTGCGCGAAGCATACCGGGTATTGAAGCGAGGCGGGAGGTTTGCCGTCTCGGATATCGTGGTGCGCGGCGAAATGCCTGCTGAAATTCGGCGCAGCATTGAACTATGGGCGAGTTGCGTAGCGGGCGCACTTGAAGAGAGCGAGTACCGGGCGAAACTGGCGGCCGCCGGCTTTGAGGCTATCGAGATTGAGCCGACGCGGATTTATCAGGCGGAAGACGCCCGCGAGCTGCTCCGCAGCACAGGGCTTGGTGTGGACACCGTTGCGCCACTTGTTGACGGCAAGTTCATGAGCGCCTTTGTGCGAGCAAAGAAGCCGGCCGCTCCCTGCTGTGGCCCGAATTGCTGCGGGGAATAAGCGCCTGGACCCAACTGTGGCGAGGCAAAGGAAGGCTTCCATTAATGTCGACATACATGGCGCGCAAGCTCTCGTTTCTTGACCGTTACCTGACCGTCTGGATCTTTATCGCCATGGCAGCAGGCGTGCTGTCGGGCTACTTCATCCCAGGGTTCGCCAGGACGATTACTGCATTCCAAGTCGGGACCACCTCGATCCCGATTGCTGTGGGATTGATTCTGATGATGTATCCGCCTCTTGCTAAAGTCCGCTACGAGGAGCTGGGCGAAGTATTCCGAAACAAGCGCATTTTGTTACTCTCGTTGGTCGAGAATTGGGTGATTGGACCTGCGTTTATGTTCGCCTTGGCGGTCATCTTTCTGAGGGGTCACCCGGACTATATGGTCGGCCTGATCATGATCGGCTTGGCTCGCTGCATCGCCATGGTGATTGTCTGGAACGAGCTCGCCAAAGGGGACACCGACTACGCCGCCGGCCTTGTCGCTTTTAATTCGGTCTTCCAAGTCTTGTTCTACTCTGTTTACGCCTGGGTGTTCATCACTGTGGTCCCATCCCGGATCGGCCTGAGGGGAACCGTGGTGAACGTCTCGATGCACCAAATCGCCGAGAGCGTTTTCTTCTACCTCGGGATTCCTTTCCTGGGGGGCATGGCCACCCGGTATGCCCTGGTCCGGTCGCGAGGACGGAATTGGTATGAAAAGAAGTTTGTGCCGCGCATCAGCCCGCTCACGCTGATCGCTTTGCTCTTCACCATCGTGGTGATGTTTTCGCTGAAGGGGCAATACATCATTCAATTACCGCTCGACGTGCTGCGGATTGCATTGCCGCTCTTCATCTATTTCGTGGTGATGTTCCTTGTCTCGTTCCACATGGGCAAAAGGCTGGGCGCTGACTATTCTAAGACCGCCACGCTTTCCTTCACGGCTGCGAGCAACAACTTTGAGCTGGCGATCGCGGTGGCCGTTGCGGTGTTCGGGATCCACTCGGGCGAGGCTTTTGCGGCGGTGATCGGGCCGCTCGTTGAAGTGCCCGTGCTGATCGGATTGGTCGGCGCCTCCCTCCGTCTCCAACGGCAATATTTCTCGGTGGAGGCGAAGCCTCTGGCCGAAGTCGCTCGCGGATGAATGTTTGATTCTTGCCGATGGATTACGGACTAACGTCATCAGACCACATATCAGGAGCGCGGTTGTGAAAACCAGAGTGCTTTTTGTCTGCACCGAGAATTCGGCTCGTAGCCAGATGGCGGAGGGCCTGCTTCGGCACGATGCCGGGAAGCGGTTCGAGGTCTCGAGCGCCGGCACGAAACCTGGCCAAGTGCGGGCGGAGGCCATCGCCGCAATGCGCGAGGTCGGAATTGATATCTCTGGGCAGCGCTCCAAATCGGTTGATGAATTTGCAGGCCAGACCTTCGACTACGTCATCACCGTGTGTGACAAGGCAAAAGAGACTTGTCCGGTATTCCCAGCTACGACAAGACGCATCCACTGGAGCATCGAAGATCCGGCAGCAGCCCACGGCTCGGAGGAGGAACGATTGACCAAGTTCCGCCGTGCGCGAGACCAAATAAGATCGCTGCTGCGTCATTTCGCTGACGAGAAATAGTATTAATGGAACGGGATTCCGGGGCGTTGCATCCAGTGTACCACCTTGCCCCTACGCTTCCTGAACCTTGTCCCGTTCGAGCAATCCTTTCCGAGGTCACAGGAATCAAAGTGGCGTAGCAAGTGGTATCCTGTTTCCACACTAAGAGCGTTCTCTTTTTAATATTCACAGCGCCCTCCGCTCTCGCGGGGTAGCGGATTTATCGCGCGGCTAGCAATCAACTTGAGCAAAAGCACGTGTCAGCGTCGCCATCCCCGTATTTACGCGGGGGTGGTGTATGCGGCGCTATTCCTGCAAGTCCATCCCTTACAGCGTGAGGGTAGAGGCGATGCGGTCCGATGTCAGAAGAGCCCTAG
>CADDZJ010000217.1 GCA_902812415.1 Acidobacteriota bacterium
TGAAAATGCCTCTTGCGAATGCCTCGCGCTCCGTTGTAGCATGAGCGACGGTTAAAGCTTTTACCAAAAGTCAGTCAGGAGATTGAACTTCACGAATTCAAAAAAATTCACCGAGAGGAGGGTTAGCCCATGAAAAAGAAAGCACTGGCGTTCAAGCCCAAGGGGCTTGGAAGAAAACCAAACATTTTTCTATTTTTGGCGACTTTGCTGATTTCGAGCGCCATCGGCCTTCAGGCGCAAGAACTGGGTTCTATCGTAGGCACCGTCACCGACCCTTCGGGGGCCGCAGTGCCGGGAGTTACGATCACGGTGACCAATCAGCTTCGCGGAAATGTCGTACGGACGCTGGTGACCAACAATGCCGGAAACTACGCCGTTCCTGACCTTCCGGTACCCGGGACTTACTCAATAAGAGCGGAGAAATCCGGCTTTGAAACTTCGGTTCACTCGGGTATTGTTCTGAACGTTCGCAGCCAAGTGCGCGTCGACTTTAAGCTTCAAGTTGGGGCGGTTACGCAGCAAGTCACGGTCAGGGCTCCGCTTGTTCACCTTCAGACCGAGAGTGGCACGGTAAGCCAGGCAATTACGGGCACGCACGTGGCCGAAATTGACACAGATGGCAGGAATTTTACTCAGTTGGCTACACTGGTTCCGGGCGCGGCTGGAGCATCTTTGATCGGTTCACTCAATACACCAGTGGGCGTGACCGCAAATGTGGGGTTGAACTTCAATGGCGAGCGCCAAGCTCATAATGTATTTTCAGTGGACGGACAGGAGAATTACGACCGTGGTTGCGGCGGTTGCATGGAGATTGTGCCAGACCAGAACGCCATCGCCGAATTTAGCGTGACCACCAGCAACTCTTCTTCAGATATGGGCGCGGGTTCGGGAGGATTCATCCAGCTTGAGCTCAAGAGCGGGACGTCCCAATTTCACGGCGAAGCTTTCGAGTTTAATCGCAACACCTCTTTTGAGGCTGGGCCTTTCTTTACCAATTTGGCCCATCAACCAAAGCCTCCGCTCCTTTTCAATGACTTCGGCTTCAATATTGGCGGCCCTATCTGGCGTCCTGGACACCCCAAGAAGACGTTTTTCTTCTTTGAGAATGACTGGCGCAAGCTTAATCAGGGGACGACCATCAACGCGGCAGCTCCGCAGTTGGGCTGGACCAGCGGAGACTTTAGCTCGGGCAATAGTCCTGTCATCTTAAACAAACAAGATCCTGTGCCGTGCCCCGCGGGCGTTTCGGGCACCTGTTATGCCCCGTTTCCCAATAACCAGATTCCGACGAACTTGATTAACCCCAACGCGAAGATCCTGGCTGCGCCCGGTTTCATTTTTCCGCTGGCCAACTCGGGGACACAGTACATTGCACCAGCCGGCGCGCCGATCAACGTCAACGAGCAGATTGTTCGCATCGATCACCAGTTTTCCGACAAGACTTCGCTGATGTTCCACTATGTCCGGGATGGCATCAATCAGCATTTCGCCACCACGCTTTGGAGCGGTGATTCGTATCCCACCGTGGGTACGGATTTCCTGAATGAGCCCCAATCGTTCCTACTCAAGGTGACCCGCAACATCAGCCCATCGTTGCTGAACGAGTTCATGATCGGCTTCAATCGCCAGCCGCTAACGCTCCTTCCAACCGGTACTTACCGGCAGCCCTCCGGCCTGACAATTCAATCCTTGTTCCCAGGAACCAACACTGACAATCGGATTCCGACGATCAATTTTGGCGCGCCATTGAACACGACCTACGACGTGGCTTCCTGGCCGTGGACCAATGTGCTCAATACCTGGACCGTCCGTGATTCCATGTCGAAAATCAGCGGCAACCATACCCTTAACTTTGGTATTTACTACCTCCACTATCTCAAGGAACAGGAGCTCTTCGGCCAGACGCAAGGCAACTTTACTTTCAATTCCCAAAATGCGGCCTTGGGCACCGGAGGGCAATACATCGACCCCGCCACAGGTACCGTAAAAACCACCCTCGGGAATTCGTTTGCTGATTTCCTTCTCGGAAATGCATACAGCTACACCGAACTGCAGAAGCAGACCATGCCTGCCTACCTCAACACGTTTGTTCAGCCGTGGTTCGGCGATACCTGGAAGGTAGCACCTCGCCTGACACTCAATTATGGCTTACGCTGGGACTACATGCCTCACGCGCGGGAAATCCACAACAATATTGCGGTGTTTCGTCCTTCCCTGTTCAATCCCGCAGAGGTACCGACGATTGATTCCTCCGGGCATTTCGTGCCGGGAACTGGGACGCTCGTCAATGTCAGCGGTCAGGAGATGTATCTGAACGGTATGGGGATTGCCGGTCAAAATGGAGTTCCGAACATCCTAGTCGCGAATCACTGGACAAACTTTGAGCCTCGGTTCGGCTTTGCATTTCAGCCGCACAGCGGCGGCAAGACGGTGATCCGCGGAGGTTTTGGTTTGTTCTTCGAAAATATCCAGGGCAATGACATTTACAATGTCGCTCCGAATCCGCCGTTCTCCAACAGCCCGCAAATCTTCAACACCAACCTCACCAACCCGGGTGGGGGTACGGCGGTCATCAGCCCAGGCAACGTGCAAGCTTACGATCCGAATTATTTGCAGCCGTACTCCGAGCAATACAGCTTTGGGGTCGAGCGGCAACTCAACCCACAGACGATATTTTCTCTGATGTACGTTGGAACGAAGTCGACTCACCAGCAGATTAACCGCAACATTAACCAACCACTTTCGCCGGTGACCAGCGGTAATCTCAATCAGTTTCGCCCATATATCGGTTGGAACAACATTGGTTGGTACGAAAACTCAGTAAACTCGAACTACAATTCTCTCCAAGCCAGCCTGCGCTTTTCTGACTGGCATGGGTTAACTTCTGGTATCTCGTACACGTATTCTCATTGCCTCGATTACGTGGATGGCGACGTCCCTGGGTTCATTAACAATGCCTATAACCTGGCGCAGGAATACGGCAACTGTGGATACGACATCCGGCATATCCTAGAAATCAATTACGTTTACAGCCTGCCTTTCTTTAATAACACTTCTGGGGCAAAACGCACCTTCCTCGGTGGTTGGCAACTCTCCGGTATCACCAGCCTATACTCCGCACTCCCTTTCACAGCAGGCTGGGGAAAGGACTCAGCTCTGTGTGGCTGTGGCGGCTACCGGCCCGAGCTTGTTGGGAATCCCAATGTTGGAGCGGGCATCGGAACCGTGGGAGAGTGGTTTAATACTTCCGCCTTTGCCCCAGTCCCTACCGGTCAGTTTGGCAATGCGGCTCGCAACATCATTTTCGGTCCGGGAATCGACAACTGGGACATCTCGCTCTTCAAAAATTTTGCTGGGATTCCATTCCCAGGGAATAAGGAGGGCGCAACTCTCCAGTTGAGGTTCGAATTTTTCAACGTTTTCAATACAACACAGTTCAACGCTCTCAGCACGACCCTGGGCAGCTCGAACTTCGGACAAGCCACAGGCACCCGCCTGCCGCGTGAGATCCAGATGGGCGCCCAATTTATGTTTTGACTCCGTTCCCTCCTACCCCTCTTCAGCCCGCCCGAAAGCCATTTCGGGCGGGCTGAAGAATCTTTTTAAAACCGACTGTCTTGCCCCGTTGGATTATTTATAGTGGGGTCTACCTCATCACCCCCTTGCTCCTCCTCAACGAGGAGGGGAATTTGGGCTCAAGGAGCGACTTGCTCGGCCTGATCTTTGCCCTCCTCCGAACGGCGATGAATTCCCCTTATCCTGGTTCAGAAGGGGTGGGTGATAAAAGTGTCTCAAATGTCTCATCTGTCTCCATCCGCGCTTTTCGCTCTGCTATGCTGAAGCCGCTATGGACACCAACAATGGCAACCGACCATCCAAATCCCATTTATGCCGCTCTCCGAAGCTCACTCCGGCGCGCCTGGCTGCCTGCCGGGCCAACGCCCGCAAATCCACCGGCCCCCGCACGGCGCGCGGCAAGGCCCGTTCGTCCCTGAACGCCCTCAAGCA
>CADDZJ010000218.1 GCA_902812415.1 Acidobacteriota bacterium
CTATCGGGCCTACTATGACGCCTACGAGCAGAGCCGACTTATTTACGAAACGGCGCTTGAAGCGCAGGTCCTGGCGAAACTGGGAGAAGTGCGTCGCCTTGGAGTGCGCCCTGTGCCGCTCAGCATTGGCGCTACGAAGGGTCTCCCTACCAATGAGCTGGACACGCTGGCCGTGCTGAGCGAAGCAGAAGGGATATTGAATAAAGCGTTCAGCGCGCCGGTTGCCCAGGACTGGAGAGCTCGAGTCGTAGAGTTGGGCGAAGCACTTTATCAAAGCATTCGCATGCAGCTTGCCGTGGAGCGCTATCGCGCCGAAGCGGTCGGGCGCGCCGGGAGTCTCGATACGCTTGACGCCCCGATCACCAATCTGCCCTGGCTTCTGCGTCGCATCCGGGAAATTCGCGCGCTCACTTCGGATGACGATCGCATCAAAGCCATTCGTGAAATTCTCGATTGGACTAATCCCGGTCCAGGCGGCTTCTATGACGATCTTGGAAATGTAGCCTGCCAGCCTCACCTCGTGCGTGGCTTGGGCAGCGTCAAGGATCCGGAGTTTCGCGCCTCGTCATTTGCCGGGTTTGATTATCCCGACTATATGGGAGATCGTATCCCGGTCTCATGGAAAAACTGGGCTGAATCGCTCTTCGATGCGCCGCTCGAAATGCATTACCCAAATCTAAATCCTAAAGCTCAGTATCGGATTCGCGTGGTCTATGCAGGAGACAGTATGAGGAAGAAAATCCGACTGGCGGCGGGCAAGGACATCGAGATTCACGGCTATATTCAAAAGCCGTGGCCGATTAAGCCCCTGGAATTTGATATTCCGCGCGAAGCCACAGCAAGCGGAGAATTACGGTTGAAATGGTACCGGGAGCCGCGCCTGGGTGGAAACGGTCGAGGCTGTCAAGTGGCGGAAGTTTGGTTGATGGTTAAGTAAGGAGCATTTTGATGTCTTCAAATTCGAGCCAACCTTGGAAGAACCCCGTTCGTGAGCTTTTACGGGCGGGAAAGCCTGCGATAGGCATCACAATCACAACGAATAGTGTTGAAGCGGCAACCCAGGCAGCCAACCTCGGTTTTGATTTTCTCTGGGTTGAGATGGAGCATTCGCCCGTCTCGCTCGAGACGCTGCGCAACATCGTTCTTGCCACGCGTGGATTGAAGGCGGTGCCCTTCGCCCGCGTCCCTGTTACCGAGCATTGGACGGCCAAGCGCGTGATGGACCAGGGCGTAATAGGCGTGATTTTTCCCTTCGCCAGCACCCGTGAGCTCGCTCGCCGGGCTGCCGAAGCGTGCAAGTATCCGCCTGCGGGCAGGCGCGGCTCCGCTGCGGGCCTGGCAACTTTTCGCTGGCCGCCCGCGGAGGATTACGACGACTTTTCGGATCAGAATATGCTGGTGGTTGCGATGATTGAGGAGGCCCAAGCCATCGAATCGATTGATGAGATCGCAGCGACGCCCGGCGTTGACGTGCTTTTCATCGGCACTAGCGATCTATCTTTTTCTCTTGGACTTCGCGGCCGGCAAAACGAACCAAAACTGAAGGATGCCATCGGCAAGGTTGTAGCCGCCGCGCGCAAACACAACAAGTTTCTCGGTCGTCCCGCCGCCAGCGCCCGACAAGTTCAAGAATATGTGGCGCAAGGTTTTCTTTTTTTCCAATCAGGGACGGAATTAGGATTCATGGCCGCCGGAGCCGGGCACTTCCTTGAGCCTCTCGGTAAGGCCGTCAAAGAAAGCAGCATAAAGCCGCTCTACTGATGAATCAAACCACTTCATATCGCCGGTACGCCTGGTACGTGGTCGGTATGTTGTGGCTGATCTCTTTTTTCAACTACGCTGATCGCGAAGCCATCTTCTCCCTTTTTCCACTCCTTCAGAAAGAAATGCGACTGACCCCGGTTGAGCTGGGGCTGCTCGGCTCCTCGTTTGCCTGGGTCTATGGTCTTTCAGCGCCTTTTGCGGGAAATATCGTCGATCGTATCCGGCGCAAGACGGCCATTCTGGCCGGCCTGCTGGCGTGGAGCACGATTGCGATTTTCACTTCTCTCGCTCAGAGCTTCCGGCAGCTTTTCTCTTTTATGGCAGCGGAAGGGCTGGGCGAAACCTTCTACTATCCCGCCTCGATGTCAATGATCAGCGACTATCATGGCCGCGCCACTCGTTCACGGGCGATGGGGACTCATCAGACGAGTGTCTATGTTGGCACCATTGCGGGCGGCACTTTCGCGGGTTTGATCGGCGAGCATTACGGCTGGCGATGGTCTTTTATCTTCTTTGGCGGCTTGGGCATCTTGCTGGCGCTGGTTCTCTCACGCCTGTTGCGCGAGCCGAAACGAGGCGACGCCGACCTTTTGGATTCAAACTCTTTACAGAATGGCCGTTTTGAACGGCGTATTTCGCTGGGTGAGTTCCTCGGGATTGTTCGGAAAACACCGACGGCGCTATTGCTGATGGGAGCCTTCATGTGCGCCAATTTCGTGGCCATGGTAGTGCTCTCCTGGATGCCCAAATTCCTCTATGATAAGTTCCATCTGAGCCTGGCGATGGCTGGACTTTCCGCCACAATTTTCGTCCAGGTTGCCAGCATGGTCGGCTCGCCGCTCGGCGGGTGGTTTGCCGATGCGCTTCGCAAACGCACGCCCGGAGGCCGCATGATGGTCCAGGCGATTGCTGTATTATACGGCGCACCTTTTGTTGTGTTGTGCGGGTGGACGCAGTCAGTCGCGTGGGTCATCTTTGCTCTTACCGCTTGGGGCTTTTTCAAGGGGCTTTACGACTCCAACATCTTTGCCTCAATCTATGATGTGATTGCGCCCGAAGCGCGTGGCACTGCGGCCGGATTCATGAACATGGTAGGCTGGCTTGGCGGAGGAGGACTGGCCCCGCTGACGATCGGCTACATCGCCGAACGCAGGTCGCTGAGTGTCGCAATTTCATCCGCCGCCATCGTCTACATAGCGTCTGGAGCACTGCTCATGACGGCGATCTTGGGGTTTGCCCGGCGCGACGTGGCTCGCATGGAGGCAAGCATCCAGACGAGATGAGAGCCAGAATCGGCGGGGCTAAATTTCTGTCCTCAGGTGCCGCGAAACAAGAAGGATATATCCCCTCAGTATGATCGTGTTGAGTGTATTTCCGCAGCCTGCTCTGAAAATTTCGGCCGAGACGCTCAGTTGCCCCGTACCAAGCCGCGAAGCGGCGGGAGAAGTTAGCCTGCGGGTGTAAGCGCAGGATGAATTCCCGGCTTGGTCGCGATCGCGGTTTTCGTATCCTGGTTCGGGCCTTCCGTGAGGGGAAGGCGATTTATATGATGCAACAGGCCGTTGACCTCCTCGGCCGGCAGCAGGGTAAATACCCTGAACAGCCAGCGGAACAGCAAACAACGTGGTTTGTTTCTGCCGAGCAACTTTCCGAACTTGAGAAGCTGTTCGTGGAAAAGATTCGCAGCGCTTCGGCAAACGGCTCGTTATTGGGTTGCCCCGGTCTGCTCCAGATCCTTAGCTTCTGGCGGCTTAAGGCCGACGAGGCGGAGGTAAGAACGTGGGTTTCCCAAACGACCCAGGAAGATGAGAACTTACTTCAATTGCTGGAAAGGCTGCTTCAAAGCTCCAGCAGCTTTTCATTTGGCGATGCGGCGGCCAAGAAACATGATCGGCCTAATCCGGAGTGGCTCCGGCCTTACCTTGATCCCGATGAGATCGCCGTGCGGGTCGAGACCCTGGCCCAAAAGGACTCCCTTACTGAGCGGCAAAGGCGGGCAGTGAAGGAATTCCTGAAAGAATACAAATTTCTCAAGTCAGGCGGGAACCCGGATAGTCCATTGGGGTTGGCGAATCTCACTCGCGACGGTCCTGGTGGCGGATAGTTGATCTTGCTCGTGAGCTTCTGTCTCAGCCCCGCGAAGCGGTGGGGGGCGCCACGTTGTGGTGGCGGCGGAGCCGCCGTTTTTCCACAAACAGGTTCGCCTACTACTGTTT
>CADDZJ010000219.1 GCA_902812415.1 Acidobacteriota bacterium
ATCTCTCTTCGCTGCTCCTGACCTTAAGGTAGCGAGGAGAGCTGGATTTGTCCAGCAAAAAGTTATCGGGACTTGGGGAAGCCACCCAATTCCTGCGGGCTTCGCCACCGAAACTGAGGGATTACCTGGGAAGAGCTTTCGCCGCATTTCGCCCAATACGTCACGGATTTTCTTGCGGGCGATGTGTGGGCGCGCCCTGGCCTTGACCTGAAAACGCGCAGCCTGATTACGGTTGCAGCACTGGCTGCTCTTGGCCGCCCGAACGCTCTGCGCCTGAACATTGAGATGGCTCTTAACAACGGAGCTACGGAGCGCGAAATCATGGAAACGCTCCTCCATATGGCTCCATACGCAGGATTTCCAGCGTGTTGGGAAGGCATGCTGATTGCCAGTGACGTGCTGGGCGGTTCCAAAAAGAAAGTCAGAAGTTAAAACAGAAACTTCAGCGCAAATTGTATCTCCCGGTTATTGTATGAAGTTGAGGTGACGTTGCCGAATGACGCTGCCCCAAAAGTGGAGTTGGGATTGCTAAATTGCGGCGTGTTGAACAGGTTAAAGAACTCGGCCCGGAACTGAACGCTTGCCCTTTCACGTATGGGAACGTTCTTGAAAAGAGAAAAGTCAAAATTGACCCTGCCGGGACCAGAAAGAATATTCCGGGCCGTATCGCCGAAGGTATATGGGGCCGGCACAGCGAAGACGGAAGGAGTAATGCAGTGTGTGAGATGTCCGGAGCCGCAGGTAGCGTAAGGCGTGCCCAGGATGTTTGGCCGCTGGATACCTCTGATTCCGTTATTAGCGATGTCGCTTCCCATAACCACGTTGAACGGCATTCCACCTTGAAGCGTGGTGATGCCGTTAAGCTGCCAGCCGCCCAGCAGGTTGCGCTCTACGGGGTTTGAGGAGCTTTTGAAGAAGGGCAGAGCGTAGACATAATCCGCCACAAGACGATGGCGAATGTCCCAATTGGAATTTCCATAGTCCAACATCCAGTCATAGGGATCCATAGGCTGTCCGCCGCCATTCGAGTCTGTGCCTTCATCGAGCGAATGCGACCAGGTGTAGGAGACGAGCAGTGTTGCACCGTGGCTCATGCGCTGGGTCAGAATCACGTTCAGCGCATTGTAGTGAGAAATTTCATTGTTGGAGATGGTGCGAATATCGCCCCAGAGCTGGTTGGGGCGTCGCGACTGGATTGGGCCAGGACCCGGCAGCGGCGTGTTGTTATGGAAACTGGTATCGAGGTGGTAGGCGTAATTGCCCAGGTACTGAACATCGAGGCCCGCATTTTGCCACAGCGCCCGCTCTACATCGAAACTCCATTGGTTCATAGTCCCGGTAAGCCAAGGCAGGCCGGGCGTGATGACATTGGGTGTAGGATTCGCTCCTTTGAGCGACGAAGACGGCGTTGGATTTGCGAACGTGACGGTTGGGTTCGTGAAATCTGTGTTCTGATAAAGGAGCACGGGCGAGAATGGAGGGTTAGTGTTCAGAAACGTCCAACTATTCATCTGGTTTGGATTGTAATAAATCCCAAACCCTCCCCGCATCACCCACTTATCCGTCAGGCGGTACACAATGCCGACACGAGGACCAAAGCTGTTACGCGGAGGGTGAACAAATACGAAGCCAGGCTGGGGCGGATTGGCTGGGATCAGCGCTGTGTTTGTAGCATTCAAGATGGTCGCGTTGCCATTGATCGTGTAAGGCGCAGTGGGCACCTCGTATCTCACGCCAATGTTAAGCGTCAGTTTGTGAGTTGCATTCCACTTATCGAGAGCGAAGAAGCCGTCGCGCCACTGCGCGACGAGGCCTGGAATTTCCGGTGCGGGTGTTGTGTCACTGAGCGGAATGCCGAGCATGAAATCTGCCGGAGCAGAGCCTGAGGCCTGCCCACTGAAGTTAAATTGGCCCTGAGGCTCGTTCACTGCCGAGCGGCCCGTCCGAAATTTAGAAAGATCAAATCCCGCCATAATGCTGTGCGCCCCATGTATGTAGCTGAACTGGTCGTTCACTTCCCAAGTTTCATCCGTCTGGAACCAGTTGGTGGCTCCGTTGCCAATGGTCATGTAGCCGGTGGTAGCAATAAGAGGCACTCCGGGGTTGGCGCTGCTATATTCGAAACCCGGGATGTTCACCGTTTTGGCGAGCGCCTGGAGCGCCGGGTTGCCGTAAAAATAGTTTACTGAGTTCGTGGTGAGCGATTGGCGGCCAATCCGAAAGTCATTCACAATCGTCGGCTTGATGGTTTGGGTGTAACCCACCACAAAGTTCGTGTCATTGTTTGGGCTTTCCTGTCCCCCTGTGGGGTTCGTGGCGCCGTTCACGGGCACGTCGCTGATATAGGCAATACGGAAGAAAAGGCGTGTCTTTTCGCCGATATTCTGATCCACCCGGTCCACCGTCTGGTCCCACGAGTCATTCGTGACTACCTTCGCTACGTAATTACTTGTCAGTCCCGGTGCATTAGGGGGCGGCATGAATTGCAGCAGCTTCAGGGCTGCGGGCGCAATGTCCGCCGTCGGAATGATATTGCCCGACAGATTAGGGTTGCCGGGGAGAAGAGGATCGTGGATGGGGGTTGACAGTTCAGAGAAATCCCCTGTGCGCATTTTAGGAGTCAGAACAGTGTCCAGCGCCGCCGTGCTTTGCACCTGGCGCAGACCTTCGTAGTCCACAAAGAAAAAGGTCTTGTTTTTACCATTATAAACTTTTGGTATTACCAGCGGGCCGCCGAAGTCGCCCCCAAACTGGTTGCGGCGGAAGGGAATCTTCGGTGCGGTCGGACTTTCAAAGAACGTGCGGGCGTCGAACGCGTCGTTGCGGACGTACTCAAAGGCGGAGCCGTGCACCTGGTTGGTGCCGCTTTTGGTGACCAGGTTCATGTGGACGCCCATGTAGCCACCGTATTGGGCGCTGTAAGTGCCTGTCTGAATCTGGAATTCCTGCATCGCGGCGAGAGAGGGCCGGAAGTTAGTGGTGGTGATGAGGTTGTTCATCAGGCTGACGCCATCGAGCGTGACCTCGTTCTGGATTTCCCGGGCTCCGGCACCAATGAAGTCTTCGCCGGGCGGCACACCGTTGCTCCCTTTGAGCCCGGCAATAACGCCAGGAGTGGTGATGGCGAGCTCGAGCGGGTCGCGGCCGTTCAGCGGGAGATCGGCAATCTGCTCGTGGTTAATGATCTGGCTGACGCTCGCGTCATCCGTTTTAATAGGTGGCGCACCTCCCGTTACTGTGACCGTTTGCGAAACCTGGCCGACCTGAAGAGTAAAGTCGGTGCGGACGGTTTGATTGGTTTCAACAATGATTCCCGTATGTGTTGCCCTCTGAAACCCTTTTGCGGTGGCCGTAATGGTGTACGTGCCGATATGGACGAAGGGAAATGTGTAGTCGCCACTGCTGTTGGTAACCGCATGGTACGTGTCGCGAGTGGCGACGTTCACAGCCGTGATGGCGACATTGGGAACGATGGCTCCGCTTGTATCCGTCACCGTGCCGACCAGAGAGGTGGTTGATGAGAGTTGCCCGGCGGCTGGCAGGACGAAGAGAAACAGGCAGGTGAGGAATCCAAGAATCTCAATTTTTTTCATGGTGCCCCTCTCGAACGAGATTGACGACTTAATTCTCCACGCCGAGTAAACATTCCGGCGCAATGCTCAACACGCCACTCCCGCGCAAGCAGGGACCCACTGCATTGGTTTCCCATTGATGAGGGAATGACTTCCGACGCAATTTCCCTGCGGACGCCGCAAAACGACATCCGCGACTCGTAATCCGTTTTTTCGTAAGGCTGCCCTATTATATATCTTTCGGGTCTTTTTATTGTCAAGGATTTCTGTTGCAAAGTAATGCCTCAGTCTCGAACGCGAGGAACGCCAGCCAATGAGCCTGAGGCTTGACTGGCCCAACTCGACCGCTACATATTACCCCCCCCCCCCCGCGATCTCTTGTCAAGCACTTTTTTCAGGAGCT
>CADDZJ010000220.1 GCA_902812415.1 Acidobacteriota bacterium
GGTAGTTTGGATTTCTGCAAAAACCCTTCTACCACAGATTTCGTCCCCTTCCGCTTTTCAAAAGCCATAAGCCTTTGCGATTTCACAGCTTGACCAAATCAGACCACAAAAAATGAGGAAAGTCCTGAAGTCACAAGAGGCAAGTAGTCGTATGTCAGGTAAAATAGCTCCCCGCTCCATCCACGGGTGGGACGCCCATGCCACGGTTGTGGCATGGCCATCTTGGCCATGACCACAGATTATCCAGAAACGTTAGTGATACATAAGTAGTGGGCCCGGTTCAGTGTAACGGCAGGTTCATCCCCTGCGTGGCGGCATAAAGCCGCCTCCCATCAAAACTGACCCACTGCCATCCAAGAATTTTCTGCTTCTCCGAGACTCCCGACTCGGAATGGAAACGGTTTATTTCCAGCGTTCAAAATGTAAACTTCGCTCCGAATTCGACAACTCGCGGAGCCCCCAGAGCGAAAACTCCCGAGCCTAACGTGACACGATTCGTGCGTTGCTTATACGTCGTGCCATTCACCGAGCCTACGGACCCATCAAGGATACCGCTCAATGGGTTGCTCGGGAAGTCATAATTTGCAGAATTGGTCAAGTTGAACACAGTGACGCTCGGTTGGAAGGTGGCCTCTTCGCTGAACCTGTGGGAAATTCGGCTCAAGTGGAAGACGTAGGTGAGGCCCAGGTCTGTCGTGAACAAGCCGCCCAGGTTCACCTGCCCATTAGGCGCTAAAGAAAGTTTGGAGGCCACCGCCCCTAGTTGCTGCAACTGAGATTCAGTAAACAAACCGGCATTCACCAGGGCCATTCCGGCCGGTGTAGGCTTGCCCGCGACGTTGTTGTTGTAGTTGGTTATGAACTGATTGAGGTTTCCAGCGTTGACCTGGCGACCATATGATCCAAGATTTGTGCCCGGGAGCACATCACCTGTCGTCCCATCTCCGGTCAGGTCTGATTGAAAGATTTGTGCAGTAGTCGGCTCGCGCTGTGGGCCTGGAGGAACGGTGAGAGTAACAGGAAGGGCGGTATACGCATGAGTGATCAAGCTCAGGCGGAAGCCGCCAGGGAGCGTGCCGACGCCGCCAAATGAGAATTGATCCGTGCGGTCAAGGCCTGACGGCCCGAAGTAATGATTGATATTAGCATAATCCGTCGCGCCGTTAATGAAATCTGAATCCGTGGCCATGGCGTCGTAGCGTGACAGAGAATACGAAGCCTGGAGACTGATATGGCGGAGGCCGGGCAGCGGGTGGTCCACATTCTGCCGCAATGAAACATCCATGGCATTGTAAACCGACCGGCCAATGGGGAAGAGCATCTCGTTCTGACCCAGGTTCGGGTTGATGCCAGGGAAAGCGCAATTGCATCCCGGAAACCCGCCGTTGACAGCCGCCCCTGAGTCAAGACCGTTTCCGGCATAACTGGAAATGGTGGCTCCGGCAGCGATAGCGCAGTCAACCCCAGCCGGACCGTCCGGGCAACCAAATGATTCATTGGTTAAGTTGATTGCATTGAGCGCCGCCGCTTTATCCAGATAGCGCGCATCGCCCACATGGTTGGTGTCGTAGTACAACAGATAGTGCAGGGCGACGTTGCGCACGTAATCGACGCTCAGAACGGTTCCCTGATGGAGCTGCCGCTCAAAGCCCACATTGAATTGCCACGAAAATGGCGTGCGAAAATCCGGAGAGATCAGATCAGTCCCCGTGCTTTGGTTGTCGGCCAGAGTGTTCCCGATATAAACGCCGTTGGCGGCCGGGCCGGCCGCAATGGTGGCTGCCTGAAACTCACGCTCCAGTGCAGCAATCTGATTAGCGACCTGACCAATCGGCTGGCCGCATACGCCGTTCACGGGTATGGTCTGAGGGGGATTTCCAGGCAGGGTCAGTGACGCATTGGGGCAGACTCTAGTGAACCCCAGGAACAGGCCTTTCTGCAGGCGGGCCGGAGCGTCAAACAGAATGTTGTTGAAAACGTCATTCTCATAGTAGAGCCCAGCGCCTGCTCGAATCACCGTCTTGCCATTGTTCCACGGATCCCAGGCAATGCCTAGTTGGGGAGCAAAGTTCAGGTCGGGTTGGTGCGGAGCGCGATTGAGACCAGGTCCGAACTGGCTCAGAACGGGAAGCGGCCCTAACTGGTTATCATCCCGGCCCGTATCCCGAACATACCTCAGCCCCCAGTCAATCACTAGGTTAGGTTTCGCCTTCCACGTATCGCCAAAATAGGCTTGAACGCGGTTGTCAAATTGTCCGCCGGCTGGGAATCCAAACTGTGGAATGGCCGTCGAAAACCCAACACCATTGCCCAAATATACGCTATCAACTGAATAGTTCAATGGGTTGGACGAGCCGCCTGGAAAAGGTCCGTTCGCAGCGGCTGCAATTTCTGCAGGTGTAAAGTTGTTCCCTACGGCTGGAGCGAGCGCTAGGAAAGAGGCAAATCCACCTCCAAGGATATGATTCCATGATGCACCAAACCGGAAATCATGGCTGCCACTCAGCTTGTTCCCGTCATATTTAATTTGAGTGTCATGCTGCTGTGTTGCCTGAGGAGCCAGAAAATTGGGTCCCGAGCAGAAAAAGTCGGCGCCTGCTGTCAGGCAAAAAGGGTCGCCACCGATGCCAATCTCAAGCTGAGGCGCAGGGTTAAAGATGTTGGAACCTGTGGTGGCGTCGGTAATCTGGTTGGCAAATCTCAGATACCCATAGCGGATCTGATTGGTAAAGGTGGCTGTGTTGATATCAATGCCTGCCACGTGATCTTGCGCATGGTTACGGTTCAGGAAAGGAGAAAACGTGTTGGGAATGAACGGGACCACGTCACTATTGATGTTATAGGTGTAGCGGTAAAAAGCATGGACGTTAGACTTGATCTGCCAGTCCAGGCGGCCATCCAGTTCATGCTCCTTGAAAGGCTGATTTATGGAGGAGGAGAGCGCCGTGAAGGGGTCTCCTAACAGAACCGGGGCGGCCAAATCCTGCCGGGTACGCTCCCAGTCCATAAAGAAGAAGACCTTGTCTTTTTTGATCGGGCCTCCCACATTGGCGCCAAACTGTTCCCTGCGGAAGAAAAGGTTGGTGGGGGCAATCCGAGCCGCCAAATCGTTCCAGCGGCCATAATAGAATCCTTCTCCATGATATTGATTAGTCCCGGAACGGGTGGAGACGTTCACTGCGCCTGAGGAGGTAAGTTCCGTGCTGAGATCCAGCGAGGATTGCTCCACCTGGAATTCCTGAATGGCGCTGGCTGGAATATTCATCGTGGTGGTGCCGACCGTCTCATCGCTGATGTCGACCCCGTCCACCTCGATGCGTGCCGTCCGCCCGAATCGCCCGCTAAAGGAGATCGAGGAGAATCCATTTTTGGTAGGATCAAAATTTGCGCCGTCCTGTATCTGGACACCGGGCTGAAGTTGGGCGAGATCAAGGAAATTTCTGCCATTAATCGGCAGTTGCTCGATCTGCTGTGTTGTCAGGACGCCCTGAAGCGTAGGCTGGATCGTGTTCACCTCGACCGTGCTCGCCTGTACCTCGACGACGGTACTGGTAGAGCCTATCTGCAGTTTCACATTGCCGGATGCAGTGGTCCCGATTTGCACAGTGACCGGAATGACGACACTCTGAAAGCCTCTGGCCTCAACGCGAACGGTGTAATTGCCCGGGCTGAGGGCGCCGGAATCATAAGCGCCTGCGCTGTTGGAGACAAGCCGGATAACGTGCCCTGTCGCTTTATTGGTGATTGTAATCGAAGCGTCGGGAACCACCGCGCCGGTTGGATCCGTTACGGTGCCAATGATGCTGCCGGTTGAAATTGTCGTTTGGCTGAATGTGTTCCAGGGAAGGAAAAAGCAGAAGGCAACAACCAGAAGAAGCCCGAGGAAAAATTGTCCCTGAAGGCTTCTTGAAATTCTGCACTCAAACATAACGCCCCCAATGAGTGGATTTTCAATCTACCTCAGCTAAC
>CADDZJ010000221.1 GCA_902812415.1 Acidobacteriota bacterium
CAAAGATTATGGCGAGAAAATCGCCAAGATGGCCGATGAGAACGTGTTCCGCTTCACCTACGACCTGGGGCGGATGATCGGCCCGACGATCCTTTACATCGTGCTGTCGTTCCTGGGCGTGCCGGAGCTGATCGCCGCTGAAATCGTGGAGCGCATTTTGCCCATTCTCCGGCCACTTCTCGAAAAATTCCCGCGCCTGCTGAAATTGATGGAAGGGCTGGCCGCCAAGCTGAAAGAACGTAAGGCGGCGACGATCATCGGCAAAGCGCTCGAAAAACGAGCCGCCGAAAAAGCCGCGGCTTCGGCGCTTGACGCGCTGCTGAAGCGCATTCCGGCGGAACTCGCCAGCGGCAATTTCAAATGGCTTTCGTTCGAAACGGCACTCGCGGAAAATATCGCCACCGAAGGCAAGGGCTTGGCGAATGTGATGGCGGCGCTCGGTAGCGGCGATGCGGAAGTGCGGCGACTGTTCCGCATCGCTTATAGCGGTCTCAATAACAAAAAAATCTGGGAATCGGTGTTGGCGGACATCGCGCGCGAAGCTGAGGGCGGTGCGGCGACCGGCGGCTTCTCGCATCCGCAAATCACCTCGAAATACTCGCAGGCAATTTGGAATCTATCGCGAAAAAAAGCCACCACGCAGATGGTTGTCGTAACGCCGGAAACGCCTTTCTTTGGACCGCAAGCGCCCTTCGGAAGCCGTTTCTTGGACCTCGGAGTAGGAGGCGAGCACGGCGCCATGGCCCATATGGCACAGGATTTGGTTGTAGACCAGGCGCTGCGGCAAGCTGGAGAAAGCGCGGATGCGGAGGCGCTGCGCCGCATGATCGGCGGCGTCAAGGGGACATACCAGGGCGCAGAACTGCGCGTGCTCCTGTGGAATGCGTTATTCGATGCCAACCAAAGCCAGGGCCGGATGAACGCTCCGGAAAAAGTGAGCGAGCTTCTGCGCGCCGTATTCGGAAAAGTGGATTGACCCCCAGTTCCACCCCGCTAAACTTGAAAACTTCCCGTTAAAAAGCGCGCGCATCCCTCCTAACAAGCACCCTGCCCCTTCGGTCGTTATGCACTACGATGCTGTATCATGAATAAGAGGACAACAATGTGCTTTTGAGGAACGTTGGATGTGGCTTGACAGTTCAGAAAAGGTGCACGCGCCTGAAATTGGCCGACACTGGATAAATGCGCCTCCTTTGACGCTTCGCCAGCTTCGAGGGCGCGTCGTCCTGGTGGACTTCTGGGACTATACGTGCGTCAATTGTATTCGCACGCTGCCTTACGTGAAGGAATGGGATCGTCGGTATCGCGGCGCAGGCCTGACGGTGGTTGGCGTCCACGCGCCGGAATTCCATTTCGCCCGCGCGGAGGAAAACGTGGAGCGGGCAGTGCGGGAATTCGGGATTGAATATCCCGTTGTAATCGACAACGAATATCAGATCTGGCAGGCGTATTCGAATCGGTGCTGGCCTGCAAAGTACTTGATCGACAAGGATGGCTACGTCCGCTACTATCATTTCGGCGAGGGAGCTTACGAGGAAACAGAGAAGGCTATCCAGAAGCTGCTTGGCGAGGCCCACCCGGGCGTCATCCTGCCGCAGCCCATGGAGGCCATTCGAGGCGCCGACAAGCCCGGCGCCCGATGCCTGCCAGTGACGCCGGAACTTTATCTCGGCTTTGAGCGCGGTCGCCTGGGGAATGAATCCGGCTACGCGGCGAACGAGGTGAAGGACTATCGCGCCGGCTCCAACTATGCTCCCGAACATGCTTACCTGGAAGGCCCCTGGTTTTCCGGGCGCGAGAGTATCGAAGCCTGTCCCTTGGATGGGCGACCCTCGCGTGTGTTGGTTCCCTATCGCGCCGCGGAAGTTAACCTGGTGATGAGTCCCCCGGAGGGCGGCGAGGCCACCGTGACGATTACTTTGGACGGGAAACCTCTATCGGGCGAAGCCGGTGAAGACGTGGTGCGCATGGACGGCAAGTCCGTGGTTGTGGTCAGAGAGCCTCGTATGTACCGGCTGGTTAAAGGTCGTGAGGTTGAGTCCGGACTTCTGGAGCTTTCCACTTCCACACCCGGCCTTGAAGTCTATGCCTTCACGTTCGTCTCTTGCACAGTGGACGAATAAGAAGGTCTCTCTGCATCATCTCTCGTTATGGAAACCAAGCCCGCTCAAGTAGCTGCCGGCATCATTGTGAAGGATGGGTTAGTTCTCATCTGCCAGCGTCATCACACGGATCCCTACGGGATGCAATGGGAATTTCCGGGTGGGAAAGTTCGAGAGGGTGAGAACCTGAAAGAATCCCTTGCGCGAGAGCTGGATGAAGAGTTGGGCATTCAGGCGGAAGTGGGGCCTGAAGTCTTCCGTCTTCGGCATCGCTACCCCGACCGTTACGTGGAAGTGGCGTTCTTCATCATCGAATCCTACCGGGGCGAGGTTTCCAACCGGGTCTTTGAGACGGTCGAATGGGCGCCTCGCGCCAAGCTCATGGAATATCCGTTTCTCGAAGCGGACCGTGCGTTGGTGAACCGTGTTGCGCGAGGTGAGATCTTTTGAAATGAATTCCATCCGCCACCGCATTCCCCTGGCACTACTATGGTTGATGGCGTGTTTCGCGGGCTGGCTTGCTCTTCCGGCAGGAGGAAGCCAGGTTGAAACCGTTGCCGGCCCGCCAGCACAATATACGTGGGTACATCGCCTGCGGATTGAAGGCCACCTGGCGCTTCATTATTCACCGGATGGCGCTTTCTCGCCGGATGGTTCTACGCTGGCCGTTGTGACGGGAGCACGCTTGGCTCTCACGAGCCTCAGCGATGCGCGGATTCAGAAAGTGCTTCACGCGCATATCCCGGAAATCAGCACTCTTGATATTCAATCCGCCAATTTCACTTCACCGGAACGCCTTTTTATTTTAGCCAGCGGCCTTTTAAGACCTCCAAAACGCGGCGCTCCTCCGGCAGCGCCCGAACTGGGCTTCCAATGGGACATTCAGCAGGACGCCTTGTTTGGCAAAGTGAGCGCCATTGGTATGGGAGGCGGTTTTCTGCCCGTGCGGTACTTTCCCCATTTGGGCTATCTTGCGCTCTATAAGGACAGCACTTTCACCGTCTGGAATCCTCTGAGCGGGCGCGGTGGAAGCGTCAAGATTCCGCAGCTCACTCACGCGCCGCGCCTTTTTGATTTCTCCCCGGACGGCCATTGGCTGCTGCTGGCCCAGATTGAAATGAACGCCTCGCCGGACCCGATTGTCGTCCTTCTGAAGGAACATGAATTTGTGAACGTTCTTGCCGGACATCACGGCGTGGTGTTGGGCATGATGTTTTCCCGCGATGGAAAAAAAGTAGCGACCGCTTGCGAGGATGGTAAGGTGCGCATCTATTCCGTTCCGGAATGGAATCTGGTGGAAACGCTTGCGGGAAACCGGGGTCCTGTTCATTGGGTGGAGTTTTCGCCGGACGGAAACTGGATAGCATCGGCAGGGGAGGATCAGACCGTTCGCATCTGGTCAGTTGCTACCGGGAAACTGGTTCAAACGCTGACTGAAAGCCGCCAGCCGCTCCTGACCGTCGCCTTCTCACCCAATGGTCAGTATCTCGTGGCCAGTGCGGCTCGTGAAGTCCAGGTGTGGGCGCGGCAAGCAACCGATTGAGCCGCCTCGAAGAGGAGATATTCGAAGCCGCGAGATCAAGGGGCGGCGCTGAATCGGGTAACTCCCAACCTGTAGAGACAGCGCTCCGCGCTGATAAGTTCCATTATTCTGCTCCAGCGCCGCTCGTCTTGCCCGCGGGAATCACTTGCAGTTGAACATTGCGCGCCGTTCCATCGTCCACTTCGACTTCGGTTCCCTGATCCTTCATGCGGCTTATAAAATTGACTCCTCTCCCAAAAGTGTGAAGGTTGGTAACGGTGTTTTTCGGCAATAAGTTCGGGACGGCGG
>CADDZJ010000222.1 GCA_902812415.1 Acidobacteriota bacterium
GCATTTTGCTGAGTATCTTCACCGCGCATAGACAGACCTCCTGGGGGATTCAGAAATTCAGGAGGCAATATATCACATTGCGATATAATATCAAATACTTTTTTTGTTTTTCAGCAACCTGCTAGAGCGCGCTGCCGACGATGATCCAGCGACGACTGTCACTCGCGACTCCTGGGTTGTCCCTTTCCTCAGCCTTTTGGACTACAAGCTTCAGCACAACCCACGAGCGTACGAAGTAGATGGGCTCAGTTTCGCTATTTCGCATCGCGCCGGTGAAAGTGAGGACTCGCCGCCGGTGCATATCGTCGGCGCCCGGCAGGAACTTGGCCGTGTAGCTCCGTCTGGACGCCCGCGCCTCGCACCGCATTCGCTTCTCCAGGAATATCTGAACCGGACTGAGTTCCTGTGGGGCATCGTGACTAACGGACTCACCCTTCGCCTGCTTCGAAATAGCACGTTCATCCGCAAGCAGGCCTACATTGAGTTCGATCTCCAGACGATCCTTGATGAGCAGCACTTTCAGGATTTTGCAGTCCTTTATCGGCTGCTGCACCGAACCCGCCTTCCTCGCGCCGCAGCAGAAGCCGAAGATTGCCTTCTCGAAACGTATTACCGCGATTCTCTGAAACAAGGCGGCCGGGTACGCGAGGGGCTGTGCGATGGCGTTAAGGCGTGTATCGAAGGCCTGGCTAATGGGTTTCTCGGGCATGCGGCAAATGGCGAGCTGCGCGACCGGGTTTCAGGAAGGCCTGGCCCGGCGCGACTCGCACCGGAGGAACTCTACCGACAACTGCTTCGCATCGTTTATCGGTTTCTGTTTCTCCTGGTCTCCGAAGATCGCGGCTTGGTCAGCGCCGATCCCATCTACCGCGAGCATTACGGTATTGCCCGCCTGCGCCGTCTGCTCGATTACCGGTCGGCTTATACGCATCACGACGACCTGTGGCAAAGCCTGCGGGTGCTATGGAAGCTGCTTTCCAATGAAAAACTCGCTGAGATTTTCCAGGCTGCGCCACTGAATGGAGAACTGTTCGCCCCGCTCACGCTTGACGGCTACACCATTACCAACCGCGCGCTGCTGGAAGCCTTCTGGAATCTGGCGTGGTATCAGGAAAGCACCTCCGCCCCGCCCCGCCGCGTGAATTATGCCGCCCTCGACGTTGAAGAATTGGGTTCCGTCTATGAGAGCTTGCTGGAATTCCATCCGCACATCGACAGTGCGGGCGGCGCTCCCGCATTCAATCTGGCTGCCGGCTCCGAGCGCCGCGAGACAGGCTCTTACTACACGCCGCCCGAGTTGGTAGCGAAGCTGATCCCCTCGGCCCTCGATCCGGTTATTGAAGAGCGGTTGCAATCGGCTAAAACGGCCGCTGAAAAAGAGGCCGCGATTCTCTCCATTCGCGTGTGCGATCCGGCGGCCGGCTCGGGCCACTTTCTGCTGGCGGCAGCACGCCGGCTGGGTAAGGAGTTGGCTCGCATTCGCACGGGTCAAGATGAGCCGGCGCCGGAGCGTGTTCGTGAATCCATCCGCGACGTGGTGGCGCATTGCATTTATGGCGTCGATAAGAACCCGCTGGCTGTTGAACTCTGCCGCGTCGCCCTGTGGCTTGAGGCGCACACGGAGGGCAAGCCACTGACCTTTCTCGACCGCCATATTCGCCTGGGCGATTCGCTGGTGGGAATTGCTGATCTCGAAAAGCTGCGCGAAGGAATACCGGATGCGGCTTTCAAGCCTGTCAGCGGCGATGATCGCACGGTGGCCCGCGAAGCCAAGCGGCAGAACGCCTTGGAGCGTAAGGCAAGCCTCTTTCATGGATCATTCACTGAGAGTTTGCGCCGCTTCGCTGAGCCGCTGCGGAAACTTGAAGACATGCCTGAAGACACGCTGGAAGAAGTGCGGGAAAAGATCGAATCCAGCCGTCGCGTGGAGCAATCAGCGGAGTTTCAGCAGCTCCGGCTCGCCTGCGATGCCTGGACGGCGGCATTCTTCCAGAAATATCCGAACGGCGGGAACGGGCCGGTCACCACCAAGGCGCTTCATGAAGCCCTTTCCGGTGGCGACATCGTTGATGGGCGGGTCCCTGGGTTCGTGATTCAAGCAAGTACTGAGCGGCGCTTTTTCCACTGGCCGCTGGCGTTCCCAGAGGTCTTTGCTTCGGGCGGGTTCGATGTGGTCATTGGGAATCCGCCATTCATGGGCGGTATGAGGATTAGTACAAATCTTGGCGATCGGTACCGCGTTTGGCTTGAGACTGCACTTGCGCCCTTCGGTGGGACGGCAGACCTGTGCGCCGCGTTCTATCGCCGGGCGTTCAACATGCTCCGTCCGACCGGGCGAATGGGCATGGTTGCTACCAACACGATTGCACAAGGTGACACGCGGGAAAGCGGGCTCTCCGTGATCGTTCGAAATGGCGGCGCCATCACCTTTGCTCGACGGTTCGTGAAGTGGCCAGGAACCGCGAACGTTGAAGTCAACCTTGTTGCAATCCATAAGTCGGATCACGCGACGGTGCATACTTGCCCGTCACCAGTGCTCGACGGGCATTTCGTGGACTTTGTCTCATCGCGGCTCGAGAGCGAGCCAGAAGCGGAACCTCAGCGTCTGCGCGAAAACGAAGGAAAGGCATTCATAGGTGACTACGTCCGCGGAATTGGATTCGTGGTCGACGCCGATAAGGCACAAAGGCTGCTCGCCGAGCATGGCCAGAATGCGGAGTGTCTGTTCCCGTATTTAACCGGCGAGGATCTTAACACTCACCCGGAACAGAGGCCGAGTCGCTGGATAATCTGTTTCCACGACTGGGGTCTTGATCGGGCAAGGGAATACCCTGATCTGTTGCGCGTTGTCGAAGAGCGGGTCAAGCCGGAACGCGAGCAGTTGAAGAATCGTGACGACCGCAGGGATCGTGAGCATTGGTGGCTATTCGCGCGCTACCGAGGGGATATGCGCACCAGCATCGCACCGCTGCGACGGATGCTGGTGAGGGCGGAAGTGAGCCAGATGCATATGGTATCCTTCGTTCCGAAGGATTCGATTTACTCCCACATGCTCGTCATCTTCGCCTTTGATGACGACTACCATTTTGCGTTGCTGCAATCGAATGTCCACGAGGCCTGGCTGAGGAAGCAGGCGTCCAGCCTGCGAACCGACATCCGCTACACGCCGACCGACTGCTTTGACACGTTCCCTTTTCCGCTAGAGTCATCGGCGCAATCCAAGATGTGCGCGGAACGCTTAGGTGACGAATATCACGAGCACCGGCGACAGATCATGCTCGCCCGCAACCTGGGCCTGACCAAGACGTACAACCTGTTTCACAACCCCGAGTGCACGGATGCCGATATTGCGCGCTTGCGCGAAATGCACGCGCAGATGGATCGCGCCATCCTTGTCTGCTACGGCTGGCAAGACCTTGATCCCCAACACGGCTTTTACCAAAATGACCGCGGCCAGACGCGTTTCACGGTCTCGCCCGCCGCGCGGCGGGAACTGCTGAAGCGGCTGCTGGAATTGAATCTTGAGCTTGCATCGTGAAAGCGCGGAGTAGAGAACTTCTGGACCGTGCCATCTCGGCCATGATGGCGGCTATCGAGGTGTACAACAAGCCCGATTTTCCGTACCGAGGGGAGTGCTTCACAATTTTGGCTGCTAACGCCTGGGAGCTTCTTTTAAAAGCGAAATGGCTCGCTGGTCACAGCAATCGGTTGACAAGCCTTTACGTCAGGCAGGGCGGAGGCGCAAAGCGCAAGAGGATCAAGAAAACAAGAGGCGGCAACCCCATGACGTACAGCCTGGGGTATCTTGTAAGTAAATTTCGCGAGGAAAGCAAGTTGGACGAGAATGCGTGCCGAAACCTCGAAATCCTGGAGGAGTTGCGAGACTCAGCCGTGCATTTTTAC
>CADDZJ010000223.1 GCA_902812415.1 Acidobacteriota bacterium
ACACGGCTGGAATCCGCTACACGAAAGAGATTGCGGAAAAGCTCGATCCTGAAATTTGTCTCTATTGGACGGGGCCGGAAGTTTGTTCTCTCACAATCACACGCGAAGATGCGGAAGCTTACAAAGCGCTGGCGAAACATCGCCTGTTTATCTGGGATAACTATCCTTGTAACGATGCGAAGCCGACGTTGCAGTTAGGACCGTTGATGGGGCGGGACGCAAAGCTCTCCGCTCTCGCGGAAGGATACATCTCAAATCCGTTAAGTCCCCAGGATGAGGCTAATCAGATTCCGATGCTCACCATTGCTGACTATCTCTGGAATCCTGAAGCTTACGATCCCGGCCGTTCGATCGGGCAGGCGGTTGCTCATCTGGGAAAAACGGCGGGACAAAGACTGGCGCTCAAAGGTCTGGTTGACTTGTACCCCGGTCGGCTTGTGGATCAGAGCCTCTCGACAGGATGGGATTCGTTTCGAGAGCGGTTTCGTTTGGCCCTTGTCAGGAATTTACAAAAGGACGCCATGAAAGTCATCCTGCATGCCCAGGGCGTGTCTCGACGAATGACCAGGGTCTTTCCAGACCGCTTCGTTCGCGCCCGAAGAGTTCTGGAAGCAGATATTAAAGAAATGCAAGCGGACTATTCAAAGAAGTACTCCGGTTGAGGCTTCAGAATATCGTGACACTCCCGGCGCGGTCATTTCGGAGAATTTCCCCACTGTCTGCGTTGCGTTCGGTGCATCCGTCGTCAAATGAGCCAATTGTGTTGCATGCTGAAACATAAGGCCGGCGTTATTGGGGTTAATGCAATTGAGAGACGCTTCAGATATCAGAAGCGCAGGAAAATAATACACTCTCTGTGTAGAATTTCTTCAGCACAAGTGGAAAACCCATAACCGCCGCCTTTATTTTTCATAGACTTATAAGCTCGAATGCTTTGGACTCCGAGTTGCCTTATAAAGAAGCGCGTGGCTATTCCGGGTCATGGCGCTTCGGGTGTGCTGACCAAGGAAATGGCGACGCCCGCGGTTCCCCCCTCCCCGCGGCAAATAGATGCTCCCGGAGTGGGTCGTCACTCGACAAAATTGACGACTTCTCCGGGAGTTTTCATTTTTATCTGCTGTTTTTGATTAACTTACCCTCCTTGGATTGTTCCTGCCGGTTGATGTACGCTACAGTCTTATTGAGAGACATTAGAAGTATTTTGACTTTCAAAACCGAACCTTGAGAGATTCATATATTGAAACGGAAAATTTTACTAGCCTTCAGTTTCTGGTTTGCCCTTTTTCCCAACTTGCTTCCCGCACAAGAACTCGCACGCGAAGCCCTGGCCTGTTTTCCAAACGATACTCAGCAAATCGCCTACGCGAATCTTGCTCAATTGCGCACTTTGCCGAATTACCATCAATTGCGGCGCACGCTTTTTAGCTTGCAGATGCAAAACTTTGAGGAATTTCTTCGTTCGCTGGGGGCTGATCCTGAGAGAGACGTGGATGAAATTGTCGTGGGCTGGCGTGGCTCTGTAAACGACCTCTCCGCGCTCTTTGGGATCGCGCAAGGCCAGTTCCGCCCCGATCAGGCGCAAAATTATATTGCGCGGGAAAAATTGCCGGAGCGCCAATATGAAGGATTCACGCTCGATGCCTTTGGGTCTGGCCTAGGCCGCGATGACCTTTTCTTCACTTTTCTTAGCTCGAGCCTGGCCGCGTTTGGCCGTTTAAGCGACCTCGAGGCGCTGGTGGATGGCTATCTTGGCAATCGCGTGGTATTGAACTCCAACTCTCAATTCGTGAACTGGGAAGCCGAATTGGAGGGATCAGGCCCGCAATGGGGCATCACAACGGGCAGAGCGGCAGCCAACATGGCAGTTCCTTTGCTCCTGGGCGACTCCAATCAGAAGGTCGATTTAAGCAGCCTTCTCAGCCCGATTCGGGCGGTGCTTTACCAAGTACACTGGGATACAGATTTCTCAACCCAAATCGCTGTCATCTGTCAGGATGCCCAAAGCGCCGGAACCCTGGCGCAACTCCTTAACCTCTGGCGTGAGGCCGTTTCCAAGACCAATTCCAAGCCTGCGGACGTCACGCAGTTCATTCAAGGGCTTGAAATTCACACCGACGGAAATCGCATCGAACTTGAGGGCTCAGGCCCGCCGGATATCCTGAGCCGCATCCTCCACGGGGCGGGCCCATGATGATGATGTAAAATTGCCGCTACGTCTCTTCAACCAGCCGCTTATAGTCGGCCGGATCATCAATATCCCACAACACGCCTGGATCATTGACCTCAAGCTCGTAACCCTGATCACGATATTGACGCAGCACGGCATTCGCGCCTCCAGCAGGGTTTAACTCCAACAGCGGTTGAAACAATGCGCGACCGATCAGCACCGGATGCCCCCGGCGGCCTTGAAACCTGGGCACGACCACCGGAGCGCATGATTCCCGATAGGCTTGGCAAACCTGTTGGATCAGTTCACTTCTTATTGCGGGATGATCGACCAGGCAGAGCAGTATCGCCTCAATTTCCCGTGCCAGCAGAGCGCGAAGACCTGCCTGAAGGGATGAAGTTTGCCCCTGCCGATAGGAGTGGTTGACAATTACCTCCACGCCGTTAAGATTCACCTGCTGACGGATTTCTTCCGCATGGTGGCCAAGCACCACAGCAATATGCCCGATTCCCGCACCGTGAAGACTTTGCAGGATATTTTCCAGAAACGTCCGGCCGCGATATATAAGCAGCGCCTTGTCCTGACCCATGCGGGAGGATTCTCCAGCTGCCAGTACAAGCCCGGCCATCGCGCCCCGGCTCATAAGGCTTGCTGCGCTTTGGCGTGAAAAGCGAGGGAGGGAATGGAAGGCAGGGCATTCCGGCGAACGGCGATCATTTCCGCCACGATGGATACGGCAATTTCTTCAGGGGTCAGAGCGCCGATGTCGAGACCCACGGGCGAATGGACGCGCGCGAGTTCCTCCGGCGTCAGCCCTTCCTGTTTCAGCGCCTTCTGGAATTCAATCAGCTTGCGCTTGCTTCCGACCATGCCGACGTATCGCGCGGAGGTTTTAAGCGCCCAACGCAGGCAGGCGAGATCGCCTTTATGCCCGCGTGTTGCGATGACGAGATACGAGAATTCATTAAGCTGAAGCTTCGGGAAAATCTCCTCCCACGGGCCGGAGTGGGTCTCAGCGGCGGTAGGAAAGCGTTGTTTGTTGGCGAAGGCTTCACGGTCGTCGCAAACAACCACATCAAATCCCGCGATCTCGGCAATTTTTGAGACCGAGCGCGAAACGTGCCCTCCGCCAAATAGATAAAGCGTGGGTGTTGCGAGAATCGGCTCAACGAAGATATCGAGCGACCCGCCACAGACCAAACCTTCGTCATAGTCGGGATGATTGTTCAAATTAAAGTGCAGGCGACGCGGCTTTTCTTCGCGCATCACGTCCTGCGCCACGGCCCAGACTTCCGCTTCGACGCATCCTCCGCCCACCGTGCCGACAATGGAGCCGTCATCCCGCACCAGAATCTTAGAGGTCTCATAACTTGGCACCGAGCCTTGCACCTGGATAATCGTGGCCAACGCCCCGCGCCGCCCGGCTTTGCGCAGCTTCGCAATTTCCTCGTAAACGTCCATTGTCTGTTCTTAACTATTGAGGTTAAGCGTCACTCACGAGGATGTCAAACATATCCGAAAGAGCTAAAGTGTTTCTTGCTATTTTTCAAGAAGGCTCGCTTCTCTGCGATGTGCTCTCCTTCGTCCTTTGCAGAGAATCGCCCAGTTGAAATGCGACGTTAGGCGTGCCAAGACAAGGAAATCCTCAGAATGCACTTGCCAGGCAGCAAGCGACTGTGTGGGGGTGGTCCCCTAA
>CADDZJ010000224.1 GCA_902812415.1 Acidobacteriota bacterium
AGAGCAAGGAGACTGAGAACAGACCGACCTAACGACCCATCAAAACACGGACAAGCAGAAACAAAGAGGGGTAGAATTCAGCGGCCAGCCCCGAAAGGGCCGAATTCTGTGCATAATTCAGGTGACATAGTCCGCCAACATCGTTGCCTGCCATCTTGGGCTGCCACTTTCACCGGCAAAAATGTAATCATTCTCACCGACGTACACCGCTTGGCGCCTAAACGTTAAAAGCACTTCAGCAATCTTTGGATCAATCGGCATTGGCTTGCGCGACGCTTCGGTCTTGGTCTCGTAAACTTTGCCGAGGACAACACTTCGTTGAACCATGATGTTCAGATTTTCCCAGTCGATATCTCCCCATCGCAGCCCCAGGATTTCACTGATTCGCAGCCCAAGGCATCCAGCGACGAGAACAATCGTTCGGTACGGTTGTTTCAGTTCGTCTAATAGTTTTCTGAACTCTTCCGGCGTAAAGATGCGGGGAACGGAGCTACGTTTCCCTGACTGCCGAACGAGATCAATAGGGTTTTTCTCGACCAGTTCCCACCGGATGGCGCAATTGAACAAGAGGTGCATGAGGTTCCGAATATGTGCCTTGGTGCTTGCTGATCGCGGAACGTTCTTCAGCCAATGCTCGACGGCGAGAGTCTTCACATTCTGCAGGAACTCCGCGCCCCACCTTGGTCTGACCCAATTCCTCAGAAGGCCTTGATAGGTCTTGGCAGTATCCTCGCGAACACGAGCGGGCATTTCCTCGGCCATAAAACGATCAGCTAAAGCTCCCACCGTGACAGAGTGGAATTGTTGCTGAGCACTTTTGGTATTGATTTTGATGCGGTGGTGCTCAATAGCTCTTTCAGCATCGGCTCGGGTTAGGTATTTTTCGACTGTTCCAATCAACACTGATTTGGGTTTTCCGTTTTCCATCCAGCGGAATTGCCAAACGTCTGGCCCTTTCTTCCGCTTTCAGGGTGTCAAAGTTCCGTACTGATATCGCGCCGTCATGGTTTCTCCTTTTCAAAATGAAGTTTCCATGCGGCACGGTTGGCGTCCCGATTCTAACCTCGAATTGATCCAGGCGTCTAGCGTGCTTGCGCGATACCGCCAGAACTTGCCGACTTTCAGCGCCGGCACCTCGCCACGCTTTGCCATCCGTTCGAGCACCTTGGGATGAATTTTGAGGACTTCGGACGCTTCCTTGCTCGTGAGGAGTCTTTCGATCCCGCTTGGGGTGGCAGGCGCAGAGTCACCGTTCTCCTGCAGTGCGGGCAAAGGGGCAGACCGCGCTGCTGGCGGACGCCCCTCCATTTCGGATCGCCTTTGTTCAGGCGGCGTAAACCTTGCCATACGAATGGTGCTCATTTGATCTCTCCAGCCGTGCTAATCCATGAAGGGCGTCACGGAAATCGTCCGACGGAACGCGATTTCTGTCAAAATTTTAGAGGCTCGACGCGAAAGTCGTTGCAGAAGCGGAACTTAGAGGCACGCTGCCCGCGATGAGAAAAACAGACCGCTGGTCGGCAAGATGTCACTCTCCAGTTCGGGCCGCGGGCGCACCGCGCCGGGTGGATAGGCGTCGGCCAATTCGGTCGGTGCTCATCGGAACTCGGGAGCAGAGGGCGCATTGGAGGTAATAATGTCGAAACGAGAGTTACGCAAACAAGTAGTCTCTTTGCAGTTTGAGCCGGCCGTGAAACCTCAACCATGATGTCGATCAAAATTGAGCGCGATCTTGCGATCCGGATGCGTGATGGCGCGCGCTTGTTCGCCAATCTGTACAGGCCCGCAACTGACGGCTCATTTCCGGTCATCATGTCCGTCACGCCGTACGGAAAAGACAAACTTCCGAATCAAGTCTCAACGTTCTTCATGCGCCTTTCGGGCGTCAAGTTCGGAAACGTCACCTGCTCACGGCTGACGGGTTTCGAGTCGCCTGATCCAGCGTATTGGGTGCGTCAAGGGTACGCTGTTCTTCAGGCAGACGTGCGTGGGATGCATAAATCAGAAGGACAGGCCGGAGTCCTCAGGCAGCCGGATGCGGAAGACTATTACGACCTGATTGAATGGACGGCATCGCAGCCCTGGTGTACCGGACGAATCGGCTTGATGGGCGTTTCCTACCTGGCGATGTCACAATGGCGCGTGGCGGCGTTGAAACCGCCGCACCTGCGTGCGATTGTCCCGTGGGAGGGTCTGACGGATCTGTACCGCGACTTCGCTTTCCACGGCGGGATACCCGAGACGAAATTCATTTCTCTTTGGTGGAACATGCGAATCAAACGCGGACGAAACCGCCGGTTCTCGCTGGGGGAGGATTTCCCCGGCCGAGAGAGAAGCGCATCCACTGGATGATGCCTACTGGGCGTCTAAACGCCCCGTCCTCGAAAGCATCGAAGTGCCCGCAGTGGTGTGCGCCAGTTGGTCAGATCATGGACTGCACACGCGGGGATCATTGGAGGGATTTGAACGAATAGCCTCCAAGCAAAAGTGGTTGTTCACCCATGGACGCAAGAAGTGGGAGACGTTCTACAGCGACGAGGGGTTAAGTTGGCAAAAGCGATTTCTGGACCGTTTTCTTCGCGATATCGACAACGGCATGGATCGAGTGCCGCAGGTGCGCCTTGAGGTTCGAAGAGCCTTCTACCAACAAGAGGTTCGATCCGAGGACAGTTGGCCGCTTCGGTCGGTACAGCCTGCCTTGCTGTATCTCTGCGGAAACACAGGCAGTCTGCAAACGGAGCTGCCCGCCTCTGAAGGCACGGTGCGGTACGACTCCACGAGCACGAACGGAAGAGCGAGTTTTTCTTGCCGATTCGCGAGGCCGGTTGAACTGATCGGCGGAATGCGCTTGAAGCTATGGGTCAGCACTTCCGAAGGTGATGATCTGGACCTCTTCGTGGTCCTGCGCAAGCTCGATCCTGCTGGCAGGGAAATCTTCTTCTCCGGGTACAACGGTTACGAGCGCGACAGTCTGGCAAAGGGATGGCTCCGAGTTTCGCACCGAGAGTTAGACGCGTCGCGCAGCACGCCATTGCGTCCCTGGCACAGCCGTACCTCCATGCAACAACTGAACCCCGGCGAGATCGTTTCAGCGGAAGTTGAGATTTGGCCGTCCGCGACGTTCTTCGAGGCCGGATCACGCTGGAGGTGACAGTCCAGGGCCACGATGCGGCCAGGTATCCGGCCTTTCGACATCGGAAACTCGTCAATCGGGGGTGGCACACGATTTACACCCGAGGCCAACACGACTCTTCCCTTACCGTTCCGTTGAACACTTCCGAATCTGCTGGCATTCTGGTCGTCCGCGATTGACAGACGACCCAAATATCTTCCTAGCTGGTCAGGGGGGTAGGACAACGACGCATTCGCTCACCGTTCGGTGTGAGCAACAAACAGCGTTGAGACGAGGCATTTCTGGTCGGCGACCTGGCGGGCCGACATGAGTATGCGGCAGTATCCTTTTGCCTCGAACGCGGTCAGCAGTTCATCGTATGGCACAAACTTTGGCTGCGCTATCTGGACGGCAGCGGCGATCGAAGCCGGAATACGCCGTCCCGGGGTCACTCCACGCCATGCGGAGGCCAGGTTCCATCGGTATGTCCTTATCTGCAAAGTGATGTGACGCCGAACTTCGACGGGCATTCGACCGCTTCTCAGATGCCCGCGCCGGTTAGACTGTGGTGATTGGGATTAGCTATCCTTGGGCGCACGCACCTCGACGGGAATGGAATCCGTGGAGATTCCGGGGCATGGTGATGACGATTCCGAAATGATCGTGATGACCGTTCCGGGATGATCGTGATAACGATTCCGGGGATCGTAATAATCGTTCCGGGGTGAGGTGATGGCCCTTTTGGGTC
>CADDZJ010000225.1 GCA_902812415.1 Acidobacteriota bacterium
ACGCTCCATGGCTTTCCTCCGCGTGACGTTGAGCAAAAACATCATGCCGGAAAAAGCTGTGGAGCGTTCAGTTTTTCTCCGTCGATCCGCGGCTTTGGTTGCGGCCAAAAGGCCGCGCTGCGCTACCTGCTTTCCGACGTCAGAATGACAAGCGAAGGGCTCGGAATGACAGGGCTCAGAATGGTTTTTCAGCAACCTGTTAGAAATAAAACTTCAGCGCAAACTGAATCTGACGTGGCGAATTCGCCAGGCTTGAGACCTGGCCGAAGGTGGGATCGGAAATATTATGGTCCGGGATCGCATAGATGGGCACGTTCGTGCTATTGAACATTTCGAATCGGAACTCCAGCCGCTTGGATTCGGTGATGGGAAATTCCCGGAAGAGCGAAAGGTCGAGATTCTTGAATGCGTCGGAGCGCAGGGTATTGCGGCCCAGATTCCCGAACGTATAACGCGCCGGGATCGCAAAGGCCGACGCATTGATCCAGTTGGTTGGCGTGGGGTTTGGTTCGGTTTTCGGTCCGCCCAAATAATTCAGCCGCTCGTAATATCCGCTGCAACAGCCCGACATGCCCGTATTGGCGATATCGCCGCTCACGCCTACATCGTAAGGACTCCCTGAACTGAGAGAGAGGATGCCGTTCAGTTGCCAATTCCCGACAATCGCATCCGCCACCCGGCTTCCGGTGGAAAACTTCTGCCCCTTCCCGAACGGCAGCTCATAAACCCAGGCGGCTGAAAAAATCTGCGGAACATCAAAGCCTGCCACGCTCTTGTTGGCGTTCAAATCGTAAGGATTTTGGATCGCACAACCTTCCACTCCGTACCAACCCGAACAGCCGATATCGATGGTCTTGGACCAAGTATAGGAAATCAGGTAGTTAAGCCCGTGGGTGGAGCGCCCGCTGAGCGAAAACTGGAATGCATTGTAGCTGCTTCGGCCAATGCTCTGATCAAAGAAGGTGGGCGTAATGTAAGGGTAAGGCTCGCGTGAGGCGACGGTCGCAGCGTCTCCGGGGCCGGGAGTAACCGCCACGTTCACGAACCCGCCAACATCCAGGCGACTGCTGTGCGATCCCACGTAATTCGCAGTCAGCACCGTATTCTGCCCCAGCATCTGCTGAACGCCAAAATTCCACTGGTCCGAGTAAGGCCGTTGAGCAAACGGACTCATGAACCATTGAACCTGATTAAACGGAGTCGGCGCAGGGAGCGGTGAGCCCGAACCCAGATTGAAGGGATCGAAGGCGGTTGCATTGGGCACGCTGGCGTTCAAATTGGAGGCCAGCAGTTGGCCGATGCTGGGCCACGAGCCTTCATAATTTTGGCCGGTCTGAGTATCCGCCGCCCAGTTGTCAAAGAACCGGCCTGCCGAAGCGCGCAGCACAGTTCGAGGACGCAGGCGATAGGCCATGCCGATTCGAGGCTGCCAATTATCGTAATTGTTGTGGTAGATGGCTCCGTTGGAAAGCGGGGTGATGACAACGTGCGCCGGCAGTTGCCCT
Source organism: Acidobacteriota bacterium (assembly GCA_902812415.1). Taxonomy (GTDB): domain Bacteria; phylum Acidobacteriota; class Terriglobia; order UBA7540; family UBA7540; genus RH2-MAG17b. The sequence goes on from CADDZJ010000225.1 coordinate 1,506, forward strand.
CCCGGAATGCAGGGCGCCGCCTTGGCCGTATCGCACGAAGGAGCGTTTCCCGTCAGAATATACTGTCCGTGCGTCCAGTCCAGATCGCCGACCGGCAAATTATGGGCGCTGGGGCTTCCGTAGATAGGCAGCAAGGTCAAGTCATAGCGAAATCCCAGGTTCAATGTGAACCTGGACGTAGCCTTCCACTGATCCCAGAAATAAAATCCGTCAACCCAGCCTCCATGCTCCGTCTCGCGCACGTCGCGCCGTCCGGCGTTGCTGGGCAGGCCCAGAAGAAGCGACGCCATGGCGTTTCCCGTTCCTGCCGTGCTGAGCGGATTGGTGGTGGGGAAAGAATCAAAGATCAGATCCGGATTCAAATAGAGGGCGTCGGCGTTATTGGTTGCGATGTCGCCACCCATCATGAAGGTATGATGCCCATGAATCTTTGAATAATCGCCGCGAAATTGATAGATGTTTGAGAAGTGGGTTTCATCAACGGCGGAAGCGCCGTGCGCGCTTGGATCGGGACTGCCCAGGAACCCAACCACCGTAGTGCTCGGCACGGTGGAAAACCCGCCGATAAAGTTCCCCGCAAAATTCGGAGAAAAACCCACCTGCTGCCAGAAAGTGGGGCTGGCGTTGACAAAGCGGGTAAATTGGTTGATGTTGCCGCTGTCGCGCCCGAATTCAAGCGTCATGACCGATGTGCCGGAGAAGGTATGCACCCAGGTGGCGCCCACGTTATAGCCGTGGGTGAAAACCTTATGCACAAGGCCCGTATAGCCTCCCGAGCCGGTGACGGGCTGCGTAAATCCGGTATAACGCGCCCAGGCGCTATCCTTGGCTCCAAACTGTTCATCCAGCCGCAGGCTGGCCGTATCCTGCCGGGTGATGGTCGGGGTTGTGTCCAATCCATTAAAAGCAGGATTGCTGGTTGTAATCGGCGCCGGGAAGAGCGTCTTCGCAAAAAGCACCATGCCCGGGCTGAGCAGGCTCTGGGGAATCTGGTTGCCCGGAAACGGGTCGCGGATGAATTCGCCCGGAGATGCCGGATTGGGCCGCGTGCTGAAGGGATTGTAAATCTGCGTGGGAGAATCGCTGAAGTCACCCGTCAGTTCCGCAGGCGTCACCGTCTTGAAAAGAGTTGAAGACGTGGTGTGATTGCGGTAGCCCTCGTAGGCTGCATAGAAGAAAGTCCGATTGCGGCCATTATAGTGTGGCAGAATAACCGGACCTCCGATGGCGCCCCCAAACTGATTTTGCTCAAAGGGAATGCGGTTCGCCAGAAATGTGTTGCGGGCGTCAAACGCCGTATTCCGCAGAAATTCCCAGGCATCGCCATGAAAATCGTTGCCGCCCGCTTTGGTAACCACGTTGATGATGCCGCCCAAAGCGCCGCCAAATTGAGGAGCGTCGTTATGCGACTGGACCTTGAATTCCTGCACCTGGTCCAGAATGGGCGCTATCGCGTAGGTGCTCCCGAACGAGCCCTGGTCGTAGACGCCATCCAGCAGAAACAGGTTGCTGCGATTCGTCTGGCCATTCACCGAGGGATAGGAGAATTCGCCAATGGGATTGGACCATATCCCGCCAGTGGTCGTGGAGTTCTGGGAGACATTGACGGTGCTCACGCCAGGGGTCAGGCTGAGGATCTGGGTGAAATTGCGGCCATTCAGCGGCAGATCGTTGACCTCATTCCTCCCGACCACTTCCCCCAATTCGGAGGTTGAGGTTTCAAGCGCCGCGCCTGCCGCCTGGACGGTCACGGTTTGGGTTGGCGAGCCGACCGAGAGCGTGAAGTCATACGTGGCCGTCTGATTCACATAAAGCGTAAAGGCTTTTTGGGTTTGTGTCGTGAAGCCGGACTTGCTCACTTCAAGGCGGTAAGTGCCAGGATCAATATCCTGAATCACGTAGTTCCCGGTCTGGTTTGTCTTCACGGAACGCTTCACGCCTGTCTGCATGTTGATGAGCGTCACGGTGGCCTGGGGGACGACAGCGCCGCTGGCATCCTGAACAACGCCGTTAATGGTGGCGGTCGCTAATTGGGCGTGAGCTTGCGTGGGAAGGAGGATTAGAACTCCCCCTAAAAAAATTAGAAGAACTTTAAGAACGGCGCCCCTGGCGGGCCAGCAAGCCATTGAGGTCTTCATACGCACCCTCCTCAGCGTAAGATTTGTTGGCGCGCTTGCCTTGGGTATCTTTAAACTCCATCCGTGATGATGAAGCTCAACCCTATGGCCTAAATAGCACTCGTTCCTTACAAAGTCAAGCAAATTGTCCAGATTTTTACATGACGTTTTATATAATAAAATTCAAAGGCTGAAAGAATAGAAAAGA
>CADDZJ010000226.1 GCA_902812415.1 Acidobacteriota bacterium
ACAGGCGCAAAGCTGGTGGGGCGCCCCGCCCTGGGATTGGTGGCAGCCGCGCGTTGAATCGCTTGAACGCGAAGGATGGTTAAGGGAGCAGGATGGCTGGCTAAGTCTCAGCGATCAGGCTTACTTGATCTCCAATGCGGTCTTTCAGGAGTTTCTTCGGTAGCCGGTCGCCGAAAAATTCCCGCAACCTGTCATTCTGAGGAGCGAAGGCGCTGAGCGCTGTTTGCTGAATGCTAAAGTAATACAGGGATTCTTCACTTCGCTCAGTCTGCCATGTCGTTCTACGACACCTCGAAGAAAGAAAATTACGCCGAGGCTGGCGGGTGTCTGGGTTGCGTGCCGAAATATCGGCGTATTTTTCAGGGCAGAATGACAGCCGAGGCGTAAAGGAATGCCTATGCATAAGATTATCGATCTGCGAAGCGATACTGTGACCAGGCCCACGCCTGCAATGCGCCAGGCGATGGCCAATGCTGAAGTGGGCGATGATGTCTATCGCGAGGATCCCACCGTAAATCGTCTTCAGGAACGGGCCGCCGAAATCTTCGAGCGCGAGGATGCTCTCTTTGTGCCTTCCGGGACTATGGGGAATCAGGCGGCAATTAAGGTTCACACCGATCCCGGACAGGAGGTCATCTGCGAGGCGCGAGCGCACATCTACAACGCCGAGATGGCCACGATGGCGGCTTTCTCGGGCTGTCTGGCGCGTCCGATTGAGGCTCCGGACGGCATTCTCAGCTGGGATCGGATAGCCCCCTGGGTTCGCGCTCGAACGGACAATCGGTCGCGCACGGGATTGATTTCACTAGAGAACACGGCAAATCTGGCGGGTGGGTCAGTCTACCCCGCGAAGGTTATGGAAGAGATTTGTGACCAGGCGCATGCGGCGGGGCTGCCGGTGCATCTGGATGGAGCGCGCATCTTCAATGCCGCCGTGGCCTTGAACAGTTCGGTGGCTGACCTGACGCAAGGCTTCGATTCCATTATGTTCTGTTTCTCAAAGAGTCTGGGCGCGCCCATAGGCTCCATGCTGGTTGGGAGTCGCAAGTTTATTGAGGAGGCGCGATCAATACGTAAAATGCTTGGCGGAGGCATGCGGCAGGCGGGTGTCCTGGCGGCGGCTGCCCTCGTCGCCCTTGAAGAGTCTCCCAAGCGCTTGCATGTCGATCATGAGAACGCCCGGTTCCTCGCGGAGGGACTAGCCGAAATTCCGGGCCTCAAAATTGATCCCGCCAAAATAGTCAGCAATATTTTGTTTTTCGATGTTTCCGAGACCGGTATGACCTCGTACGACCTTTCGCGCCGGCTGGCCGCGCAGAACGTTCTGGCAAACGGCGTCACTCCAAAGAACATCCGTATGGTGACCCATTGCGATGTGGATCGGGAAGATTGCGCCCGCGCTTTGGAGGTGATGGCTGAGGTCGTCGGTGTCGTGCGGAAAGCTTATTCTGCATAGAAGACATCAGGACGATTGGCAGGGTATTGAAAAAGCTCTCCGGGTATATGATGCAGGGCCTTTCGCCTGTCATTTTGAGATAGCTCAGAATCTCTGTGTCTCGAATCGGGAGTAGAACTAAGCAAAACATTTTTAGTATTCGAATAATCAAGCAAATACAAAGATTCTTCGCTATTGCTCAGAATCATAAAGATCGGATTTTCTGGGTGCGGTGGGAAGCGATGTTCATTGGGCAGCACACGTACAAAAATTTCAGGAATGAACTCTAAATGCATCTGCCTTATCATTAAAAGTTTCACTATGTGAAAGATAAGATTAGAAAAATTGATGGGCCGGTTGACCATCGCTTCTGCGGGAAGTAGAATGCTTTTTCGGTTAAACATTCGTCTAACTGGATTTTAACTTATCGTTCAAGTCCGGCTGAGGCGCTGGGGTGGATGCGATTTTGCTGTCAGCCTCGCCTCGTGTAACATTCCACAGCGGTTTCAGACCGATGCCGGCGGAGGGGTTAAGTTTGAGGCATTTCGAGTTCCTAGTGCAATCGAGGTAGAGGTCGCTTTTTGACGAGAGCAAAACTGCTCATCATATTGGCGCTTGTTCTCGCGCTGGCATCCTGCGAGACAGCCCAACAACGGAAACAATCAGGCGCACCTCCCGCCCAAGCCTTGGCGCCTCAGCCTCTACCCCTCAGTCCCCCACCGCCTGTCCTCAACAACTCTCCAATTCCCAACGCGGCTGCCGCCGAGCCTACCGCGATCAGTAACCTGATCGATAAAGCGGAGGCTGCGTATACCGAAGGACTCAACGACTATCAATCCGGGAATATGGAGAAAGCCAAGCAGGAGTTCGATAAGGCCTTGAGTACGCTGCTCGAGTCGCCTTATGACATCAACAGCGACAACCGCTTGAGTGAAGAGTTCAACCTTCTGACCGATAACATCAACGATGTGGAGATGGCGACGCTCAAAAATGGCAGTTCGCTCAGTCAGCAGTATGTCCCCACGCCGATCGAGTCATTTGCCGGTCTCACTTTTCCGGTAGACCCGAACGTCATGCATCGCGTCCAGCAGGAGATGCGCTCCATTCATTCGGATATCCCGCTGGTTTCCAATGCCGTCGTCTCCGGCGCCATCGCTTATTTGCAGAGCCATGCGCGGGGGTATATTGAGAACGTTCTGAAGCGGCTTGGGCAATACAGGCCGATGATCTCCCGGGTGCTGCGAAAGCAGGGGCTGCCGCAGGACCTGATTTATCTGGCTGGCCCGGAAAGCGCCTTCAATCCTTATGCCACTTCCCGCAAAGGCGCCAAAGGCATGTGGCAACTGATGAGTTCAACGGCGGCGCTTCACGGCCTGAAAGAGAACCGTTGGGTCGATGAGCGGCGAGATCCTTTGAAGTCTACCCAGGCGGCGGCGGCAGACCTCAAGAGTCTTTATCAGATGTTCGGAGACTGGTATCTGGCGCTGGCCGCTTATGATAGCGGGCCTCTTACGGTGCAGCGCGCCATTCAGCGGACAGGCTACGCAGACTATTGGACGTTGCGCCGGCTGCACGCCTTGCCGCCGGAAACAGAGAATTATGTGCCGGTGTTTTTGGCCACAGCGCTGATTGCAAAGGACCCTGCTGCCTATGGCTTCGACGTGAAACCCGATCCAGCTTTACACGTAGATCACGTGTCGATCAGCGCTCCCACGGACCTGCGATTGGTGGCGGAGCTTATTGATGCGCCGGTTGATGAGTTGGTGCAACTCAACCCTGGCTTAAAGGGTTGGGCGACGCCGGCTGACGATCCCGGCTTTGAGCTGAACCTGCCAGCGGGCACGAAGGAGATTTTTGAGCAGCGCATCGCTTCTATTCCTGCCTCGGACCGCTTGTGGTGGCGGGCTCATCAGGTGGAGGCAGGGGAGACCTTGGCAAGCGTTGCCAGCCATTATCACATCACGACCGCCGCCTTGGCGGAAGCGAACCACCTGGAGCGAGACTCGACGCTCACGGCAGGCGCTCACTTGGTGATTCCCTTGGCGCCGAGTCGCTCACGGCTTCTCGAGAGCGCTTCCGTACGTTGGGTGCGCCGCCCTTATTACTATCGCGTTCATCATGACGATAATCTCGACCTGATCGCAGACCGGTTCGACGTCACCACCTACCAGCTCCGCCGCTGGAATCATCTCCGCAGTTCCCGACTGGCCACTGGCCGCAAGCTGCTGGTCTACCGCCTGGTGCCGGTTGCCTACCATCATCGAAGCCATCGAAAGGTGAAGCATCGCCACTATGCGCGTCGTCGCGTATTAAATGCTCGTCACAGCGGAACATCTCGGACGCTCCGATCAGAGGCTGAGAACATCGCTTCAGGATCCTCACCAGCCCGCTGAA
>CADDZJ010000227.1 GCA_902812415.1 Acidobacteriota bacterium
CGATGGCACTGCCGCGGTAGCCCAGGCGGCGGGCGCTCGCGTCCTCCTTGAGCCTCGGCGGGGCTATGGCCGGGCCTGCCAGGCCGGCCTTGCCGCCCTGAACGGTTCTGTCGATGCCGTAGTGTTCATGGACGCAGATGGCTCGGATGATCCCGCAGGCCTCGAACGTCTGCTGGCTTTTTTTGAGTCAGGCTCGTGGGATCTCGTCATGGGCTCGCGCGCGCTGGGCCAGGCCGAGCGAGGCTCTCTCACTTTCATTCAACGGTTCGGCAACGCTCTCACCACGCGGCTGATTCGCTGGATCTGGGGCGCGCGCTATACAGACCTTGGCCCTCTTCGTGTCGTCAGCCGCGATGCTCTCACGCGGCTTGACCTGCGCGATCCTGATTTCGGGTGGAACGTGGAAATGCAGGCCAAAGCCGCGATGCTCGGCCTGCGAGTTGCCGAAATTCCTGTGAATTATCGCCGGCGAAGGTTTGGCAAGTCCAAAATCTCAGGCACGCTGAAAGGCAGTTTGCAGGCGGGAATCAAGATCATTCTTACCATCGGGCGCTGCTGGATGAGCGGACGGCGGTAAAATCAGTCCCGTTTCTCCGATCTATCGAGGTTTGTAAACTATAGTGACGTCTTCTGAAGGGCCGGTGTCCTCACCTGTCTCTTTCCGCGCTGAGAACAGCGCCGCTACCCTCCGCATTGTTACCATCATTATTTGTAAAAATCAGTAGACTCCCTTATGCCGCAAAACAGTTATCATGGCGGCCGCGCAACTCGCCCTATCCGAAACTATTCTTCGCCTTTTCGGAGACGCGCTTCTTGAGGGGACTGTTATCCACGCGAAAGGCGGGAGCCAGCGATTCCAGAATCCGGCGCTGTTCGCGGTTCAGGTGGGCGGGGATGATCACCTGGACCTTCACGTACAGGTCGCCATGACCGCGCTTTTCAACGCTGGGCAACCCCAAACCCCGCAGGCGAAAGACCGTATTTGGCTGAGTGCCCTCAGGGATGGTGAGCTTTTCGTGACCGCGCAGAGTGGGCACTTTGATTTCCGCTCCGAGCGCCGCCTGGGTAAGAGAGATGGGGATGGTGCAATAGAGATCGCTTCCCTGGCGCTCAAAGAAGGGATGCTCGCGGACACGCAGCACCACGTAGAGGTCCCCGGCAGGCCCGCCCTGAGAACCTGCTTCACCCTCGCCGCTCACGCGCAAGCGCATGCCGTCTTCGACGCCGGCAGGTATTTTAATGCCCAGCACGCGTTCCTCGCGCGTCCGGCCCTCGCCATGGCAAGTGGGGCAGGCTTCCCGGATAATCTGGCCCATGCCGCGGCATTGGGGGCAAGTCTGTGAGAGCGTAAAGAATCCCTGTTGCGTGCGAATCTGCCCTCTGCCGCCGCAAGCAGGACATGTCGCTGGCTGGCTGCCGCGCCGGGCGCCGCGCCCGTTGCAATCCGAGCAGGTCTCCATGCGCGGAATTTTGATTTTCGTCTCAAGACCGGCTGCGGCCTCTTCAAAGGAAATTTCCAGATCGTAGCGCAGGTCGGCTCCGCGCTCGGCGCCACGCTGCCGCGTGCGCGTCTGGCCAAAGATATCGCCAAAGCCAAAGAGATCGCTGAAGCTGCCGAAAATATCCCCAAAATCGGCAAAAATCGTGGAGGAAAAGTCCGGCTGTGGGCCAGCTGCGCCGCTCACTCCGGCATGGCCGAAACGGTCGTAGGCCGCCCGCTTCTGCGGATCGGCGAGCACGGTATACGCCTCGGTAATTTCCTTGAATCTCTCCGTGGCCTCTTCTTTGTTGTCCGGGTTCCGATCGGGATGGTACTGAAGCGCCAGCTTGCGATAGGCGCTTTTGATCTCCTGATCGCCGGCCTCGCGCCCAACGCCCAGCACCTCGTAGTAATCGCGCTTGTGATTCAAAGCAACCCCTCGTTAAAAACGGTAACGCACTGACGATTCACCGTGAATAATTAACCTGCAAAGGCTTTCACTGCATAGGTTGCGGGGCGAACGGTTTCGCGCCCTTCACCCCTCGTTCGTCGCCTTCTGCCTTTCCCCGCGCTTATTCCCTTCCAAATGCGCGTCTTGCCTGTGAGGCTGGACTGCCACCTTCACCAGCGCGGGCCGCAGCAGTCGATGCTTCAGTTTATACCCGCGCTGAAGCTCCTCGACAATTTCATGGTCGCGATGCTTGGGGTCTTCCACGGTCTCTACAGCCTGATGGATTGCAGGATCGAAAGTTTCCCCCTTGGACTCGACGACGGTCAACCCGGCTCTTTCTAACGTGTCGAGAAGCTGCCGATGAATCAATTCCAAACCATCATAAAACTGCGCCGGAATGTTCGAAACCCGTTGCCTGAAAGCGCGATCGAACCCATCCAGCACGGGCAAAAGCGCTCGAATCAGGTCAAAATTGGCGTGCTGCAGGAATTCTTCTTTTTCCCGTTGCATCCGCTTGCGGAAATTTTCAAGCTCCGCTTGTTTGCGTAGCAGCCGATCGTAAAGCTCCTGCTTTTCAGCCAGCAGCTTCTGGTAGGCGGCGGGAAGATCTTCAGGCAGCGCGGAGCCTGCTTCCTGTTGCGCAGGCTCCTGAGGCTTGGCTTCCGACTCGACCGCAGCCTGGGATGATTTCTCAAGTTCTTTTTCTGATTCCATAAATCCGATTTTGTTCCCCAATGATTTAGATAGAAATTCGCGCCCTTCCATCCTGCAAGAATTTGGTAGAGAGTCAAAGCTCTAGTTGGCGCTGAGGAGACGGCTGGTGACTTCGGCAAAGTATTCTACCGTTCTGATGGCGCGGTCGTATTCCATCCGCGTCGGTCCAATGACGCCGAGCGCGCCCACCGGGCGGTGTCGGTAGTGATAGGGAGCGACAATAAAGGTGCATCGCCGCATTTCAGAATGGGGATTCTCCTGACCAATCAGCGCTTGCACCCCGCCCCGGGGCGTTTCAAGACAGGCGCTGAGGATCTTTACAACCTTGGCCTTTTCCTCAATGGCCGCCAGCAGTTCTTTTGCGATGCCCACATTCACGAATTCCGGCTGACTCAACAATCGGGCAGCGTTGCTGACAAAAAGCGGACCAGGCTGCTCATGGGCCAGCGCTCCCCACATTAAGAGTTTTGCAACAGCTGTAAGAAGGCGATCCGAGGCGGCTTTCATTTCCTCCATGCGCTTCACCATCTCCAGCCGGATCGTTCGCAGCGACCAGCCGCGGAACTCCGAGTTCAGGAAACCCGCAGCTTCGTCAAGCTCCTGCTGGGTGAGATCATCTTCCAAACGGAAGATCTTGTTTTCAATCAGGTCGGGTCTCGAAACAATCACCGCCAGCACGCGGTGGTCGGGCAAAAGCACGAATTTGATATGCTCCAGCAGCTTCTCTTCCAAGGCTGGCCCCAGGACCACGCCAAGATGGCTGGAAACCTCCGAAAGGATGACGGAGATCTTTTCCATCAACTCATCCGTTGAGACCGATTCAGCCGCCAAACTGTCCTCGATATATCTCTCCAGCGCAGGGGTGAGCCGGGCGGGCCTGCTGATACGATCAACATAGAAACGATAGGCTTTATCGGCCGGGACCCTTCCCGCTGAGGTATGAGGCTGCGTCAGATAGCCAGCCGCTTCGAGGTCTGCCATAATGTTGCGAATCGTGGCAGGACTCAAAGGTTCAGGGAATTGCGCGGCGACCGTTTTTGAGCCTACAGGCACTCCCATAATCACATACTGCCGAATGATCATGGCCAAGACTTCCTGTTCCCTGTTGTCGAGTTCGCCGTCGTCCCTCATCCTAAATTAACCTGCTTTATTTCAAGGAATT
>CADDZJ010000228.1 GCA_902812415.1 Acidobacteriota bacterium
TTCGGCTACTAACTCTCGGGTGCCTGCCACGATTTCCCGGCGCACTTCCACCAGCTTATAAGCCCGCTTGTACTTTATGACTACGCCGATGGCCAGTTGGGGCCACAGGGCTAGACGAGGCCGCCCCTTTTGAGCTTGCCCCGCGCCTGCTGGTAGTATTTTGTCGCGGAAAGCTCGTTTTATGGCTTTAGGATAAGCCGCCCAGCCGTCGACACACACCAGCACTTTACCGGTGGCTTTAGCACAGCCTCGCACTAGCTTTAGTAAGCGGTCGGCCAGAACTCGGTCACGGGTAACACTGACCACCCCACCCAGCCATAAACGGGTCGGGACCATGATACCCATGGCCAGCCAGATAACCTTACCGACCCCTTTGGCCCGGATTTCATCAAGCTGGACGTGCTGTAAATCGAGGCTTTGGTGCACCACCAGCTGCTCATGGACCCTTTGACAATGCTGACCAGCCCGGTCGCGCCAGTCCGCGATGGTGCGTTCGTCCAGCCCAAAAGCGGCGACGATGGCCTGAATAGGACAACCAAAGGTGAGTAATGTAACCACCACAAGAATTAAGGTCTGGGGCTTACGCAATCCTTCGAACAGGGTGCCGGTGCGTTCACTGAAGGTTTTACCACAGACTTTACAGCGGTACCGCTGGCGCACTCGGTCGTGAATGGTGATGTTACCTTGCTTTTTGAGGCCTCTTTTGGGACAATGCTGGTAAGAGCAGAATTGCTCCCCAGCGTTCATCGGTATTGGTTGTTCTTTTGTAATCATAACCAAATTTTGCCAGATGAACGCTTTTATTTCAACTTTACCTGTTTTTCACCGTTTAATGGGGTGCTACCTAAAGAGTAGCTTGTGTATTAAATTGTCAAAATTCTACAAGCGTAAAAGGATGAAGCCACAACTTATCCGGTCTGGTAATTGTTAAGTGTTATGCTGTCTACTCTACTCTTCCCTACTTCTGCTCTTAGTGTGCTCTACTCTTATCCGCTCTATTTTACTACAAGTAACGTTCGACTTCTTAACTTTTGTTACAGGGATATAAGCGATACCCTACTCCCACTCATCACCACCAGTTGAGTCGAGTTAAAATAAGTTCGAATGGCGCTATTCCCAAAATACCTGGCCTGGATGGTCTGCGCATCTTAAGAAGGTGATAATAGTCAGGTCAGGTTAGTTCAAGGTTAGTTCAGGTCAGGTGAGCTATTAGACCGGTAAGGTTCCAGGCTGTTGGGCTGGTGCAGGTGTCTCTTTAGCTTTAGCCAGCAGCTGGGCGTACATTGCATCCACCGTTTTGTAGACCTGCCGGAAATCATACTGTTCGAGGGCCAACTGCCGCCCGGCCCTGGCTAAACGGGGTCCGGGGCCTGCCGGGTCAAGCAGTTGCAGGGCGGCTTCGGCAAAGTCTTGCGGCGTATCGGCCAGCAGAGCGGTCCGGCCGTTCTCAAGCTTAATGCCCTCGGCCCCTATTGTGGTTGAAACCATTGGTAACCCGTAAGATAACCCCTCCAGAATCTTTACCCGCATTCCGCCGCCGGATAGCAGAGGCACGACCAGCCCGGCGCTATTTTCCAGCTCCTGCCGTAAATCTGCCACATACCCGGTTATGCGGATGGCCGGGTTTTTCTCGGCCATGGCGTAAAGGGCGGCAGGGGGCTTGGGACCGATAATAGTGTAGGTCGCTCCAGGCTGCCGCCTGAGGATATAGGGAAAGACCTCCTGCCCGAACCAGAGCGCCCCTTCCATATTAGGGGGATAAAACATGGTGCCCAGGCTTACCAGATTAAGTGAGCCGGGTTTCAACTCTAAAGGCGCGGTGCCAACGGCATCTACCCCGATCGGAACCACGGTACATTTAAGCTCCAGCGCCGCCTCGTCCTGAGGGGAGACCGCCATGACCGCGTCAAACTGGCGGCAAATTCGCCGTTCATACCGGCGCAGTTTAACGGTTTCCAGTTCGAGGACAGCCCGTTTGAAGGGAGTTTTCTCTCCGTGGCGCAACCGGTCGGTAATAGTCCAGACAGCATTATGTTCGTCCAGCACCCGCACCACCCCGGGCACGGGCAGGGCAAGGGCAAACTGGGCCATATTTAGCTGGTCGGCGTGTACCGCTACAAACCGGTCGCTTTGAGCCAGTTTTTCAACCAGGTCGCTAAAAGCTTTCGAGCGGTCTCGGACCATTAAAAAGGGTTCGGTAGTCACCAGGCTGGTGAGTAGTGACCGGACATCGCGCGGGCGGCTACGCCGCAGTAAAACGGTATGAACTTCCTGACAGTAGCGCAGCAGTTCCTGACACTGCTGAGGGGTGTTATCCGGCCGGACGAAAGAGACCAGCGTAATGGAGAAGCTCTGGGAGAGGTGTTTTAGCAGATTGAGAGTTTTGACTTTAGGTCCAGCGTCAGGCGGGAAAGGCAGCACCTGGGTCAGGACTAACAGCCCCGGCTTAGAGTTAGCTTCGGCCGGGGTCTTATTTTCAGCAAAAAAGGATTGAACGGTTGGTTTTTCGCTATTCCTCATACCAGCTTTGATTGGTCGGCGGCCAGAACAAATTCAACCGCTTCCAGAAGATCGGCTTTTATTGGTAGTTGAAACCCGGTAGCGGCTGCGGCTTTAGTCGCCAGGGACGTAGAGGTAGCCGTGAGAGCGGGCCAGGCGGCCCCACTATTTTCAACTTCCTGCGAAAGCTTCCATTGAGCGGCGGCTATTTCGCCCCGGCCGGTTAATACCAGCAGCGGTTTGCAACCGGCGGCGAGACCGGCCTCGACATCGGTCAGGTGGTCGCCGATAAACCAGCTACTATCCAGATCAAGATGTAATTTCTCGGCGGCGTTCAAGAGCAGCCCCGGCTTAGGTTTGCGGCAGTAGCAGTTGGCTTCCGGGCGATGCGGGCAGTAATAGACGGCGGCTACGCGGCCACCGGCGGCTTCGATTTCATCAATCATCCGCTGGTGTAATTCATCGAGCTGCGCGGCCTTCAGAAGGCCACGGTCTATCTGGGCCTGGTTGGTTATAATTATAACCCGGTAGCCGGCGGTATTGAGCAGGGCCAGGGCCCTTTTTGAGCCGTTAATAAATTCAAACTGGTCCCAGCTCAGCACATGTTCTTTGCGGTTCTGGTTTATAACGCCGTCCCGGTCGATAAATATAGCCGGGGGTTGGTCGATGGGAGCGAGTGGAACCAGCGGTAATTGCAGTCCCGCCGGAAATGGGGACGTGAAATTACTATAAGCTCTTTCTTGAATAGTCATGATGCACCACCTGCACAACAAACGAGCGTATTGTGTGAATGAGTATGAGAATATATAAAGATAGGGTATTAGCTCCGCGCCGGCTAATTAATTTACAACGGCTTCGCTTAAGCTTGATTTGGCTACACGCTCGCGCAGGGTTGCTCTAAGCGTGACCGCAATACTGTGGTTTAAGGCCAGGTGGGCATCTTCGACCTGCTCAATATTTGAAGCCGGAATAACAATGCAGTGATCAACCATACTTTTGAGCTTACCACCCTGAAATCCAGCAAAACCGATCGTGGTAATGCCAAGAGTTTTAGCTGTTTGAATGGCGTTTAAGATATTGGGCGAATTTCCGCTGCCGCTTATGACGATAAGCAGGTCACCCTGCCTGCCCAGCCCTTCCAGTTGCC
>CADDZJ010000229.1 GCA_902812415.1 Acidobacteriota bacterium
TCGGCGGCCGCCCGCACCACCGACCGAGCAAGAAGAGGCAGCCGTTCACCGTTCAGGCGAAACGCGGCACCTGCGATGCTGAGGGCGGCTATGGCCCTGCCCGAATAGTCCCGGACTGGCGCTCCAATGCATTTCAGCCCGTCTTCCAGCTCTTCATCGTCAATCGCGTACCCTCGACGGCGGATTTGTTGCAATTCCCGCTTCAGGTCGGCGCGGCGCGTAATGGTATTTCGGGTATAAGGCCTCAGTCCTTGACGACGCACAAGCTCGTTAACGTCTGCCTCGGGCAAAAATGCAAGCAGCGCTTTCCCCAGCGAAGAGCAATGGGCAGGCGACCGCAGCCCCAGAGTGCCCGAAATCCGCAAGGCATGATGGCTGTCGACGTTGGCGATGGAGACCACTTCCCCATCGCAGAGGATTCCAAGATGAGCTGTCTCGCCGCTCTCCTGGCTTAGCCTTTCAAGGTAAGGGCGAGCCAGTTGCGCAAGATCAAACCGGGACGCTGCCTGCTTCCCCAATTCCAATAACTTCGAACCTAGCCGATACTTTCCCGTGGCGGAGTCCCGCTCGGTGAAGTGATGACGCTCCAGGATTCGCAGCAGGCGATAACAGGTGCTCCGGTTCACTCCCACCCGCTCAATCACTTCCGCCAGACTCTGATCCTTGCCGCTGCTCGCAAGAACATCCAGAATCGTGAACGCGCGTTCAAGGACCTGCGTTCGGTATGGAAATTTGCTTGCACTCCGTCGCCTCATGCTGTTTAAGATATCATCACGAGGCCGTTAAACAGAAAGCGTGATGGAGGTCGAATTGTTTCGTTCTGACGGGAACCCATTCTGTTTGCAGGGTGATGAGCAACTTTGGTTGGGCTTTATGGCGAGGACGCTTTTCGGATGTGAGGCTGTGACTTCGGGCCTGCCGTGCGATAAAAATGGGTTTGGTAATAGGTTCATCCAGTCCTTGCAGGCAATCACCTGGCAGTATTTCGACGGGGCTCAACAATCTGGTAGCGGGGGGGAGGATCGAACTCCCGACCTAGGGATTATGAGACCCTCGCTCTACCACTGAGCTACCCCGCCTGCTGAACCACAACTTAAAAAGCCTTCATATCGAGAATGCCCAAAAGCGCTCATTCCGCCAACACACACCCCGACCGACCAGCGTCGCACTTCTCACATCTCAGGATGGATTGTATTCGCTGAGATAACCAATAAAGACAAGGTTAAGGTATTAAGACTTTGGAAGTCAATGCAAAGAGCCGCTCTGACTCTGAATCGACAGATTAAGGCTATTTATCATCAGGAAGTTGGCGTGACTTGCGAAGCCCACCCAGGGAGAGCAAACTGGGATTAAAGGGCAGGGTCCCGGAGGATTTGAGCGCCACGCAGCGCTCAAGGAGGCATCGCCATGCGATGGTCTTGGAAAATTGGCAGGCTCGCGGGAATCAACGTTTACATGCACGCCACGTTCCTGCTGCTCATCCTCTTCATTGTGTTCGTGAATTATGCGAATGGGCGAAGCCTGGCTACAACTTTCGTGGGCGTCGTCTTTGTGCTCGTAATTTTCGCCTGCATCGTGCTGCATGAACTGGGGCACGCGTTGACGGCCCGCAAGTTTGGCGTGCAGACCCGCGACATTATCCTGCTTCCGATCGGCGGCGTCGCCCGGCTTGAACGGATGCCGGAAAAGCCGCGCGAGGAGCTATGGGTAGCGATTGCCGGACCGTTGGTTAATGTCGTGATCGCGGCGGTTTTGCTCGCCATTCTCGTTGCCACAGGCTTCCACCCGCATTGGAGGGACTTCCGCTGGGCCGGAGGGAATTTCCTTGAAAAACTCATGGTGGTGAACTTGTGGCTGGTAGGCTTCAACATTCTGCCGGCATTTCCCATGGATGGCGGGCGTGTGCTGAGGGCGCTCCTGGCTACGCGTATGGAATACACCCGCGCCACCCAGATGGCGGCGCACATCGGCCAGGGCATGGCCTTGATTTTCGGGTTCGTCGGCTTGTTTTCAGACCCTTTCCTTCTTTTTATCGCATTGTTTGTCTGGATGGGCGCGGAAGCAGAGGCGTCGATGGCGCTGATGCGAACTTCTCTCGAAGGCATTCCCGTGCAACAGGTCATGCTCACCGATTTCAAAACCCTTCAGCCTGATGAGCCGCTTTCCACGGCCATCGATCATGCTTTAGGAGGATGGCAGCAGGACTTTCCGGTTGTTTTTGGCGACCACGTCCTCGGTGTCCTCACCCGCGAGGACCTGATGCGGGTTCTCGCGCAAGGCGGCGCTGAAGCGCGCGTCCGTGACGCCATGCGGCGCGAGTTCCAGACTGTGGATTCGCATGACATGCTGGAACACGCCCTGGCGGTTCTCCATTCCTGCCATTGCCGCTCTCTTCCGGTTCAGCATGATGGCCGGCTCGTTGGCATGTTAAACGCCGACAACGTCGGACACTTCATGATGGTTCAATCGGCCCTCCGCCGCAAAAAGGCGCTTGCCGCGCAAAAAGCTTCATCCAACGGAGAAGCTTCGCGCCACAACGGCGGCTTTTTTTACTGATCCGTAGGTGGGAAACGACCGGCCAGAGTGCACCTTAACATTAGTTTGTAACATTCAACCGGGGACCATCCATCTCAGCCAGTGGGCTTGCAAAAAGGCCAGAATGCTCAAGAAAGACGCGAGTACAAGGCTATGCCAGATCGTGGAGCGCAGCACTTCGCCTTCCCGGCCTACCAGCTCCACGGTCGTCACGCCAATGGCAATATTCTGAGGCGAAATCATCTTTCCGGTGACTGCACCTGAGGAATTTGTTGCGGCGAGCAGGAGCGGATTCACTCCGATCTTGTGCGCCGCGGCAACCTGAAGATTCCCAAAAAGCAGGTTGCTGGCCGTATCGCTGCCGGTCATAAAGCACGCCAGCCAACCCAGAAATCCGCTGGCAAACGGAAACAGCTTCCCAAGCCCCGCCAGCGCTGCGCCCAGTGTGTAGGTCATGCCGGAATAATTGTACAAATAGGCGAGCGCCACAATGAGGCATACTGTGAGGCCCGGGAGGGCAAGCTGCTTTACCGTCTTGAGACCGGACTTCAGAACAAGACGCGGCGAAGCATTCAAAAGCGCCGCCGTGATCAGCGTGGCCGCCAGCGCCGCAGTTCCAGCCGCCAGAGGCTGGAAATCGTATATTGCGCTATAGGCCCGCTGATAAAGCGTGATCAGGATCGCGTTGTGCAGATGCGGTACGGGGATGTGCAGCGCTGCTTTTTGAAAGAGCCGCAAGTAGGACCAGCCGATCATCGCGGCGGAAAGCACAATCCAAGGCAACCATGCGCGAATACCTTCGCGGCGGCTCAATTTCTGTGGCGCTTTCGAGCCTTGACCGACCATCTCTTCCGAAACTGCAGGCTTCCAAAAACGCAGGAGCGCGACCAAGGCAACAATCGAAGCAACGGAAGCCAGAATATCCGGCGCATAAGGCCCCCATGAATTCGAGACCAGGAATTGAGTCAGAGCGAAAGCGAGGCCTCCCGTGAGAGCGGCGGGCCAGACGGCCTTCAATCCCTTGCGTCCCGTGAGCACCCAGACCAGATAAGCGGGAAGAAGC
>CADDZJ010000230.1 GCA_902812415.1 Acidobacteriota bacterium
TTCAAACATTTCGGGCAGTGATCTCCCGGCTTCAGGGAAGGGTGCGGGATTTTGATCTGCTCCGCACCCCGATACGCCGCCGCCCCATTCCGCCCGTGCCCCGGCTTCGGCTTTTCCCGCTCGACCGGGCAGCGTTCGGTGATCAACCGGCGGAAGCGGAGGATGACGGTCCATCATCGGGGGGCCGACTGTCGGCTGCGCTATCAAGTCCGCGTGATCAAGCTCGAAGACGGCCAAGAAAAAGTCTTGCAGCTTCGCTACGGGGCCGAGCCGATTCAACTGCCGGGGCGAGACGAGAAGTTGCTCTTGGTGGTGGTGGCCGGCTGGGGGCGGGAGCCGATGCTGTTGCTGACCAATCTCAGCGGAGCGCGGGACTCGCAAACCCTCTGGTGGGTGGTGCGGATTTATCTGACGCGGTGGAAAATTGAGGAAACTTTTCCTTGATTTCAGTTTGACGTTCTGATAGTTACTGAGGAGTAATAAAACTGAATTAAAAGCCCAGAGGTTGCCATGCGATGGGCACCAGCCTTTGCTTTTCATAAGGCGACAGAAAGGAGGAGTGCATGATGAATCCCCACCGTCATAAATACAGTATCGCCGACCCTGAAGCAGTCGGCGAGTACGTGCGCAAGCTTTCCGCATGGGATTCGCACCAGCAGCGCCGCGAAAAACTTCTGGGGGCTCTCGCCGAGGCGGTTGAACAATTCAATCGATCCAAAGACGAAAGGCGCAAGGCCTTCTTCCATGGCTTGCTCACCGGTTATGCGGTTGCATTGAAGCTCTGGTAAGCCGCTGTTGTCATTCCGAGCGGAGCAAAGAATCTCAGTAGTACAGCTCACGGTATACTCTGCGAGGAATCTCAACGGCAATGATGAGTGGAAAGTGAGAAGCTGTGAAAAAGATTAATCCGCGCAGTTGCAGCGGCGAACGATGTTCGCCGCAATTTGTGAAAACAAAAACCCGGCGATCACAGATCGCCGCTACAACGAGATTTTTTCACGACTTCTGATGAGTGGCGGGCAAAAGTTGGAAGATTCTTACGGCCTGTCATTCTGAGGAACCGAAGGCGGTTAAGGACAGAAATACGGGGATTCTTCGCTATCGCTCAGAATGACAAGCGGAGGGCTCGGAGCGACAGGCTGCAAGGGTTTTCCAGTAAACCTGAGCGGCCACGTCAAAGGGGATTGAGATGTCGCATGTTTGCGGATTGCGACTCTTCATGCTGAAAGGAATATATCGTCATGGCTGCCAACTCGAAGCGAGCGCTGTTGGTCTCGAAGGGATGGGTACAAGCGGTTATCATCGTCCTGTTGTTTGGCTTCTTCGTGCTCGGTTTTCTGGCCTATCGCACGTATACGGGTGAGCCGCCGATTCCCGGACGAGTTACAGACGCAAGCGGCCATGTGCTCTTTACGCGCGGCTACATCCTGGATGGGCAGGAGATTTTCCTTCGCAATGGGCTCATGGAGTACGGCTCGATTTTTGGCCATGGCGCGTACCTGGGACCTGACTTCACGGCGGATTATCTGCATCGCGCCGCGCTGATCGCGCGCAACTTCTACCGCCAGATGGGTTCCGATCGGGCGCAAGCTCAGACCATCGCCGATTTTAAAACCAATCGTTTTGATCCTGCTTCAGACACGCTGACGTTCACTCAAGCGCAGGCAGCAGCATTCAATCAGTTGCGCGGCCATTATCAAACGTACTTCGGGCAAACAAGCAGTCAGTCCGGATTGCGTCCGGCGGCCATCACCGATCCCGTTCAGATTGCCCATCTCACGGCATTCTTTGCCTGGTCGGCCTGGGCGTCTGCCGCTTTGCGACCCGGTAAGGAATATTCCTACACCAACAACTGGCCGCCCGAGGCGTTGGTCGGAAATCATCCTACGGCAGACATGGTGGTGTGGAGCGTGCTTTCGCTGATCGCCTTGCTGGGCGGCATCGGCATTCTGCTGTTTGCCTTCGGCCGGTGGGAGTTTCTTGGCTGGCACGGAGCTGAACAGCGCACGGTTTCCTTCAAGCCTCCGGGGGAAGTCGCGTTGACGCCGGCGCAGCGGGCCTGCGCGTGGTTCTTTCTGGTGATGGCGCTTCTTTTTTTGGCGCAGACTCTTCTGGGAGGCGCGTCTCAGCACTACCGCGCCGATATTTCGAGCTTTTTCGGAATCCATCTCAATGCGCTGCTGCCGTTCAATCTGGCGCGCACCTGGCACGTGCAACTGGCGATCTTCTGGGTGGCCACGTCCTACCTTGCGGCCGGCATTTTCCTGGCGCCGATGATCGCAGGACGAGAGCCGCGCCGCCAGAACTGGCTGGCCTATGCCTTGCTCGTTGCTCTGGCGCTCGTGGTATTCGGCAGTTTGATCGGTGAAATGGCGGGGATTCAGGGATGGCTCACGCGAGGCTGGTCGTGGTTCGGCGACCAGGGTTTTGAATATCTCGATTTAGGCCGATTCTGGCAGATACTGCTCAGCCTGGGGCTTTGCTTCTGGGTGGCGATTTTGTTTCGCGGGCTCCGCAGCCGGCTCCGCGCTGAACACAGGGGAAATATGCCCTGGCTTTTCTTTTTCTCCGCGCTCTCTATCCCCGCATTTTATGCGGTCGGCCTGCTCGCAAGACCTGGCTCAAACTTTACAACTACGGATTACTGGCGCTTCTGGGTGGTGCATCTCTGGGTGGAAGACTTCCTTGAACTCTTCACCACCGTCATGGTCGCTTATATCTTTGTGCTGCTCGGCGTGGTGCGAGAGCGAGTGGCACTGGCCTTGATTTACCTTGATATTGTGCTTTACTCCGCCGGCGGCATTATCGGCACGATGCATCATGTTTATTTTTCAGGTGAACCTTCCGTCCACATGGCGCTGGGGGCTTTCTTTTCGGCCGCCGAAGTGATTCCCCTCACCTTCCTGACGCTCGAAGCCTGGAGCTTTCTGCAACTGGGCGCCCGCCAGGGAGCAAGATCGCGCACCGCGTTCCCGCATTATTGGTCGGTGATGTTTCTGGCGGCGGTGGGCTTCTGGAACTTTCTCGGAGCGGGCATCTTCGGCTTTCTCATCAACCTGCCGATTGTCTCGTATTACGAGATCGGCACGGCGCTCACGGCCAATCACGGACACGCGGCCATGATGGGCGTCTATGGGATGCTGGCAGTCGCCCTGGCGCTCTTTTGCCTGCGATATCTCATCCCGGATGAGCGTTGGTCGGAGCGGGCCGCAAAAATCAGCTTCTGGTCGCTGAACCTCGGCCTGGTCTGGATGGTTTTTGCCACGCTCCTGCCGCTCGGCATCCTGCAGCTTTACCATTCGGTGAGCAGTGGCTATTACGACGCCCGCACGCTGAAGTTTGTCACCACGCCGACCAATCGGGTGATCGAATGGCTCAGGCTGCCGGGTGATGCGCTGTTCATCGTGGGCGGCGTCTTGCCGTTGGTCTACCTCTGCTGGCTGGGTGTGAGACACATAAGGCCGCGCAGAGAGTTGAAAGAAGCCGGCGAGGTGCTCTTTACGGAGGTCATTGAGGCGGGGAAGGGCTAGGATGTTGCGGGCGGTTCCTATCGAAGTCTTGCTTGCGGCCAGCTA
>CADDZJ010000231.1 GCA_902812415.1 Acidobacteriota bacterium
GTGGTATGCTTATCTCGTGAGCTTCTTTGTGCGATTATTTTCTCGGGAAAGGAGGCCGCCCTTATGAAAGTCCTGAATCTGGATTTACAACGCATTGCGCACGATACCTTCCGAATTACCGGAAGCAAAGTGATCTATATCGATCCCTTTAAGGTAAAAGACAAGGATAAGGCAGACGTCGTTCTTTTGAGCCACGATCATTTCGACCATTTGAGCCGCGAGGATCTGGAAAAGGTTTGCACGCCGGAAACCCGCATTGTGGCCAGCCCTCTGTGTCAGGAGGGGCTCAAGGGCCTGCAAGTCAAGGAAATCATGTTTCTTGCGCCCGGGAAAAAGGCCAAGGTTGACGGAATTGAAATCGAAGCCGTTCCCGCCTATAACACCAACAAGTTCAGCGCCCCCGGGCAGGCATTCCATCCCAAAGAAAAACCGGGTGTGGGCTTCGTGATTCAGATGGATGGAACGCGCGTTTACCACACGGGCGACTCCGATTTTATTCCTGAAATGCGATCGATTCAGTGTGACATCGCGCTGCTTCCTGTTTCCGGAACATATGTGATGACCGCCGAAGAGGCTGCCGAAGCCGCGGCGGCCATCAAGCCGCGCATTGCCATTCCCATGCACTACGGCGCCATTGTCGGCAGCGACGCTGACGCCCGAAAATTCAAATCTCTGGCGAAAAATTGCCAGGTCGAAATTGTGTAAATCCCAAACGTTCGTCTCCTATTCTGTAAGGTCGAGGCGGACGGCGTCCGTCCCGGGGCGCATGGCCATGCGCCCCGCACCGCAGGGAGCGGTAGCGCCGACCTGTCGTCCAGGTCGGCGGCTTTTAGAAGCTATCATCGTGGAAAAACCGCAGATTCGGAGATCAGGTCTCCGCTACGTTTACCTTATCTTCCACTACATATTTCGCACAATGAAACCATTAGGTTAAGTTAACATAACCTTAGGGTTCGTTCCGTAAAAATGTGTTGGTTGCACTTCTGCGAAACTCTTTGCTGTTTGCGACCCACGTCAAGATCCAATTGGTTGATTCCAAAGACAGATTAAGGTTCGTTGAGAAAAATTTTAGCTTACGCCTGCCAACCAAGCTCCGGTAAACCCTTTCCTCAAAACCATGAGCGCATGCTCTTGCAGTCCTTCGGTCTCTTTTTGTAGTGGAAGATATTATGTTGGATCTATACTCTATAACCCCGGGCTTATTGAAACAGAAAGCCAGAACGCCTCGTCATAGATAGTCTATATAGCTAGTCTAGCCCAGTCAAGTTGTGAATGGCGCGGCAGGGGATGCGGGTCGGGTCAGATTGTTGACCAGCCGATCCCGTCATTCTGACGCTGAACGGAGCGAGGCGCAGAACCCCTTATCTTTTAATCAGAATAGACTACGCCAAGTCTTTTGTATTTGGAGAGTCGAGCGAATGCGGGGATTCTTTGTCGCCTTCGGCTCCTCCGAATGACAGGTCGGATGGGTTCTTCAGAAACGCTTGGTCTTCCTTCGATGATAAGAAGAGTTTGGTCCATCCCCGGCCTGGCTCCGATAAAGGAATGCAGCAGTTAGCGTTTGCTGGAGCGTGAGCGCAGTGTGACCCTCAAAGGGAATGGAACTGCGAAGACCCGTAAGCGAATCCTGGACGAGGGTTGACAGCGGCGGGCGTGTCTGGGATACTACGCGCAATTCGTCGAACACTTGGGGAGAGTTGCGCCAATGAAGACCCGCGAAGCTGATGAAACTCAGCTTTCCGGCGCCCGCGTCCCCGGCTGCCCCGGCGCAACAGAGTCCAGCGGGTATGCTTGAGTTGCTGCGCGGCGGCCTTGCTGGCGGCTCGCAGACGCACGCTCTCGGCGCGACGGACTTGGTCCACCGCCTGGTTCAAATGCATCGTGATATGGAAACGATCCAGCACGTGCAACGCTGGCCCGGCTTGCGCTGCAATCACCCCCAAGTAAGGTCTCCACAGATCGCTGCAAACAAACCGCAGACCCTGGACCACCTCCGGCCCCAGCGCCTTCAGCCCCTGCCGCAGCGTCCGCCTCGACCGCCCTTTACCTACAAACAGCAGCCGCCGACAATATCGGTCAATCTGGTAGACGACGGTCAGGAAATTACTCGCCCGCAGGCCGTGGCCCCCGTGAATCTCGTCCACCCCGATCGCCTCGACCCCCTTCAGCTCGCGGTGCGCCAAGCCCCAGGCCACGAACCACGCCACCGAGCGATAGACCGCCTCCCAACTCACCTGGAAGGCTTCCGCGGCCTCGCGCCAACTCAGCCGTCGCGCCCAACGCGCCAGAAAGCCCCTCATCGCCGTCGTCAGCGGTCGCTTGCCTTCGCTCCAGGGTACATGCTCCACCACCACCCCCTGTTCCGGACACTCGACTCGCTGCGGGGTGTACCGAAACCACACCTCAATGCCCCACAGCGGGATGTGTCGCCACCGCCGCTCTTCCAGGGTGTCATAGCCCGGCGCCGGCCGCTGGCACCGCGAACAGCGCCTGGCCATTCCCGCGTGAGCTCGCACGCTAATCTCAATCCGCTCCGGCTGCCCGCATCGGCTCCAGAGCCGAATGTCGTGGAAGACGAATCCCGCATGGGGTTGAATCTGGTTCAAAATCGTTTTAACGTTCGGTTGAATGGCTGGTCTCCTCGCTCAAGGTTTCTCTGCTGCTCCAATCACAGATTAACCCGAGCGACGGAGACCAGTTTCTTCTCAGCCGCGTTTTGTGCGGCGCTCGCCCTGTGCGGCCGCATGGCCGTTTCCTTTTTATCCGTTCACCACAGGTCGGGATTTACCCACAAATTCTGCTATAGAGCCGTTTTTTAACATCAATTCGCGCACGGGCCAATTCATCCAGATCAAGACCTGGACGGATTTCGTTCCGCTTTGGGCTCACATCGCCACTGAGAGCCAAGCGCACGAAACCATCGAGCTGCACCTGCTGAACCCAAAAGAATTCTGGGCGACTTACGGCGTGCGGTCGCTTGCCGCCGATGAGCCGCTTTATAATCCAGCTTCTGGTTATTGGCGCGGACCGGTTTGGGTGATTTCCAACAACTTGCTCATGCACGGGCTGATGAATTATGGCTACCACCAGCAGGCCGTAAAATTGGCTCGGGAAACCACACGCCTTCTGGCAGACGACCTCCAAAAGACCGGAGGTATGAATGAATGCTACAACCCGGAGACCGGGGCGCCAACCGCCGGCAGCCATTTTCTGAGCTGGGACCTGCTCGGCGAACACATGCTTCAGGAGGCGGAGCAGGGCCTCGACCCCACCGCGCTCAAGTAATGCTTCAAATGGTACACTTCGGTATAGTCCATGAGTCTTGAAATCGCGCGGGCAGTTCTTGAAATTGAAGCCCGGACGCTTTCAGAGATCATCACACGCCTCGATCGCCGGTTCGATGAGGCCGTTGAGAAGCTCTTTGCCTGTCGTGGCCGCGTGGTGGTGGCAGGCATGGGGAAATCCGGAATCATCGGGCAGAAGATTTCCGCCACATTTTCAAGCACCGGCACGCCTTCTTTTTTCCTCCATCCTGCCGAAGCGTTGCACGGCGATCTTGGACGCCTAG
>CADDZJ010000232.1 GCA_902812415.1 Acidobacteriota bacterium
CCGTCGATACTCACGGGCGGCTACCGAACCTCGGGAATGCTTTTGGAGCTATTTCGATCCCACAGCTGCGGCGAACGGGCGGATTCAAAACCAGAGTATGCGGTTGTCCCCTTGGGTGAGACAAACAGTTAAGACACTGCCTGCCGTTCGCTGGAATCTGATTGTACTGCGAACGGGTTTTGTTGCAAGCTGAGCCCCGGCTGGTGAAGCGGAGGCAGGCCCTGCAGGAGTGCAACCTGCCAAGGAATAGCCAGCCGGAAACTCATCGTTTCGATGAGCGGGGGCGCGGTCTTCGAGGATCGCGCCCCCCTCGAAATGATAGATTTCCCCATGCCTCAGAAAACTCATAAAGAGAAATGCCGGGCAGCGGCCTCCTTGTGGTTTTGAGCCAGCCACCCGCGCTCGAATTCCGCCGGCGGCCGGTCGCCGAGCGCCGAGTGCAGGCGTTTCTGGTTGTAGACCTTTTCGAGAAACGCGCCGACGGAGGCGCGGGCCTCGGCCAAGTCGCGGTATTCGGTGCGGTAAACCTCCTCGTATTTCAGCGTCTTGATAAACGATTCGCAGGCCGCCTTGTCCCAGGGATTCGCTCGGCGCGACATGCTGATCTGGATGCCGTGCGCCTGGAGCAGCTCGGTGTAATCGTGACTGGCGTACTGCACGCCGCGATCCGAGCAGGACGGAATGCTCAAGCGCCGCGAGCTGCGCAGCGATCGCAAGACCGATGCCGCGATTGGCGCCTGTCACAAGCACTGTTCTTTTTACCGGAGCACCCAATCGACGTACTCCTTAAACCTGCAGCAGGGTTTTGATGGCGCGCCGTTCGTCCATTGCGCGGTAACCTTCCGCGACCCGGTCAAGCGGCAGGGTGAGGTCGAAGACTTTGCCGGGGTCGATCGTTCCATCCAGGATCAGGTCGATCAGCTTTGGCAGAAATCGCCGCACGGGAGCAGGGCCACCGTGCAGGTGAACATGAGTGAAGAACAGTTTCTGACCATCCAGCACCACCCCGTGCGGAATGCCGACATAGGAAACGTACCCGCCGGGGCGGGTTGCATGGATGGCCTGCATCATCGACTCCTGGGTGCCGACGCACTCCAGCACTGAGTCAGCCCCTATACCTTTGGTCAGTTCCTTTATGCGCGCGATGCCTTCATCGCCGCGCTCCATCACGATGTCCGTCGCGCCGAATTCGCGCGCAAGCTTTTGCCGGCTTTCATGGCGGCTCATCGCGATGATGCGGCCAGCTCCCATTTGTTTTGCCGAGAGCACGCCGAGAAGGCCGACCGCGCCATCGCCGACGACAACGACAGTGCCGCCCGGCTTTACATTGGCAGCGTCCGCGGCGAACCAGCCTGTGCCGAGCACGTCCGAGGCTGCAAGCAGGCTCGGTACAAGACTTGGTGAGGGAGTGCCGCCCGGGGTGGGTACAAGGGTCCCGTCCGCATTGGGTACACGCAGGAACGGCGCCTGCGCCCGCAACATGAACTCGCGGTGAATGCAGGCGGATTGGTAGCCGTACTGGCAATGAGGACAGGTGTTGTCTGAAGTTGCGAAGGAGCCGACCACGAATTGTCCCGGCTTTATGGATTTGACGGCGCTGCCGACTTCCTCGACGATGCCGCAGTACTCATGCCCCATGTGTGTCGGCCCGTCGATGGGTTGCAAGCCGCGGTACGGCCAGAGATCCGACCCGCAGACGCAGGTCGCCGCAAGCCGGAGGACCGCGTCCGTGGGTTCGATAATCTTGGGGTCATCGCAATCTTCAAACCGGATATCCTTTGGTCCGTACAGAACTGCGCCTTTCATGTTATCTCCTGCCTTTCATCAGTCTCCAAATCAACGAGCCGTGTAGCCGCCATCGACGGCGAGTGCGTGCCCAATTACGAAACCCGCGCCGGGGCTGCAAAGCCACAGTACAGCCGAGGCGACCTCCTCTGGCTTGCCGAGCCGGCCAATGGGTTGCTCCTTCGTGATGTCTTTCATCGTTTCGGGCTCCTTGGCGATCATGGCGGCAACCATCGGCGTGTCGATGGCGCCGGGACATATGGCGTTGATACGAATCCCGCGCGCCGCATACTCAAGGGCGGCGCTTTTGGTGAGGCCGATCACGCCGTGTTTCGCGGCATGGTAGATGGCGCGGCCCGGGATGCCGATAAGGCCTCCGATGGAAGAATTGTTCACGATGGCGCCGCTGCCCTGCTTGCGCATTTGCAGCAATTCGTACTTCATGCAGAGCCATACGCTCTTGAGATTGATCGCATTGACGCGGTCGAACTCTTCGCTCGTCGAATCGGCAGTTTCAACAGCAAGGCTCTGAACACCTGCATTGTTGAAGGCGGTGTCCAGGCGTCCGAAGGCAGTGACGGTCTGTTCCACCATCTTCTTCACCTGGGCTTCATCCGTGACATCGCAACCGATGGCGATTGCTTTATGACCCGCAGCGACCATCCGGTCTGCGATCTTGCGCGCCGCACCCTCGTTGAGATCGACCAGTGCGACCGCCGCGCCTGCCTCGGCGAAAGCCTCGGCCGTCGCAAGCCCCATGCCTGAAGCCGCGCCCGTAACGAGGGCGGTTTTTCCTTCGAATGATAAGTCCATAGTTCGCTCCTGCATTTACTTGGCGGATAGCGGTCGTCTTCCGCGCTTACTTTGCTTCTTCGAAAACCTTTCGCGCGATCGACAAGGCGGTGCTCGCCGTCGGCCAGCCGGAATAGAAAGCGAGATGGGTAATCGTCTCGATGATCTCGTCGCGGGTCACGCCGTTGTCCAGCGCCTTTTTGAGGTGAAACGGCAGCTCGTTGGTCCGGTAAAGCGATATGAGGCAGGCGACAGTGACGAGACTGCGGTCATGCGGCTTGAGACCGGGCCTTTCCCAAACGTCGCCGAACAAAACGTCGTCTGTATATTGCGCCAGCGCAGGCGCGATGTCTCCAAATGCTTTACGTCCGTTGTCTGGCATGGCTATTACTCCTTGTTTTTCGGGCCGGCGATGTATTGCTCGTCGGTAACTTTTTCCATCCATTGCACGTTCTTGCCGTTGAGTTGCTCCGTAATGGCGATATGCGCCATTGCGGTGGTGGGCGTCGCGCCGTGCCAATGCCGGTGGTTCGGCGGGCACCAGATGACCTCACCGGCACGGATTTCGACAATCGGCTCGCCCTCGCACTGGGTCCAGCTGACACCCTGAGTGACGATCAGGGTTTGGCCCAATGGATGGGTATGCCAGGCCGAACGCGCGCCCGGTTCGAACGTAACCAGGGCCGCGGTCACGCGAGACGGTTCCGGCGCCTGGATAATCGGGTCGATCCGCACAACCCCGGTGAAGTACTGTTCAGGTCCTTTTTGCGATGGCCTTGATCCGTTACGCATGATTTCCATAGGTGAGCCCTCTTTGGTTCGAAGTGATTCCTAAATTATGCGCTGGTGAGGGGTTGATCGGGTGGAGGTCATGAAAAACCATTTGGGGACCCCCGGAATTATGGGGTAAATGAAAGAGTTTGCAGAGCATGCACTTTGCGAACTCAACCCCCAGGA
>CADDZJ010000233.1 GCA_902812415.1 Acidobacteriota bacterium
TCATTCTTTGCAAATGGAAGAACAAGATCGTGGCACA
Source organism: Acidobacteriota bacterium (assembly GCA_902812415.1). Classification (GTDB taxonomy): domain Bacteria; phylum Acidobacteriota; class Terriglobia; order UBA7540; family UBA7540; genus RH2-MAG17b. The sequence continues at coordinate 38 of CADDZJ010000233.1, forward strand.
GTACGCGCTGCGAGACGTTCGCAAGCCGATGGGCGTTTCGGAATACCGGCTGGCCGAGTCCTTGCCTCAGCAATTGAAGGGCAGCCTGCCGACCATAAAGCAGCTTGAGGCTGAACTCAAAGGCGCAACCCGCCCGGAAGTTTTCAGTCGTTAAGTCATCCCAGGCCTCGGCGTGGAGGCCTTATAACGCTCCCTGCACAGAGGAACATTATGCCTGCACAAGTCATTTACACGGAGACCGACACCCGTCGACAAGAGCCTTGGTCAGGCGCCTGCCCAGCACCTTCGCAAAGCGAATCACCCAGGGCTACACCGCCTGCGGTCCTTACCGTTGCAGAGGTTGCACAACATCTCAGGTGCTCAAAGACTTTTGTGTACAAAGTGATCGAGGGCAAGGTCACCGGTGTATCTCCGCTTCCGGCCATCTTCATGGGCCGGCGGAGACTGGTACGATCGGACTCCCTTGAGCTTTGGAAACTAGCAAATGAGAAAAGCCACAGGGATGGTAACATCCTCTCATCACCGAAACTCGACGCCGCTTTACGCACCTGAGGAGGTAATCAATGCGAAAGCGGCACCAGAAAGGAAGCCTGACTAACGTGGGCGGGGTCTGGATTGCGCAGTGGTGGGAAAACGGCCACCGCCGGAAGAAAACTCTCGGCAGACAGTCCAAACTCACCAAGAGCGAAGCGCGATTGCAGCTTGCCCAAATTCTATCACCCATTAACGCTCGATTTGACTCGCCGTCGGCGCATCACACCTTTGGCGACTTTTTGGCCAATATCTACTTACCTTTCTACCGAAGGAAGTGGAAGTTTTCAACAGCCGAGTGCAATGAAGACAGAATCCGATACCATTTGCTTTCCCAATACTTCCGGCGGGAAATCGGCAGTATCGACCGCGACGAGCTCCAGGCCTTGCTTGATCGAAAAGCACAGCAGGGCTTGTCCTTCAGTACCGTCGATCATCTCCGGTGGGATTTGAAACAAATCTTCGACATGGCTCTCGCCGAGGGCTTTATCCAACGGAATCCCGCCGTCTTGCTGTTCACACCGCGAGAAGCTCCACGGCCGAACAAACTCCGCATGAGATGGGAGGAGGTGAAATTGTTGTTCTCTGTCCTGGACCTCCGCGAGCTTCTGGTAGCTAAGCTCGCGGTAATCGCTGGGATGCGCCCTGGCGAGATCTTCGCCTTGAAGTGGCCGCAGGTGAAGGGTGACCACATCGAAATCGTGCGGCGCATTTATCGCGGCAAGCTTGATTCTCCGAAAACCCACCGGTCAGTCAGGCTGGTTGCGCTTTCCAACGGTCTTCAGACTCTTTTCCAGAGATGGCAAGACTCTTCGGTGGACCTTACGGATGACGGATGGGTGTTTCCTTCGGAAAGAGGTAAAACGCCCGTGGCAAAAGACAATTGCTGGCGCCGGCAATTTGCGCCAAGGCTCAAGAGCGCCGGCCTGGAGTGGGTCGACTTTCATGTAATGCGGCGGACCCATTCGTCGCTCATGAGAGAGAAGAACGTCGATCCAAAACTGGTTGCAGACCAACTCGGTCACTCCCTCGATGTCAACTTGAACGTTTACACAGACACCGCGCTCCGGCTGCGGAAGGAAGCTGCCGACGCGCTGGAGCTCGAAATTGAGCAGGCCGATTATGCGGTGGATCGCGCTTGTAATTCTTAATGGAGCATTTTGGAGCAGGCCCGCCAGGGGAAACTTCCTAAGTTGTTGAAAAGATGGAGCGGGGGACGGGGATCGAACCCGCGACGTCCAGCTTGGGAAGCTAGTAGAAGCCGGGTAACTCATTGATTTTGCGGCAGGGTTGGCAACCGTAAGTTATTGAAAAGCACATTCAGAACGCTCAAGTTGTACCGATCTTGTACTTGTTTGTGTGACATGAGCAACCAGTCTGCGCCAGTCGGCGAGTTTTCCTCTCAAATGGCGACGGCGATCCCGCCGACAAGCCACGTTCGACACTACTTAACGCGCGACCTCCGGCCTTTGGCCTTCTCGCTGCGGTACTCTCGGATTGCCTCCTTCATCAATGTTAGTGCTTGAGACTTCACCCATGTCCTGAGCCGTCTGCGTCAACGTGGAGAAGATCTCTCTCTTCCAGCCGCGGCGCAATCTCGCTTTGCGAGGCTTGTTAGAAAATCCAGCCATCTCCATCCTCTCTTCAAGCTATCCCATTCTAAATCTTGAAAGGATTGACGACGCGCACGCTGCGATATTTCTGGCCGTCCGATAGGTCTTCTGAATACAAGACCTCTGCGCCAGACGCCTCTGCAGCCTGAATGACGAGAGCGTCCCAGAACGACACACCGTATCGTTCCTCAAGTTCCAGCGCATCGAGAATGGATTCGCCCGTGTTGGTCACGACATTCCAGGCCAAGTAGTCGGCGACAATCTCTCGCGCTGCCTTCAGGCTTACGGGCCTCCCGGCCTTGCGACGCAGGTTCACACAGAGCTCCTGGAGCACTTGCGTGCTCACAACGCCTGACCGATTGCGCCACAATTCTTCGACTCGAGTTTTCGTTTGGTCGTGTTTCGCACCGGCTGTGACATCGTGCGCGTAGACGAGGACGTTCGTATCGACGAAGTATTTATCGCTCATGGAGCTCATCTCTCGACTTCGGAGGTCTCCAATCCAGGTCGAGGCCTTCGCGGAGCCGAGCGAGCGCCCGACGACGGGCGTTGTCGAAAGCCCTACGCTCGCGGACCAGTTCTTCAAGCCGGTCGGTCAATAGGCCGCTCACGGAATGTCCCTCCTCTGCCGCCAGCACGCGCGCCTCGCGGAGCAGGCCAGCATCAAGCTTCAGAGTGATGTTTGTCTTCATATCGAACACCCCTCGCAGTAGAGAACATATTTACGTGCAGCACCATTATGCGTGGTAGCTCAAGCCGCGTCAAGGCGGGGAGAGAAGAGAGCTAATTTCCGTGGCTTCCTGTCGAATAACTTGCACCTGCGCATAATTTGCCAACCCCAAGAGCGTAACTTTCAATCTAGTTCCGATCTTCTTCAGAGGAAGTCGAAACGACGACAGGAACCGTTTTGGTGGTCTCGTCGCTCCTGATCGCCCGTAAAAACTCAAGCCCGTCCATTTTCCGGAGGCAGGTGTCTAGCAGGATAAGTTTCATCGCGAGCCTGCCGCGCAACTGGCGCCTCCAAAAAGGAAAGCCAAGACTTCTTCTCCGTCACTTGCCACACGGATTCTATTTGCCAAACGATGGCTTCGCAGCTCATGTAAGGTCAGAGCCACGTCAAGAGGATTATCCGAGCGGGTTCTTGTCCGTTTCAGGCGGCAATATCCGGAGGCATTCGCTGTCAGAAGTCTATCAGACGTCCCTTCTCTTTGTGGCGCTGCGAGAGGCCGATAATCTGAAAGGAAAGTGTGGAGTGTGCGAGTTCCGAGAGATTTGCGGAGGTTCGCGGACGCGAGCTTATGCTCTCACAGGCGACGCCTTCGCTCCCGAACCTTGCTGTAGGTACAAC
>CADDZJ010000234.1 GCA_902812415.1 Acidobacteriota bacterium
AGCGGCGGAAATCAGTAGCTATCCGAAATCAGCAACACTCCATTTCCGGCTGAACCAAGACATTCCTGACCTTGGTGCTCGGCAGCAGTGCGGTGGGCATGAACGGCAAGGATGTGATATTCAGCCGCCTTCTGGTGTGAATCGTGCATGGCATTCCTCCTATGAAAAAGTTTCCATCCGTCCCGATTTACTGTGAGCCTCTCGTGCGAGTTTGTATGCTCGTTGCGAGTGCTCAAGCGCTCGTTCCATATGCCAATCACCGTTCTCGTTATCGCCCTTTTCGTTATGCTCCGCGGCCGTCCTGTGGGCACGGGCGGCAAGGTCGTGGTATTTAGCGGCTTGCTGGTGTAAGTTGTACATGCCGTGGCGTAATTCGTGCATGGTGTTCCTCCCTAAGAAAAAGATTTCTGCTCGTCCCAATTCGTTGTGCTCTCTGACAATTTGGATCCTGGCTCGCGGCCCCCTGTGAAGTGTCCATGGTCGGAATTCGGGTCGCCTTCAAGACCGCTAATACTATGCTCATACTGAAGCAATCCAGCGGCCACTTCTTGACGGATCCAAGAACTACTCTGACTCTATGCCTGGGTAATTCGGGTGTCAGTTCATTCCCGCACACACGTTTGGTCAAAACTGCTCATTCCACGCAATGGAGATCGCGACTCGCTTGCGAGCTAACAGTCCGTTCTCGAGTTGTTGTAACAGATCGGGGTTTGACTCGCGTGCCCTAATGGGTGTTCTTTCGTACGGAAAACGTAGGGTTGTCTATTGTTCCGCTGATCTTGAAGGGGAAGGATAGCCTGCCATTTTTTAGCGAGGCTCCGGACAATCTGGCCAAAAGATTGGTGAAGAAGCCCTGCTTGCTGGTGATCTCGGCCACACCCTGGTAGTTCAGGTTGCCGGAGCCTGCCACGCTGACACTGCCCGAGCCATCAACATCGACTCCGTAGCCGTCAAGGTCGACATGCCGGCTCAAAATCCGCAGATCGGCCAACTCCAGGTCGGCAGAAATAGATGAAAACGAAGAGGGATCTTGTTTGGCCGGGCCGAGGTCGTTGAAGTGCGCCAACTTCATCAGGTTCACGTTGAGCTTGAGACTCGGCAATTGACCGTCCCGCACCGTAAGACGGCCGGTGCCGTGTATTCCCGCGAGCGGGTCACGCGTGTGCTCGATTTCTCCTGCGAGCTTCAGGTTTCCTTCCATTTTCCCGGTCATTTTGCCGCGGCCGTAGGGAAAGGCAGCGAGCAGATGAGCCACGTCAACCCCGTTCATTTGGGCATTTGCGATGAAGGTCGTGTTCTCTCCTGCGAGATTAAAAGAGAGGTTGCCGGTAGCGCGTCCGCCATAAGCATCCAGTTTGGCATCCGTTAAGAAAACCTGCTTCCCTAGCAGCCGGAGGTTGGATTGTACGCGCGTCGCCTGGATCGCGCCGAAGCGCAGAGAATCGGCCTTCAGATCGCCTTGGGTGGCGACGGAGGAAGAAGGATCGAGGAACGCGCCGAGGTCCACGTGCTGCAATATACTTGAAACGTTGCGGGCTTCGAAAAAGACAGGACCCGGCGCGTCGGAGGGGTCGATAAGATCCGACATCAACAAGCGCCCACCTTGAATTTTCACTGTGGAAATGAACCCCAAAGAGGGCGCGGACGCTACAGCTTTTGATTTCTTGGGATTTTCGAAGTTCCAGAGGCCATCAGGGTCCGAAATCAGGTCGATAATTGGGTCTTCCAGTGTCAGCGACTTGATGACGATGTGCCGGTCGAGGAGCGCGCCAGCGTCGATTTTGGCATAAATATGAGGCGCCTTAACAACGTAGCCGGCAGGAAATATCGGCGGGTTTTTCAGCCCGAAGTTATCGACTCGAATCGAAAGCGAAGGGAACAGAGTGAGGGTCAGATGCCCGATTTCGACCGGTAGACCGGTCTGTTCTTCGAGATAGGAAATAATTTCAGGCCGGTAGCGATTCAGGTTGGCGAAAACGGATACAAGCAAGGCCACCGCGATAGCCGCAGCGGCGACAATCACTATTGCGACGATAATGTTTTTTTGGCGGATGGCCTTAAACATCGGGAAGCAACGGATGCGATTTCTCAGCAACCAAGCGGAGTTGGAGCCGTCACCGCGACCCCACTCGCGTAATTGCCTTTCGTGATTGTATTTTACAGGGAGCAGGAAGTGGTGGCAACCTGCAGGCAGGTCGTCCTTGCGTGGATAATTGTGTGTTATATTGTTTCCATTCCGGTCGCCAGTTTCGCAGAAAATACAAAGCGACAGCCGCCCGAAGCGCACCGGAGATGGAAGCCCGAATGGATGAGAATCCATGACATTTGCGCCCAGTGGCGGGAAGACTGCGGCTTCGCAGCCGGCAGAATCTGCGCCTCGCTTGGTTAATTTCGCGGAGCATTCCGGAGTGGCCGAAGTTCCTACCTAACACAGTTTCGCCCCTCTCGGCCCGGCGGTCAAAGTTTTGATGATCTGGCCGCGATTCCCGTCTTCGTTCTGGAGCTTCAGTGGAATGATGGAACTCATTCCGGAAGAGACCATCCATCCCCCGCTGGGCTTGCTCACCGTCGCCGCGCTCTGCCCAAAAGATTGGACGATCCGGCTCATCGACCGCAGCTTCGAAGACCTGAAGGATGCGGATATCCTCTGGGCTGACCTCGTTATGGTCAGTGGAATGCGCGTCCAGAAAGACGATATGCGCAGGACCCTGCTCCGCGCCCGGCGCCTGGGAAAGCGGACCATGGTGGGCGGGCCGTACGCCAGCAGCGAGCCGCAGGTCCTGCTGAAGGAGGCAGATCACGTTATAGTGGGGGAGCCGGATGAGGTCTTCCATGAAATCGCCGCCGAACTCGAGCGCGGCTCGGCAAAGCGGCTCTATGACATTAAGGACAAGCCGGATGTCAGCAAGACTCCGGTTCCCCGCTTTGATCTGCTCAAAATCAAAAAATACGCCTCCATGTCCGTCCAGTTTTCACGTGGGTGCCCGTTCCAGTGCGAGTTCTGCGATATTATCACCATCTACGGAAGAAAGCCCCGTACCAAAGCTCCCAGCCAGCTAACGGCAGAGCTTGACGCTTTGTTCGCGCTCGGCTGGCGCGACCAGGTGTTCATCGTCGATGACAACTTCATCGGCAACCACAAACGCGCGTTCGAGCTGGCCCAGAGCCTGCAGGAGTGGCAGCAATCGCACGGCACTCCATTCTTGTTTTACACGGAGGCTTCGATGGATTTGGCACAAAGGCCGGAACTGATCGAGGCTATGGTGAAGGCGAACTTTTTTGACTCCTCTCCCAAAAGTGGGATGGTTGGTAACGGTGTTTTTCGGCAATAAGTTCGGGACGGCGGCATCTCCGCCGCGCGTAGCGCGCGGCGCGCTGTGGTCTTGGTTTCGGTCCCTGCAAGAAAGCGGGTAAGCAGCTACAAGGCAGCACCCCGAATCGGCTACCTTACGT
>CADDZJ010000235.1 GCA_902812415.1 Acidobacteriota bacterium
TTCTACAGATCAGTTCGTCCAATCGGCTGGTGGAAGCCCGTGCGGATGAGGCTGGGAGCGACCCAGAAGGAAGAGGCTGAAGTGCGCGCGCAAACGCGACGCGACCTGCGCGCCTGCGCCTGGGGTGTGGGCCTCTATTTTGCGTTGGTTGTTTCTTTCTTCTCCGTGATGGGCGGCCATCTGTGGGAAGCGGGACTCGCGGCTTTTCTGGCGACGATTGCGGGATACTACTTTGTGCAATCGACTCTCCGGAAGAGTCACGGAAAGCCTTGGGGAGTTATTGGTGAAGGACAGGCATAACATGTGGCTGGCCGATAAAACAGCCGTAATAACCGGCGGCGGGAAGGGAATCGGGCGCGAGATTGCGCGCCGGTTTGCGCTGGAAGGAGCCCGCATCATTTCGGTGGATATTGATGCTGCGGCCAATGCAGAGACAGCCCGAATCATCCGCGAAAACGGGGGACTCTGCGAGCCTGCCGAAGGAGACGTTTCGAGCGCCAAAGACGTCGAGCGCGCTTTCGAGATCGCAGGCAACGTGGATGTGCTGGTGAATAATGCGGCGGCCTGCCCGAACGACGGCTGGCTTCACGAAGTATCCGAAGAAAATTGGGACCGGATTCTGGCGATCTGCCTGAAAAGCGTTTACCTGTGCAGCCGTGCGGCGTTGAAGCAGATGATGGCGCGGCGGGCGGGCGCGATCGTGAATATCAGCTCCGTCAACGCGCTTACCGGAATTCATCTGGCGGCTTATACCGCAGCCAAGGGGGCCATCCTTTCATTATCTAAGCTTCTAGCGCTGCAATACGGGCCTTACGGAATCCGCGTGAACGCCGTTTGTCCGGGGACGATCATGACGGAAAGCACACGCCTGCACTATGAGAAACATCCCGAAGCGAAGACCCGTCTGCTAGCTCTTTACCCCGGCGGCGCTTTCGGAGAACCTTCGGATATCGCGGAGTGCGCATTGTATCTGGCCTCCGACCGGGCAAAATTCGTGAACGGAAGCATTGTGGTTGTGGATGGCGGAATGAGCGCAGTCCACCGCATTGAATCCCTGCGGCCTGATGTCTGACGCTAGCCCTTCTTCATCGCCAGTCGAGGAGCGCGATGGAAAAATCAATGTTTCGGCTTGATGGAAAAATTGCCTTGGTCACCGGTGCAGCAACCGGCATTGGGGCGGGCATTGCGGCGACGCTTGCGCGCCAGGGAGCGGCTGTTGTTATCTCCGACAAGCCGGGTGAGTCGCTTGCGGCCACAGCAGAAAGCGTAAAGCGCCACAACGACTCTGTCATGGAATTAGAGATGGATGTATGCGATACGGACCAGATCAGAGCTGGAATCAGAAAGCTTCAGGAGACATTGGGCAAAGTCGATATCCTCGTGAACAATGCAGCGGTCAATCGCCCGGCTCCCGGCCTGGAGGTAACGGAAGAATCCTGGGATGATCACTTTAAAGCCAACGTGAAAGGCGGATTCTTCCTGGCTCAGAAGGTTGCCCCGATGATGATCCAGCAAAAGTGGGGCAGGGTCATCTGGATTTCGAGCCAATCGGGGCTGATTGGCATTCCCGGCCAGCCCGTCTATTGTTCCACAAAAGGGGCGGTCATTCAGTTGGTGAAGGTGCTGGGACTTGAGTGGGCAAAACACGGGATTACCGTGAATTCGGTTGCTCCAACTTTCGTCGAGACGAACATGACCCGAAAGAGGCTGCAAAATCAGGAATTCTTGCGGTTTGTTTTAGGCAAGATACCGATTGGAAGATTGGCGACCATTGATGAGGTCGCTGCGGCAGTAGCCTTCCTGGCCAGCGAAGAGGCTTCCATGGTCAACTGCCACGCTCTGCGGGTGGATGGCGGCTGGACCGCTTGGTGAACGTCCCATCCATTCTTCTAACCTTCGCTTACTCGCCATGAGACACACTTTGCCGTTTGCGAATACGGTGCGGCTGCGAAAAACTTTTCGAGCGTGTTATGCCAAGAGCTTCGCTCGTCATTTTGAGCAATGCGCTTCCACATTGTCATTCTGAGCGACAGCGAAGAATCCGAAAGGCAGACAAGTGGCGAGCAAAGAATCGCTTCCGACGGTTTGGCTATTCTCGTCTCTGTTTTTTACTCATACCGCAGCGCCACCATGGGATCGACCTTCGTTGCCCGCCGGGCAGGAATGTAACAGGCAACGAGTGCCACGCCGGTAAGCGCCAGCGAGACAGCCACGAACGTCAGCGGGTCGGTGGGCTTCACGCCATAGAGCAGGCTGGATAAGAATCGCGTCAGCCCCAGAGCGCCCACGATTCCAATGCCGACGCCGATCAAGGCCAGAATCATCCCCTGGCCCACCACCAGCCTCAGAACATCGCGCTTCTGTGCCCCCAATGCCATGCGAATACCCATTTCTTGGGTGCGCTGAGACACCGAATAGGAGATGACGCCATAGAGGCCGACCATGCCAAGCAGCAGCGCCATGCCTCCCGCCAGTGCCAGCATAATCAGAGTAAACGAAGTCCTCGCCATCGACGCCGGCTCGTTAGAGTCGGGTGTATGGACATCGGCGAGGGGAATATTGGAGTCCACCGACCACACGGCCTGTCGCACCTCATTCATGAAGCTTTGCGAGCCAGCGCGCGGGCTACGAATCGAGACGGCGGGCCACCGAATCACCGTCGTATCCATGCCCTCCAAATGCGTCGTCAGCATGGGCCAATACACCGAGCTGGGTGCTGGCTTATCCACCCCATCATCGTGGATGTCTCCCACGACTCCGATTACCTCTCGCCAGTCATCCTTCGTGGTTGAGCGGAATTGCTTGCCGACTGCGTTTCTCGGGTCGTGCCAGTATTCCCGCGCCAGCCGTTCTGAGACGATTGCCACAGGAACCTTGTTGTACATGTCGGTCCACGTAAAATAGCGGCCGGCAATGAGCGGCGTGCCGAGAGTTCTGAAGAATCCCGGCGACGCGAACCTATACCGGTGGAGCGGCAGCTCGCCCGGAGCGTAGGTACGGTCCCTGGCGAAGACAGAATCTCTCCATTCACTGCCGTCCATGGGAACACTCATCGAGAGCCCTGCTGAGGAGACTCCCGGAAGGGCCTTGATCTTTTGCAGAATCTCCTGCTCAATTCGAACCACCCGCACGGGGTCTTTGACTTGTGTTTCGGGAATGTCAAGTCGGAAAGTCTGGATTTCGGAAGGCGCAACGAATCCCGGATCGACGCGAGTCAGAGCCCGAAAAGTTCGAATCATGAGTCCCGCGCTGACCAGCAGGACAAGAGCCAGGGCCACCTGGACCGTTACCAGCACGTTCCGTGAGCGATGCCTTTTCCGGCCCTCGCTCATTGAACGCCCGCCCTCTCGC
>CADDZJ010000236.1 GCA_902812415.1 Acidobacteriota bacterium
ACGCCGCTGGCGACTTCGCCGCTCCCGCTTTTCACCCGGAATTGTGACGTGCTGCCCCACTCGATCCCGCCTCCCCAGAGCGGTTCAGGCGGACGCTCCGGGATCGGCTTGGTAAGATCGTACAAGGCACTCTTCAGGCTACTCGAACCCGCGTTAAGAACCAGGATCTTCATCGCTTAGTACGGCCACTTCCAGTCACGAATTTCCGGCATGTCCTCGCCGAACTTGCAGATGTATTGCTTGTGCTCCACAAGCTTGTCGCGCAGAAATTGCTTGAAATGGCCGCCCAGGCGAGCGAGCCGCGGAACCCGGTCGACCACATCACCTGCCAGGTGATATCGATCAAGATCATTGAGCACGGCCATATCAAAGGGCGTTGTGGTCGTGCCTTCTTCCTTGTAGCCGCGCACGTGGAGATTTTTATGATTGGTCCGTCGGTAGGTGAGGCGGTGAATCAGCCACGGGTAGCCGTGATAGGCGAAGATGACAGGTTTGTCGGCCGTGAACATGGAATCAAACTCGCGGTCCGAGAGGCCGTGTGGATGCTCGGTGGAGGGCTCAAGCGTCATTAAATCCACCACATTGATGACGCGGATTTTGATGTCTTGAAAATGTTGGCGTAGCAAGTCGACTGCGGCTAGCGTTTCGAGAGTCGGGACGTCTCCCGCGCAGGCCATCACCACGTCCGGCTCTGCACCTTCATCGGTCGACGCCCATTCCCAGAGCCCAATTCCGGCGGTGCAGTGCCTCACCGCCGAATCCATATCCAGCCACTGAAGTTCAGGCTGCTTTCCAGCGACGATGACATTGACGTAGTGCCGGCTGCGGAGGCAGTGATCTGCTACCGAAAGCAAGGTATTCGCATCGGGCGGCAGATAGACACGGACGATGTCCGCCTTCTTGTTCACGACATGATCGATGAATCCAGGGTCCTGGTGGGTGAAACCGTTGTGGTCCTGCCGCCAGACGTGTGATGTGAGCAGGTAATTCAGCGACGCGATGGGACGGCGCCAGGGAATTTCCCGCGTCACCTTGAGCCACTTGGCGTGTTGGTTAAACATGGCATCCACAATGTGAATGAAAGCCTCGTAACAGGAGAAGAAGCCATGCCTCCCCGTCAGAAGATACCCCTCTAACCACCCCTGGCACATGTGCTCGCTCAGGACCTCCATCACCCGTCCGTTGGGCGAAAGGTGATCATCGCTTGGCAGAATCTCACCCGTAAAGACTTTGTCCGCCACCTCCAATAACGCGTCCAGACGATTGGAAACTGTCTCGTCCGGGCCCACCACGCGAAAGTTCGCGGGATTCATTCGCATAACGTCCCGGAGGAACTTTCCTAACACCCGTGTACCCTCCGCCGTGCCATTGCCGGGTTTGGGCACGCTCACCGCGTAGTCACGAAAGTCCGGCATGGCGAGGTCTCGTAACAATAATCCCCCGTTCGCATGCGGATTGGCCCCCATTCGCCGCTCGCCTTTTGGGGCGAGTTCGACGAGCTCCGGTATCAACCTGCCCTCTTCATTGAAGAGTTCTTCAGGCCGGTAGCTTTTCATCCATTCTTCCAGCAATCTCAGGTGTTCGGGATTCGTCCTGGGCGCTGGAATCGGGACCTGGTGAGCGCGATAGGTGCCTTCCACCTGCTTTCCATCCACCACCTTGGGCCCGGTCCAGCCCTTTGGCGTGCGAAGAATAATCATGGGCCAGACGGGACGGCCCGAATATCCATTCGACCGCGCATGGTTTTGAATGGCATGAATTTCCTGAACGATCGATTCCAGCGTCTGCGCCATGAGCTGGTGCATGGCTTGCGGTTCGTCACCTTCGACGAAATACGGCTTATAACCAAGGCCGCCGAAAAGATCCATCAGCTCCTGATTGCTGATCCGCCCGAGAACCGTAGGGTTGTTGATCTTGTAGCCATTGAGATGAAGGATTGGCAGAACGGCGCCGTCGCGGACCGGGTTCAGGAACTTGTTGGAATGCCAGCTTGCGGCAAGCGGCCCAGTTTCCGCCTCGCCATCTCCCACCACACAACACACCAGCAAATCCGGGTTATCAAAGGCCGCACCATAGGCGTGTGCAATCGCGTAACCCAGCTCGCCGCCCTCGTGAATCGATCCGGGTGTTTCCGGGGCGACGTGGCTCGGGACGCCACCGGGAAAGGAGAATTGCTTAAAGAGCCGCTTCATCCCTTCAGCATTTTGGGGAATGTTAGGGTACAACTCGCTGTACGTCCCCTCCAAGTACGTATTCGCTACCAGCCCCGGACCGCCGTGGCCGGGCCCGGTGATATAAATCACGTCGAGATCGTATTTCTTGATCATCCGGTTGAAGTGCGCGTAAATAAAATTCAACCCGGGGGTCGTTCCCCAATGGCCGAGCAGGCGCGGCTTGATATGTTCTGGCTTCAGCGGCTGATGTAGGAGCGGATTCTCGTAGAGATAGATCTGGCCCACCGAGAGATAGTTGGCCGCCCGCCAGTAGGCATCGATCTTCCCCAGCTCCTCGGAGGACAAGGGCGCGACTGGGGTCTGGGCCTTCACTTCAGTGTTTGAGTGTGTTGGAGCCATTCCGCACCTGCTTTCCTTTTGAAATTAACATTTTTGAAATTAACATTATCGTTTGGTGAGAGACGCCGGAAAAGTAGCTTACGCAGTTCGGCGAGATTAATTGGGAGGTTTAGGCGGGTTGGAGGTTGAAGCCGAACGCAGTTGATCGAGGGCGAGGCCAAGCTGAGCGCTGAGTTGTTGGACTATGCGAAAAGCGGCATCGGGGTGGCTCGACAAGAAGGCTGAAAGATCAGCCCGGCTGACAAAAACCATCTCGCAAGGACCCTCCGTCTGCGCCGTAATCCCACACGCTTCGCCGCACAGCGCTGCCTTCAGGCCGAGGATCTCACCGGGTTGAGCAACGTAAGACATCACGCATCGGCCGAAACTATCAGAAACGTTTACACTTACCTGCCCGAAGGACACCCAAAAAACGCCGGAACACGGCTCGTCAGCACCAAACAGGATCATGCCGGGTGAATACCAGCTCTTGTGTCCGAGCGCCTCGAAATCCCTTAGGGTCTCAGGCGCGAGGCGCTCGAAAATCTCACCGACGATCAAACCGGCATCAGTGGTCATTGGTTTCTTCAAACCGCTCTCCTTGATGATAGCCTACACGCCCAGGGCGAGGCGGCTCACCCCCGTTCCGCTTCAAGCTGCATCGGCGAACGTCTTTTCGGGAGTGATCTCGAAGGTCGTGACTACACTCACGGTGTGGCGGAGCATCGCCTCAATCGCGCCGTAGGTGGTGT
>CADDZJ010000237.1 GCA_902812415.1 Acidobacteriota bacterium
CCTCGACAGAACGCTGGCGAAATACTCTCCCAAAGGTGGCCAAGCGTTCAAAAGTCTATCTGCTGCAAATCGCCCCCAAGCGAGGTAGCCAAAAGTACGAAGCCGCTATTGGGAGAGCTTGGAGCCCCGGTCACAAGCTTGGTGTTTGCGCGTCAAAGACATATTTGCCGCATCGGGGGTTAGATTAAGGAGAGGAAATGAAACTTGACTATGATTTATCGGACCTTGAGACCTCTCGGGCCGACCTGTGGCTTTCCCTCCGTGTGGACGCCATTTGTGCACAGATTCTTGTTGATCAAGCTAAGCGCCGGCATTCACTCAGTCCTGGCAACTGCAGTCCTGGCTTCGACACCACGAAAAAGACGACCCAGGCCGTTTGGACATGCGGCCCATACAGTTTGCCCGGCAGAAGTCATCTGGAAACGCTCAATGAGTCCCTCTCAGAACAACTCTCTCCCTGGGCATTGCCAGATCCGTGGTCTTGGACGACACTGTGTGTCCGGGCCGCTTTCAGGTGGGTGCATTGAGTCTTGAGACCGGCTGGACTATGATCCGGTTCCCGCGGCCTCTGGCGCCCCGATTGGCTGGCCGGCAGATTCTACATGAACGGAGTGGTCTGATGGAAGAGCGTTCAGCATCCGTACAGCCTGCAAGAACAGGCTCAGCTTTAAAGCCTGGCCAGCGGCGGGCGGTCTTGATCCTGATGTCCAAGACTGAAGGTGTAAGTGTTCACTATCAATGAATATGCCGCCTGCCTGCTCGTGATTGTGACCGGCGCGACATGGGTGTTTATGGCCTGCGTGATAGTGCTCGTGCTCAGGAAGGGAGCCGGTATCGTGGCACATGCTACCTTGCATAAATCCAACTACGGCGCCATTGAGCCGAATGGAAGGTGGATGAGGGCTGAGTCTCGCCAGTCTTAAGTTACGGGTTCGACTTTATCAGGGAAGACAGGATCGACTGCGGAATTATCCAGCACGGGAGTGCGCACCCGAGAAATTCGTTGTCAGCGGACACGGGATTCCCGGATGAGGCAGAAGCTTGCGCTGCCGCATTGGGGCTCAAAGGAAAGCCGGATGGAATGGCATACGGGAGATTACCGAATGACACCGAGATGCAGCAGATATTGGGTAAGCCTTGCGCTGCTCTCAGTGGTGCTGCCGCTGATGACCAGTTCCTTGAGTTCGAGCCAGAAGCAGAACCCCGGGAATTATCGATCGTCAGAAGCGGCGTTTGTGGCGACGCCAGAACGAGGAGAGAATTCGAAAAACACCTCTTCCCCCAAGGCTGATATGGGGTTTGCCACCCCGAGCCTCAAAGCCATTCTGTCTCGGATGTCGCAAGCTGCGATTCGAAATGAGACTCGCCTCAGTCCCTACACTGTGACGCGGGAATACAAACTGTTTGCCCAAGGACGAGACAACGCCAGATCGCGGGTGATTGTCTACATCACCGTTCTTCCTCCCGATTCTAGGAATTACAGTGTCCAACGAGCCGAGGGTAGTGCCATCGGGGAAATGATCGTCCGCCGCGTGCTAAAACGAGAGGCCATCATTCAAAAGGATGGCCAATCGACTGATATCTCTCAGGAAAATTATAGCTTTCGATTCCTTACTGAGGAAGTTGCAAGTGACCAGCACTGTTACGTCCTTCAGATGCTTCCCAGACGCAAAGATAAGAACCTGCTCCGCGGGGCGATTTGGGTTGATGCCACAACGTATCTGATTCACCGCGTCGAGGGCGAGCCGGAGGAAAACCCTTCGTGGTGGGTGCGGGACGTCCACATTGTGCTGAACTACGCGGATGTTGGCGGAATGTGGCTGCCGACTTCTTCTGAATACACGGCCAAGGTACGACTGCTCGGCCAGTCAGCGATGGTCGGGCACGACTTGGGATATAGCTACCCGCAGTTTGCAAAGTCTAGAAATGGCCTCTTTGAGAGGCCGCCCGTCTTGCAGGGAATCAGTGATTCATTTTCATCAGAAAGCAAGGAGGTGCATTAACATGCTAATTCACATTGTGATCACTCTGATTGTGGTAGGGGTTCTTCTCTGGCTCATCAACAACTACATACCCATGGCGGGCTCCATTAAGACGATTTTGAATGCCGTCGTGGTTATCGCAGTCGTCTTGTGGCTCCTGAATATTTTTGGAGTTTTGACATCTATCTCCAGGATCCATGTTAGGGGGTGAACGTTTGCCAACTGATTCTGGCCGGAGGGCTTCCTTGTGGACCCTTCGCAGGCATTCGGCGGTGGGGATGATGGGGCAAGTGCACGCGCCAAGTTGGACGATTGCAGAGCAGGTCAAGTTCATCGTTCTTCTTTCTCTTGTGACGATCGCATGGTTCTCTGCTTCTCCATTGCGCGCGGACGATGCAAGAGCTGTCTCTCCTCATCTGAACCTGATTGTGGAATCTTTGGAACGAACTGAGGCGCAGAACCCCGCGCTCTCTCGCTCCTACCAAGTAACGCGGGAATATAAAATATTCCGAGGTAACGATTCAGAACCCGCCTCGGACGTAATCGCTCAAATCAGCTTTACTCCGCCTGACACGAAAACATTCAAAATCATCAAGGCGCATGGTAACCCGAGGGGTGAAAAGATCGTGCGCGATCTTTTAGAGCAGGAAATTGAGTGGGCGAAGGAAGGGCGCAAGGGCGACATCAGCCGACTGAATTATGACTTCGTTTTCTTGAGAAAAGAGGATTTTGGCGTCGTTCCTGAGTATGTATTGCATATCATCCCTAAACGTAAGAAGAAAGGCCTGCTCCTTGGAGACATCTGGGTAGATGCCAAGACGTTCCGGATCCGCCGGGTGGTCGCAGTGCCAGTCAAAAGCCCCTCCTTCTGGATCAAGGACCTTCACATCACCGTCCAATTCGCCGCCATGAACGGCATGTGGATAGCTGTTTCTGTGGATGCCATCGCGAGGGTCCGGTTTCTGGGCACTTGTACACTCTCGGGTCTTGATTTGGCGCCGCCACCTGCTGCTTCGGTCGCGCCCAAGCCCTGAGAAACCCTACCGCTTGCGTTAGGCCTGAGTTTATCCATTAAGGTCATGCCTTTTGCCGCACGCCGCGAATTGGCGTATAAGCCGGTCAGCGGTCCGCTCACCACATATGGTCCTCAAACTACAGGCTGCGGCGCCGCCCACACCAGCCGCTTGGTTGTAGTAACCAGAGGAAAGCCGGGCAAAGCAGTTTCTATTTCCTACCCAGATTTCCTGAATCTGCGCAGCCAGGATCGCAGCTTTCGAGACATGCTAG
>CADDZJ010000238.1 GCA_902812415.1 Acidobacteriota bacterium
ATCAAGTTCGGTCTAACTGTCCAAGACCTAGTGGAAACCTTTCACCCGTATCTGACGATGGTTGAGGGATTGAAGCTGGCGGCTCTCACTTTTAAGAAGGATGTTGCGAAGCTTTCCTGCTGCGCGGCGTAAATTCCACCGAAGCCTCACAATAGGGGCAGGCTTGCCTGACGGGCGCTGCTGTGAGGATGGATTGGTCACGCCAAAGATGAACGACGTGAAGAGTAGCAGACCCTACACGATGGCCATGGCCTTCGGGTTTCTCTCGTGAGCTTGCTGACCGCCATTGTGCCGTGACTCTCCCGCAATAGGCAGGTTAATGACACTCCGAAAGTTTTCCTCATCGGGTCGATAACCCTCCATTACATCAACCACTTCCGGGCACCTGCAAAGCACGCGGGGCATACAGGTCGTAGTTCTCTACTTTTTTCTTGAACCTTATAGTCGGTACAAGGTTCATCTTAAAGTCGTGACACGAACAAGCGCTTATCGAGTACGACCCGAGCGTGGCCCTTCGCGGATGAAAGCGGGTAGCCACGGCATCGGGTTGATGCCGTGGGCTTTTTGGGGTTGCCACAACTCAAGGGGTACGAACTGTGCCGGGCGGTTCGACTATATGCACCTGAATCCGGTGCGGAGGGAACTGGTGAACAGACCGAAGGGTGGCGATGATCCAGCTACAACAATCTTTCCCTGGATAAGGAAAAAGTCAGGCGATGTCCGCTCAGGGTCGACTATGTTCTGTTGCCGGACTCGTACCGCGGCTGAAAAGCCCACGGCACAAACCCGGTGCCGTGGCTACCCCCTACCCGCTATTCAGGGCACGCGATAGACGAGATGCAGTCAGAGGGTATAACGCCTTCAGCGAGGTAGCGCGAACCTTCGTTTTTAAGGTTCGCGGCTTATGACGTCCTGGGCCGCGTCACCTCGATCACGCGCCCGGACGACAACGTAGCGAGCAACAGCTATTCCGGCAACTGCTCCACGGCAACTGACGAAGCCAGCAAAGCGCGCAAGCGTTGCGCGGATGGGTTGGGAAGATTGACGCAGGTGTTTGAAGACCCCAGCGGCCTGAATTACGAGACCGATTATCAATATGACGCGCTCGATAACCTCACCAAGGCAACCGAAGGCAGCCAGGCGCGGACGTTTACTTATGATTCGCTTTCGCGCAAGCTCTCGGCCACCAATCCGGAAACCGGCGCCGTCACGTACACTTATGCCGCCAATGGCGACGTCCAGACCCGCAAAGACGCCCGCGGCATCACGACCACGTATACCTACGATGCCTTGAACCGGCTGACCTCGAAAAGCTATTCCGATGGGACGCCGGCAGCGAGCTTCTATTACGACTCGAACTGGGCGTGCATCGATAGCTGGCGGATCAATTCGCTGACGAATACGGTTGGTCGGCTGATGGCAACTTGCACAAGTTCAGCGGCGTTGAATTGCTCTTCATCCAGCACGGCGACGATCTACAGCTATGACGCGATGGGAAGAGTCAACGGTTATTGGCAGTGTACGCCTTACAATTGCGGCACAGGGCCGTGGGCGATGAGCTACACTTACGATCTGGCAGTCGACATCACAAGCTGGACGCATCCGGCGGGATTCACCATCATCACCAACACCCTCAACGGGGCGCAGCAAACCACACAGATTCAAAGCTCGCTGGTGGATTCGACGCACCCGCAGTATCGGGCACAGAATATCACCTATACCCCCTGGGGTGCGGAGAGCACCTTGGATAATGGCTGCGCGGGCTCGGGCTGCACGAATACCGTGGAGACGTATGCCTATAACAACCGCTTGCAACCGGTGAGGATCGAACTGGGGACTTCGTCGAACCCTGCCGCAGACTCTTGCCTGGTTTACAATGACTATGCGAGCGTGGCGAATCCCGGCTCTTGCGCGGTTCCCTCGCAAGGCACGGGCAATAACCCAAGTTCGTCACGGGAATGCGGTTTTTGATTATTTTTGCGCGTTGTGATTGGCCAGGCTGTTTGTTTTCAAGCTGAGGTGTCGGAAAAGGCCGTGTAGTGCAGACCCACCCCCTTGAAAACCGTCACCGATCCTGACACCATCGCCGCGGAATGTTTCTGCGACGCCACGAGCGATCGAAGGATGGCAAAGATCACGCCTACTGGTCGCTGGTCGAAACGGTCCGTACGCCTGACGGTCCACGACAGCGGACGCTCTGCTACCTGGGTGAACTGAACGACTCGGCCCAGGCGCGCTGGCTGAAGACTATCGAGGTCTTCAACGGACAGGGCGAGAGCCGCCAGCTGAAGTTGTTTCCCTCCGACATCGAACCCCCTGAGGACGACGCCACCGTGGCGCGGGTGCGATTGGACAAGGTGCGACTGGAGCGCCCGCGCCGGTTCGGGGATTGTTGTCTCGGTCTGGAGTTGTGGAAACGCCGGGAGCTGGATCGATTCTGGGAGCCGTTGCTGGACCGGACCGACGATCCCGCCGATGTTCCCGGGTCACGTGTCGCCGCACTGCTGGCGGTGAACCGACGGTGCGCGCCGGGCAGCGAGTTGGCGATTGAAGAGCGCTGGTACCCTTCGACGGCACTCGACGACCTGTTGGGCATCGAGGAAGGCAAGATCAACGATACGCGTCTGTACCGATGCCTGGATCGCCGGTTGCCGCACAAGACGAAACTGGAGAGGCATCTCTCCGCTCGCTACGGCGAATTGTTCCAGGCCGAGTTCGATGTGCTGCTCTACGATTTGACAAGCCGTTACGTGGAAGGCGCGGCGGAGAAAGATCCGATGATGCAGCGCGGCTAGTCGCGGGACCACCGGCCGGACTGCAAGCAAGTGGTGATTGCCCTGATCGTGAACGAGGAAGGTTTCCCGCTCAGTTATGAGACCTTCGACGGCAACCGCGCCGATGTGACCACGCTGGAAGCGGTGCTGCGGATGGTGGAGCGCAAGTACGGGCGAACGCGACGAGTCTGGGTGTTCGACCGAGGCATCGTGAGCGAAGAGAACTTGGCCGCCTTGCGAAAACGCGCGGGTCAATACCTGGTGGGCACGCCGCGCTCGAAGCTGAAGCAGTTTGAG
>CADDZJ010000239.1 GCA_902812415.1 Acidobacteriota bacterium
AAATTAAATAGCTGATTCAGTTACCCTGAATCTCATCCAGAGTGGCCGAGGGACGGGCCCGATGACGCCACGGCAACCGCCTTGCTTCGAGCAGGGGTCAGGTGCCAACTCCTGCCCGGTTTTGGGGAAGATGAGAAGGGCCATTAACGGTCTAAACCAAGCCTTCCCGATGAATCGGGGAGGCTTTTTAGTTTATCTGCCTCCCTTTTTCATCCCTCCAAAGCTCTGGCAACCCTAAACACTCGGGACTGAGATTCCCAAGTTGAGGAGGAGACGTGAGCTACGCATCGCACCTGCAGTGCCGGGAATGTCGTCACGAATATGAGTTGAAGCCTATTGCCGCATGCGAGGAATGCTGGGCGCCGCTGGAAGTGATTTACGATTACGGACGACTATGGTCCGACCTGCGGCGTCAGGAGATTGCCACGCGCCCTCCCAATATGTGGCGTTATCGGGAGCTTCTGCCGGTGATCGAGGAGCCCAGTGTAGGGCATCAGACAGGGTTTACTCCGCTCTTCCCTGCGCCACGACTGGCTCGCGCGCTCGGCGCGAAAGAAGTTTACGTCAAGAATGACGCCGTGAATCATCCCACACTTTCTTTCAAGGATCGCGTCGTCGCCGTAGCCCTCAGCAAAGCGCGCGAATTCGGATTTAACACCGTGGCCTGCTCTTCAACCGGCAATCTGGCGAATGCTGTGGCGGCGCAGGCGGCGGCGGGAGGCTTCAGCGCCTTTATCTTCATTCCTGCCGATATTGAGCGGGAAAAGATTATTGCCACTGAAGTGTTTGGCGCAAAGCTGGTGCGGATCGATGGCAACTACGACCAGGTTAACCGTCTCTGTTCGGAAATCGCCATGAAATATCCGTGGGGCATTGTCAACGTTAATCTGCGGTCTTATTATTCCGAAGGCTCAAAAACGGTGGGTTACGAAGTGGCTGAACAGCTTGGCTGGCGGCTGCCTCAGAATATCGTGATTCCGATGGCCGGCGGATCACTGATCACCAAGGTCCACAAGGCCTTTGAAGACCTCAAGAAACTCGGCTGGGTCGAACCGGTCTCGACGCGATTTTTCGGCGCTCAGGCCACCGGCTGCTCTCCCATCACGACCGCCGCCAAGAAAGGCGATCCGGAAATCATCCCCCAGAAGCCGAATACCATTTGCCGGTCGCTCGCCATCGGCAATCCTGCCGATGGTCCCTTTGCTGTGAAAACCATTCTGGAGAGCGGCGGCGCAGGCGAAGACGCAAGCGACGATGAGATTCTGGAAGGCATCCGGCTGCTGGCTGAAACCGAAGGCGTTTTTACGGAGACCGCAGGCGGTGTCACCGTTGCAGTGACTCGAAAGCTGATCCGCCAGGGATTGTTGAATCCGGAAGAATCTCTGGTGCTGGTGATCACCGGCAACGGATTGAAGACGCTCAGCGCTATGACCGAGCCTGTCCAGGAAACGACCGTTATTCGACCTAAGGTGGCGGATTTTGAAGAGCACTATCTGGCGGAGACGGCTGCGCCAGTGTAGAAGCGGAGAGATAGTCGTTTGCGCAAGAGGGTAACCTTCAGATTTCTGCCTGCGCGGGATGACGACCCCCGATAATTGACAACGAGTAGTGCATACGTCGCGCTTTTTTGCGAGGTGTGCGGTTAGGGCGAAAGTTTACTGCTGCCTTTTCCCACCTTTCCAGCTTATACTTTCTAGCGGACTGCTTATTCAGGCGCTATCATTGATCAAATTAAAATTCTCCGATGTTAAAGCGAATCTCGGTCCGAGTCCCTGCCACCACTGCCAATCTCGGCTGCCTTTTTGATTGCGCCGCTTTGGCCCTGAGCCTTTATCTGGATTTGCACGTTTCCCCTCGCACGGACGACGCCATTACGGTGGAGTACAAAGGAATCAACCCAGAACGGATCCCCGTGGACGAAAACAACCTCATCGCCCGCACGATCCGCGAGACGATGCGCGGGTGTGGGAAGCATCGCGGCTTTGATCTGGAAATTGAGAATCAGATTCCGGTAGGCATCGGGCTTGGATCAAGCGCCGCTGCCATCATTGGTGCGCTCGCAGCCTGCCATTGGCTGGCTGATAAGGTTCTGTTTGATGAGGAGATCATCTCGCTGGCCACCAGATTGGAGGGACATCCTGATAACGTGGCCGCGGCGTGGCACGGTGGGTTTACCATCTCCGCCCAATCGGAAGACAAGGTCATTTCCTATTCTTGCTCCGTCCCAGACCAACTCCAATTCGTTTTGGTGGTCCCGGACTACCCGCTTTCCACTGAAAAAGCCCGCCAGGTTTTGCCCGCTTCGTACTCACGCGCGGACGCCATTCACAACATGCAAAGAGGCACGATGCTGGTGGCTAAGCTCTTCTCTGGGAAAGCTGATCTGCAACGCACGCTCTTCGATGATCGATGGCATCAACCTTATCGCGCGCCGCTCATCCCGGGACTTCAGGAAATTCTGAATATGAGCCTCTCTGGCCTCCTTGGCGTTTGTCTGAGCGGCGCAGGTCCCTCCATTCTGGCAATCACCAAGGGGAACACGGCTGCCATCGGCGAGACCATCCGGCAAGTTCTCAGCAACCATGGGATCACTTCAGAAATTCGGCTCCTTGCTCCCGACAATAAAGGCGCGAAGGGCTGGTGCGTGCCCGCGTAGTTGAGTTCGTCCCTTCAGGCGATTCCTCAAGAGCCGGTTCGACTCGTGAACCCCTTACTTTTAGGAGTCCAAAATCACGATGTTATAATCTAAGTTTTGTACCCCTCACGCGATAACTGCTAGCAAAAGGGGGAGCGTGAAGGTGGGCGTGGTCGATGCATGCGGGGCCATGGCTCAAAACACTCCTCCGGCTTAAAGAAGAACGCATCTGCGTTCTCCATCCAAACCCTAGCCCTAAAGCCCTTTCCATACTATTGCGACCTCGGGACTCTTTACCTACTCTGTGAGCGCTGTTTGCCGCCCTGCAGCATTTACCGTAAGAGAAACAGCGCTTCTCTGAGCTTACCCCTGACACGACCCATCTATGAGCCAGAGCGCATGCCACGTCCACTAGCCC
>CADDZJ010000240.1 GCA_902812415.1 Acidobacteriota bacterium
TACGCGGCTGTATACCCGGCCCATACGTTCCCCTGTCAACGCTTCGTCGCCGCCCTCGCGAGCGGCTCCGCATGACTCGGGGCCGGTGTGGGTCGCTAATCCTTCACCGTATGACTTTTTCATTCACACACCTCGCCGGTTTTGGCCGGCGCACAGGAGAAACGGAATGAAAATCAAATTGACCAGCGTCTACGTGGACGACCAGGACAAGGCCCTGCGCTTCTATACGGAGGTGCTGGGCTTCGTGAAGAAGACCGATTTCAGTCAGGGCCCTTATCGCTGGCTGACGGTGGCCTCGCCCGAGGAGCCGGACGGCACGGAGCTGCAGTTGGCGGTGAACAACAACCCGGCGGCCCAAGCGTATCAGCAGGCGATTTTCCAACAGGGCCAGCCCGCGGCCATGTTCTTCACCGACGACGTCAAGGGCGACTACGAGCGCATCAAGGCTCGCGGCGCCGAATTCACGATGCCGCCCACCGATGTGACCGCCTCGACCATTGCGATGCTGAAGGACACCTGCGGCAACCTCATTCAGCTCACCCAACTGGCATGGAGGAAATAGATGGCCGATCGCGAGCAGTACACACCGGGTCCGGCCAACGGGGCCGAGGTGCAAAAGGACGGAGAGAAGTGGACGCTCATTCTCACGAGAGAACTGCGCCACCCGCCGGAAAAAGTCTGGCAGGCGCTGACTGACCCGGCGCATCTGCGCGAGTGGGCGCCCTTTGACGCCGATGGGAACCTGGGCGCGGCTGGAGCGACGGTGAAGCTCACCTGGGTGGGAGCGCCCACGCCGATCGAAACAAAAGTGACGCGAGCCGACGCTCCCAAGGCGCTTGAGTACGGCGATATGCGGTGGGAGCTCGAAGCCTTTGGCAGCGGCACGCGTTTGACGCTGTGGATCAACATCGACCGCCGGTTCATCGCGTGGGGCGCCGCGGGCTGGCACATTGCTTTCGACGTTCTGGATCACCTTCTCAGTGGAACTCCCATCGGCCGCATCGCTGGCAGTGAGGCGATGAAGTTCGACGGCTGGCAGCGGCTGAAAGTGGAGTACGCCAGGCAATTCGGCATTGAAACGCCCAACTGGCCGTCTCAGGCGGGTCAGAGGTCGTGAACGGAGAGGTCGCAAAAGCGCCAAACACGCATGTACGGAGGCACGATGGCTGAGCGGAAAGCTGCAAAGAAGGTGGCGAAGAAATCCCCCAAGAGCACCCAGGGATTCACGGACGAGGAGCGCGCCGCGATGAGGGAGCGCGCCAAAGAGCTGAAGGCAGCCGCGCGCCGCGGCCCGCGCGCGAAGAAGGCGGACGGGGAAAGCGCCGTGCTCGCGGCGATCGCGGCAATGCCGCCACCGGATCGCGTCATAGGCAACCGACTCCATGCCATCATCAAAGCCAACGCGCCAGCCCTCTCGCCGAGACTCTGGTATGGGATGCCCGCGTATGCCAAGGACAACGGTAAGATCGTCTGCTTCTTCCAAAGCACGCAGAGGTTCAAGACCAGGTACGCGACGTTCGGCTTCATGCACGAGGCGAACCTCGACGAAGGCGCCATGTGGCCGACGGCTTTCGCATTGAAGGAGTTGCCTGCCGCCGAAGAGGCGAAGATCGCCGCGCTCGTGAAGAAAGCGGTGAGCTGATGACTGAGTCCGTAGTCCTATCCCGGACCGCCGATCTTGCGGTCCGCGTCTTTTCCGTCGCAATCATGTCCACAGCCAGGTAGCGCAGACTTTGTGCCGTTCAAAGTCTGCGGTTCTTAACATGGTAGACGTCCGCTTTTTGTGAACATGTGGCTACGGCGATCAAACCCAGAGCCGCGGGGCCGTGGCAGGGAGACACCGCAGACTCTCTGAGATGCGAGAGTCTGCGCTACCCTGCTCCGTCTCCAAGAGCCGGAAACCAGGGCGCCCCGGAAAGCGCGGGCCATTGGGACTTGTATTCCGGGCGAAGGTCGCTGAGCGGCTGGTCCATTTCCTGAACCGGACTCAACTGATTGAGGTCCACCGGCAACACCCCCAGGATTTCAGAATCGTATTGATTCTCATGCTGGTTCCAGAGGCCGGAGCCGGAGACCATGGAAACGGAAGCAACGGCCTTGCCGAAAAATTTCAGGAAGAGATATTCCCCGAACGACATCCACCGCCGGGAAGCCTTGAACGCCGTGGGATTCGTTTCCGAGAGCCAGAGCAGTTTGGCCGGAAGATAACTGGGATGGAGCACGCAACCGGTTCGCGCATGCTGGGCGCGGCTGTCGATCCGCAAGGCCAGCTTGCGCGCGGCCTGGTCCGCGCGAGTATCAAAAGGATGAAGGACCGGCGTTGAGGGCGAGCCTTGGGCATCCACTCCAAGGACGTTGTGCCAGAACGTGCAACACGCGACGGCGGAGACCTTCAGCCGACGCTCCCAGATTTGTTGATGAAGAACGGAGAGGCTCTTCACCGCCAGGCCAGCCAGCGCATCGGCGTCCACCTCAACGCCTCCATCCGAAGCGGTCTTGACGTCATAAGGGATCTGGATTCCGAAACCCTCCATCTCTTCAGCTCGCTGATTGAATAAGAGCGAACGAACTGAAGAAGTGCCCACATCCAGCGTGGCGACATAAACATCTGAATTGCGATTTTGGGATTTATTTTTCTCAACCGATGATTGCTCTGCGGTCATAGGGATGATTCCTGCTCTTGCGATCTTTTAGCGTGCTGCTGGAAAAAGTGAAAACCGCTCTTGTAGCGGCAGTGTCCTCACCGCAGCCTCCATCTTTCAATTGTTCGGGCGCGCGGGACATCGCCGTTACAGCGCGCATCAAAGCGCCCGCTTCCTCCTGCTATAATGAAGAAGTGCCTGCCCATCCATCTTCCGAGGCGTCTCAACATTCTATCGCTATTGCCGGTTAAAGCGCTCAGGCGTCATCACCTCTTGCGAGCATTCCGATGCCCATCCGCTTGATTGCAATTGATCTGGACGGCACGCTGCTGAACAGCCAGAGCCAGATCACCCCGTCAAATCTGGAGGCTGTGGCCGCCGCCGCAAAGCGTGGCGTT
>CADDZJ010000241.1 GCA_902812415.1 Acidobacteriota bacterium
GGGTGTACGACGCCGACGCCGCGCTGTTCGGCGAGGGGCCGGGCGGGGTCGTCGTCTCGGGCCCGCTCGAGACCATCGAGGGCCTGGCCCAGCGCGTCGGCGCGGACGGCCTGATCCACCTCGGCGAGGTGGGCGGCGAGGCGCTCGAGCTGACCGCGGGCGTTGCTACGCTCTCTGTACCGGTCGAGGAAGCGAGAACCGCGTACGAGCGCGGGCTTCCCGACCGCCTCTCATGACTCCACAGGAGCCCCTCTCCTTGCGCGACGGTCCTCGCGACGAGTGCGGCGTCTTTGGCGTCTACGCGCCGGAATCGGACGTCGCCCGGCTCACCTACTTCGCTCTCTACGCGCTCCAGCACCGCGGGCAGGAGTCCGCCGGGATCGCCACGTCGCAGGACGGGCACATCGTGGCGCTGCGGGAGCTCGGCCTCGTGTCGCAGGTGTTCGACGAGCCGAAGCTGCAGGCGCTCGGCGGCTCGATGGCGATCGGCCACGTGCGCTATTCCACCACGGGCTCCTCCGCCTGGGAGAACTCGCAGCCGATCCACCGCTCGGACCGCCGCGAGCTCGCCCTCGCCCACAACGGCAATCTGACGGGTGCGCTCGAGCTGCACCTGGAGCTGCGCGAGCGCGGGGTGCGCTTCAGCTCCACGTCGGACTCCGAGATCATCGCCGCGCTGCTCTCGATGCACGAGGCGGAGGCGATCGAGGACGCCGTCGAGGACGTGCTGCCGCGGCTCGAGGGCGCCTTCTCGACGGTGGTGCTCACGCAGGACTCCGTGGTCGCCTTCCGCGACCCGGCGGGGCTGCGGCCGCTCGCGATCGGGCAGCTCGGGGACCGCTACTGCGTGGCGTCCGAGAGCTGCGCCTTCGACATCATCGGCGCGCGGATGCTGCGCGAGGTGGAGCCGGGCGAGCTCGTCTCGATCGGGGAGCGCGGGCTCGAGGTGCGCCAGGTGGTGAAGGGCGCGCGGCGGGCGTTCTGCGTCTTCGAGCACATCTACTTCGCGCGCCCGGACAGCAAGTTGGAAGGGCGCCTGACGCAGGTGTCGCGGCGGCGCATGGGTGAGATCCTCTGGCGCGAGTCGCCGGTGGGCGCCGACCTCGTGATCGCGGTGCCCGACTCGGGCAATCCGGCGGCGGTCGGCTTCTCCACGGCTTCCGGGATACCGAAGGACGACGGACTGATCAAGAACCGCTACGTGGCGCGCACGTTCATCCAGCCCGGACAGGAGCTGCGCAAGCACGGCCTGCGGATGAAGTTCAACCCGCTGCCCGAGATCATCGGCGGCAAGCGCATCGTGGTCGTGGACGACTCGATCGTGCGCGGCAACACCACTCGCCAGATCGTGAGGATGCTGCGCGACGCCGGCGCCGCGGAGGTCCACATGCGCATCTCCGCGCCGCCGATCCGCCATCCCTGCCACTACGGGATCGACATGTCCACGCACGAGGAGATGATCGCCCACGGGCGGAGCGTCGAGGAGGTCGCGGACGAGCTGGGTTGCGACTCGCTCGCCTATCTGTCGATCGAGGGGCTCTACCAGGCGATCGGCCTGCCGCGCGAGAGCCACTGCGACGCCTGCTTCACGGGCGACTACCCCCTGGAGCGCACGGAGGAGGCGGCGGGCGGGAAGTTCGCGCTCGAGAACGCCGACTCGGCGATGGCGCTGCCACGGGCGTAGGCGGAGCCTGCAACAACTTCGCTACTTGCGTGCGGTGGCGGCGACGGAGCCGCCACGGGAGCGCCAATCCCGCCGCGCCGGCGGGTACGCTCGCCGGGTGACTCGACTCGACCGAGAGCTCCACGGGCACTTCGGCTTCTCAGGGTTCCGGCCCGGGCAGCGCGAGGCCTGCGAGGCGGCGCTTGCAGGTCGCGACGTGCTGGTCGTCATGCCCACCGGCTCGGGCAAGTCCCTCTGCTACCAGCTGCCGGCGCTGCTTCGCGACGACCTCACCGTGGTCGTCTCGCCGCTCGTCTCGCTGATGCAGGATCAGGTGGACGCGTTGCGGGCACGCGGCCTCGGCAGCCGGGTCGCGCTCGTCAACGCGCAGCAGGACCCGGCCGCCAACGCGGAGGCGCTCCGGCGCGCGGTCGCGGGCGATCTGCGCCTCCTCTACGTCGCGCCCGAGCGCTTCTCGTCCCCCGGCTTCCTGGCCCGGATGAGCGAGGCCCGGGTGGGCCTGTTCGTGGTCGACGAGGCCCACTGCGTCTCGCAGTGGGGCCACGACTTCCGGCCCGACTACTTCCGCCTCGCGGACGCGGCGCGCTACCTCGGCGCGGCGGCGATCATGGCCTCGACGGCCACCGCCACGCCCCGCGTGGCGGCCGATGTGGTGCACCGTCTCGGCTTGAGGGACCCGCTGCGCCTGGCCACCGGGTTCGACCGGCCCAACCTGACCTTCGCGGTCGCCCGCCCCAGCCCCAGGGAGAAGCTGCTCGTCCTCGTCGAGGTGCTGCGTGCGGAGGGCGCCCTGCCCGCGATCGTGTACGCGGGCACGCGCGCCGGGGCGGAGGAGCTTGCGGCCACGCTCACTCGGGAGCTCGGCGAGCAGGCGCTCCCCTATCACGCCGGACTGGATCGCGAGCGGCGAGCCGCGGTCCAGCGTCGCTTCCTCGCGGACGAGACGCGCCTGATCGTGGCCACCAACGCGTTCGGCATGGGAGTCGACAAGCCGAACGTCCGCACGGTGGTCCACTCGAGCGTGCCGGCTTCGCTCGAGGCCTACTACCAGGAGGCGGGGCGCGCGGGCCGCGACGGCAAGCCTGCGCAGGCGCTTCTGCTGGCCGAGAACCGGGACAAGGCGCTGCACGTCCACTTCATCAAGCGCGACGAACTCCGGCCCGAGCTTCCGCGGGTGCTGTTCGAGCGGCTGGCGGCGGTCGCAGACGGCGACGGCCGCTACGAGCTGGCGCTCGAGGAGCTCGCGCGGGCGACCGGCTGCGATGGGGAGCAGATCGCGGCGCTCGTCGGCCACCTGGCCGGCGAGCGCCGCGATCTGC
>CADDZJ010000242.1 GCA_902812415.1 Acidobacteriota bacterium
GTTCCGGTACCGCGAACTCCTCCGGCGCCGGTGGCGCCTCGGCGGACGCGGGCTCGGCGACCTCCACCCGGGCCGGGCGCAGGATCCGGTCCGCCACCTTGTAGCCCGGTTGCAGGATCTGCACGCAGGTGGGCTCGGTGACCTGGTCTGAGTACGAGTGCAGCAGCGCCTCGTGCACCTTCGGGTCGAACGGCTCGCCAGCCTCGCCGTACCGCATCAGGCCCAGCTTGGCCGCCGTTGCCTCCAGCGACTCGGCCACCGACTTGAACCCACCGGAGAGCTCACCGTGTTCCCGGGCCCGCCCGATGTCGTCGAGAACCGGGAGCAGCTCGGACAGCACGTTCGCGAGCGCCTGCTCGCGAACGGCCATCCGGTCCCGCTCGACGCGCTTGCGGTAGTTCGCGTACTCCGCCTGCACCCGCTGGAGATCAGCGGTGCGCTCGGCGAGCTGTGCAGCAGTCACGTCCGGTGCTCCAGCTGTTTCCGCCCCGTGCCCGGCGCTCGCGCCGCCCTCGGGCCCGGCCGGGTCGCGAGCGTGCTTGCCCCGGCTGTTACCGGGGCCCTGCTCGCGGACCCGGCCGGTCGCCGGATCGATGCGCCGCCGGTCACGAATCACCGGTCCCGTTCCCGGTTCCTCGTGAGTGTGGTCCTGTGACGTCATCAGGCAGCCCCTGGGTCCTGCTTCTCCTTGCCCTCATCGACGACCTCGGCGTCGACGACCTCGTCCTCACCGCCGGATGCGGCGCCCTGGCCGTCACCAGCGCTGGCCCCGGCGGAGCCGTCACCGGACTGGGCGCCCGAGGCCTGCTGCTGCGCGTAGATGGCCGAGCCCATCTTCTGGCTGACCTGCGCGGTCTTCTCCGAGGCGGCCTTGATCGCGTCGATGTCCGTGCCCTCCAGGGCCTTCTTGAGCTCCGCGACCGCGGACTCGACCTCGGACTTGACGTCGGCCGGGACCTTGTCGCCGTTCTCGGCGAGGAACTTCTCGGTCGTGTAGGCGAGGGTGTCGGCCTGGTTGCGGGTCTCGGCCTCCTCGCGCCGCTTCCGGTCCTGCTCGGCGTACTCCTCCGCCTCGCGGACCATCTTGTCGATGTCCTCCTTGGGCAGCGCCGAGCCGCCGGAGATGGTGACCGACTGCTCCTTGCCGGTGCCCAGGTCCTTCGCGGTGACGTGCACGATGCCGTTGGCGTCGATGTCGAAGGTGACCTCGATCTGCGGCACGCCGCGCGGCGCCGGCGGGATGCCGGTCAGCTCGAACATGCCGAGCTTCTTGTTGTACGCGGCGATCTCACGCTCGCCCTGGAAGACCTGGATCTGCACGGACGGCTGGTTGTCGTCGGCGGTGGTGAAGATCTCCGACCGCTTGGTCGGGATCGTCGTGTTCCGCTCGATCAGCTTGGTGAAGATGCCGCCCTTGGTCTCGATGCCCAGCGACAGCGGCGTGACGTCGAGCAGCAGGACGTCCTTCACCTCGCCCTTGAGCACGCCGGCCTGCAGTGAGGCGCCGACCGCCACGACCTCGTCCGGGTTGACGCCCTTGTTCGGCTCCTTGCCGCCGGTCAGTTCCTTGACCAGGTCGACCACGGCGGGCATCCGGGTCGAGCCGCCGACCAGCACCACGTGGTTGATGTCGCTCAGCTTGATCCCGGTGTCCTTGATCACCTGCTGGAACGGGCCCTTGCAGCGGTCCAGCAGATCAGAGGTCATCCGCTGGAACTCGGAGCGGGTCAGCTTGGCGTCCAGGTGCAGCGGGCCCTCCGAGGACGCGGTGATGTAGGGCAGGTTGATCTGCGACTCGGACGCGCTGGAAAGCTCGATCTTGGTCTTCTCCGCGACCTCGCGCAGCCGCTGCAGCGCCATCTTGTCCTTGGACAGGTCGACGCCGTGAGCGTTCTTGAAGTCCTTG
The DNA here is from genome assembly GCA_902812415.1 of Acidobacteriota bacterium. Taxonomy (GTDB): domain Bacteria; phylum Acidobacteriota; class Terriglobia; order UBA7540; family UBA7540; genus RH2-MAG17b. The sequence continues at coordinate 1,907 of CADDZJ010000242.1, forward strand.
ACCAGCCAGTCGACGATCCGCTGGTCCCAGTCGTCGCCGCCCAGGTGGTTGTCACCGCTGGTGGCCTTGACCTCGACCACGCCCTCGCCGACCTCGAGCAGCGAGACGTCGAACGTGCCGCCGCCCAGGTCGAAGACGAGGATCGTCGCCTCGTTCTCCTTCTCCAGGTGGTAGGCGAGCGCGGCGGACGTCGGCTCGTTGATGATCCGCAGCACGTTCAGGCCCGCGATCTGGCCGGCCTCCTTGGTGGCCTGGCGCTGCGCGTCGCTGAAGTACGCCGGGACGGTGATCACCGCGTCGGTGATCTTCTCGCCGAGGTAGGCCTCCGCGTCCCTCTTCAGCTTCTGCAGGATGAACGCGCTGATCTGCTGCGGGGTGAACGTCTTGTCGTCAATCTTGACGGTCCAGTCGGTGCCCATCTGGCGCTTGACCGACCGGATCGTCCGGTCGACGTTGGTGACGGCCTGCCGCTTGGCCACCTCGCCGACCAGCACCTCGCCGTTCTTGGCGAAGGCGACCACAGAGGGAGTCGTTCTCGAGCCCTCGGCGTTGGCGATGACCGTGGGCTCGCCGCCCTCCAGGATCGAGACGACCGAGTTGGTCGTCCCCAGGTCGATTCCTACCGCACGTGCCATGAGCAGTCCTTAGAGTGAGCCTGTTACTTTCCTTGAGTGATCTGGGCTCAAGGTTGCACCGCCCACGTCAGGCTGTCAAATCACTTGAGTCCGTCCGGCTCAACCTTGGCGGTGCGCAGGATATTCCGCGACCCGGTTCCGGCTCACCCGGCGGATCCCGGCGCCGTGCACCGCCCGTGACGCCGTTTTTCCGGGGGGAAGTTACCGTTCGGTAGGATGCGGTTCCTAGCCGGTCCGGAGCCAGGCGGCGCGGAGCGCCGCGTGGGCCCGTAGGCTCGCCCCGAGGAGGTTGCAGTGGTCCTGAGAATCGTCATCGGCCTGGTGATGACCGTGCTCGCGGCGGCGGTCGCGGGCCGCCGGGTGTGGTGGCTGTACCGCCTGGCGGCGGCCGGGGAGCCGGCGCCGGAG
>CADDZJ010000243.1 GCA_902812415.1 Acidobacteriota bacterium
TTAGTAAATCGACAAATGTAGCCGCCATCTTGCCCAGGTCTCTGAGTTTCGAAGTACGGTTGCCTAAGCGGCATCCGGTCACAAGCTGGACCGCGTCGGGAAGGCAGCGATCGGTCTCAACAATTACGATCAAGGATTTTCTGTGTTGGCTCAGGTCGGTAATTTTGAGCCGTTGGAGTGCAACGAGAGACATTCTGATGCCAAGAATGATCCCTGGCCGTGGAGGCTGCCCATTCTTTGATGCCGCCTGAATATAACCTTCAAGGTCTTTCATCGGGTTCGACGCGCATGCGGCAAAGTACCCGTTGCCAGTCCTCTGGGAAATTAATGTTCTCGAAAACTTCTTCGGCAACACCCGCCATCGCCAGGCGCTCGGCGCTGAGGACATCCACGCGCAGGTGCGGCAACACGTTGATAATTGCGGTCTCTCCCTTTTCCAAGGCGCCTCGCATTTGGGTCGTACACGTCCGGCGGTATGCAGCACAGAGTGGATGCCAGCCCTGAGTGGTCCGGGGAACAACCGCGTCGCATTCACCGACCAGTACCGCATCCGGCAGCAATTCAATAAATCTTCCGTTGAGCAATGGGAGATCGCACGCGAGGAAGACATTCCAAGTGTTCGCGGAGCTTTCGAGGCCTGTCACCAAAGCTCCGAGGGGGCCTCGATCTGGCCATCGATCGGGAAGGACTGGCACGCCCAGAGGCTCGTAGCGGGCGCGCGGTCCCAGGATGGTGAAGGAATCAACGTAAGGCTTCAGGGGATTGACGCACCTTAGTAAAAGGGGCTGGCCCCTGAACTTCAGGTATGCCTTGTCGCAGCCTATTCGCCGGCTGTGGCCACCGGCAAGGACGAACCCGCTCACATAGCGATTGGCGCGCATTTGCTTTCCGCTCCGGCCGATTCGAAACCTCGAAAGCCTCAAAGGCACGGAAAACCGACGTCGGAAAGATTTCACTGAGGATCGCGAAGGCGGGTCACCGCGCCCCAACAGGCATGGGCACCCTTAAAACACTCGCGCGATGAGTCTTCGAGAGGTTCATCACGTGCCACAGTCCGATCCCCCACCAGGCCAGCGCTCCCAATTCCACGAAGCCGGTGATCCCGATCAAGGGATAGGCGATGCCAGGAGCGAAGTCCGTAAGAATTTCCAGTATAACGCGACCGGCGCAGCCCGCATTCAGTAGAATGAACGGTCCCCAAAGTGAAGAGAGCTGCTTCGAATCGACTCCAGCAAGGATCGGAACGACACGCGATGAAACGCCCAGAATCATCATGCTGATGAAGCCGACCGTGAAAGCGTGGCGGTGCGCACCCCAAAAGGCATGAGAAAAACCTTCGCCCTGCCAGGCGCTATAAGGCATCAGAAGAGGCATCATTGCCATGGCGATAAGCAGCCAGACGTAAGCCGCCCGGATGAACTTCCAACTTCGGTCAGCCTGCGTGGTTTTAGTGAAGATGCGCAATTGGATGACCAGCAATACCGCCCAGACCACCATGAACAAATAAGAGAGTTCGAGAGTAAAACCAAAGAAGGGTTTGCCGGTAGTGAGTAAAGCCGCATAGCTTGCGATGTCGAGCAAGAGGCTGCCGTTCATCAGCCAGAAGATCACTCTCTGGAAATCATGCTTGGGCTGGCCGAGGCCATAAACAACGGGCACAAATCGCTGGCTCACTCCGGCAATAATCAGTGCTGCAAAACCGAGCAACTGCATGTCACGCAGAGGGCCATCAAGCAACGCGGTGCGCAGGATCGTTTCCTGTAGGTTCGCCGCCGTCGCCTCTGCAAAGAAAAAGAACCCGCTGAAGATCGCCTGGATCAGGAACCAGCCAAGCGCTGCTATGATGAACACTTCATACGGACTGCGAGGACTCATGGATTGCCGGGCGGTTTTGAGGACAATGACCATAAAGAGGACAATCGCGGTGATTTCTGCCGCGGCAGATGCTGCTCCGAGGCCCAGGGCAAGTGCGCCGTGGCCAAGCATGTCGCCGCTGAAACGGAGAACGATGCCAAAAAGCATTAAGTAGAGAGTGAGGTTCGCCAGGCTAGGCCGCCACAGCGTCGTGAATTTGAAGCGCGGGAAAGATTGGTAAGCGAAGCCCATCACGAACAGGCCCACCCAGCCAAAGATCATGGCGTGGGCGTGCGCATGAATCATGGGAAGCAATTGAGGCTGAAGCAGCGCTTTACCAAGGGAAATCTGCATCAGCGCAATCACGCCCCACAGTCCGCCCAGACTGAGCATAATGGCGATCGCAGCCTTAAAGAAGCGGCGGTAAATGTAATCAGCGAGGGTCTCGTGATAGACATGCGCTTCCTTCGCCGGTTTTTCGATCTCGGCGTTCAGGTCTTCGAGCAACGCCTGGAGGTCGGCTTGATGAACGCGCGCGAAAAACTCCAGGGGTTCGACCGGACCGTGTTCACCGCCGCAACCTTTGAGGCCGTGCCGGTCAAAAATCTTCCTGGCTGAAGGGCACAGTCGCACGATCTCCGCCACGCTGGTTGATGCTTCTATTTTTTTGCTCATCGCTTTTTCAACAACACGAACGAATCTCTGTCCGGATTGAATCGCTCACTTACAGGGATCGTAACCCCGCCGTCATGACTGCCGCCCGGTCCATCTCTTCGCTGATGAAGAGGGGGGAAGGGCACGGGGGCGAGCGGATACAGCGGGGTTAGAATCCCTGTGTCCTGTGGAAGTCCTGACCTCGTCGGCACGGATCGCTTCATTCAGTTCCTGCAGAAGTCGGCCCAAATCCAGTTTGTGCTCGCAGGCAGCGGTCTCCAGCGAATATCCCGCTTCGCAGCAGAGATCGAGATTATGTCGGGCGAATACCTCCAGAGTCGCGGGAAAAAACTTGACAATCTCTCCTACCAAAGCACCGCGGTCGATGACTGATGTTCGCAACATTGTTCTCCC
>CADDZJ010000244.1 GCA_902812415.1 Acidobacteriota bacterium
GTACGCGACAGTGGAGTGCGCCCAAGACGGGTACTTCTGTCACGATGGGATCGTTGATCCTTGGGGAGCCATTGCGGACCCACGTCAGCGAGGACCCGGAGAACCACTGCGCCCCGCGGACCGTCACCATCGGGAGCGGGGCGGCCGAACGGTCAGCCACGGCGACCCCGTGTACTGGCCCCGACCAGCAAGGAGTGGCACGTGACCGTCAACGCCGACGGTGCGGCCGCCGCCGCACCGTACCCCGCCGCTCCGGCGGGCCCGCCCGGGCCCGGCCGCGAGCCAGAGCCTGCGCCGGAACTCGTCCAGCTGCTGACGCCGGAGGGCGAGCCGGTGGAGCATCCCGAGTACGCCATCGGAGAGTCCGCGGACGAGATCCGCGCGCTCTACCGCGACCTCGTCCTGGTCCGCCGGATCGACACCGAGGCGATCTCCCTGCAGCGGCAGGGCGAGCTGGGCATCTGGGCCTCGCTGCTCGGGCAGGAAGCCGCACAGGTCGGCTCCGGGCGCGCGCTGGGCCCGCGGGACATGGCCTTCCCGACCTACCGCGAGCACGGCGTCGCGTGGTGCCGCGGGCTCGACCCGATGCAGCTGTTCCGCCTGTTCCGGGGCGTCAGCAACGGCGGCTGGGACCCGGCGGACCACAACTTCCACCTGTACACGATCGTCATCGGCAGCCAGGCGCTGCACGCGACCGGATACGCGATGGGCATCCAGCGCGACGGCGCGGTCGGCAACGACCCCGCTGGGGCCGACGGCGGCACGGCCGGCGAGGCGGTCATCGCCTACTTCGGTGACGGCGCCACCAGCCAGGGCGACGTCAACGAGGCGTTCATCTGGGCGTCCGTGTTCAACGCGCCGGTGGTGTTCTTCTGCCAGAACAACCAGTGGGCGATATCGGAGCCGCTGGAGAAGCAGAGCCGGATCCCGCTGTACCACCGGGCCCGCGGGTTCGGCTTCCCCGGCGTCCGGGTGGACGGCAATGACGTCCTCGCCTGCAAGGCGGTCACCCGCAAGGCGCTGCAGGCGGCCTACGCGGGCCAGGGCCCGACCCTGATCGAGGCCTACACCTACCGGATGGGCGCGCACACCACCACCGACGACCCGACGCGGTACCGGCTGCAAAGCGAGCTCGAGGCGTGGAAGCTCAAGGACCCGATCGAGCGGGTGAAGGCCTACCTGGTCCGCGCGCACGGCGCGGACGCGGGGTTCTTCCAGCAGATCGACCGGGAAGCCGACGAGCTCGGCGAGAGGATCCGGCGTGAGGTCCGGTCGATGCCCGACCCCGGCCCGCTGGAGATCTTCGGCAACGTCTACGCGGAGCCGCACTCGCTGCTCGCGGCCGAACGCGACCAGTACGCCGCCTACCTGGATTCATTCGCCGACACCGAGCAGGAGGCCGCCCAATGACCGAGAAAAGCGGGCCGGCGCGGCTCACCCTGTCCCGGGCGCTGAACGAGGGGCTGCGCCGGGCGCTGGAACGCGACCCGAAGGTCCTCATCATGGGCGAGGACGTGGGCAAGCTGGGCGGCGTCTTCCGGGTGACCGACGGGCTGCAGAAGGACTTCGGCGACACCCGGGTGGTGGACACCCCCCTGGCCGAGTCCGGCATCGTGGGCACCGCGATCGGCCTGGCGCTGCGCGGCTACCGGCCGGTGTGCGAGATCCAGTTCGACGGGTTCGTGTTCCCGGCGACCAACCAGATCGTCAACCAGCTCGCCAAGATGCGGGCGCGCTCGGGCGGGCACCTCAAGCTGCCGGTGGTGATCCGGATCCCGTGCGGCGGCGGCATCGGCGCGGTGGAGCACCACAGCGAGTCCCCGGAGGCCTACTTCGCGCACACCGCCGGCCTGCGCGTCGTGGCCTGCGGGAACTCGCCCGACGCCTACACGATGATCCAGCAGGCGATCGCCAGCGACGATCCGGTGATCTTCTTCGAGCCGAAGCGCCGCTACTGGGAGCGCGCCGAGGTCGACACCGGCGCCGACCTCTCCTCCGCGCTGCCGATGGACCGCGCCCGGACCGTGATGGCGGGCGACGACGTGACCGTGCTCTGCTACGGCCCGATGGTCCGCACCTGCGTGGAGGCGGCGATCGCCGCGCGCGACGGTGCCGGTGAAGCTCGCTCGATCGAGGTGGTCGACCTGCGCTCGCTGTCGCCGCTGGACACCGGGGCGATCGCCGCGTCGGTGCGGCGGACCGGGCGGTGCGTGGTGGTGCACGAGGCGCCGGTGTTCGCGGGCCTCGGCGCGGAGATCGCGGCGCGGGTCACCGAGGAGTGCTTCTACCATCTGGAGGCACCGGTGCTGCGCGTCGGCGGCTTTTCCACCCCGTACCCGCCGTCCCGCCTGGAGGAGCACTACCTGCCCGACCTGGACCGGGTGCTGGACGCCGTCGACCGCACGTTCGCGTTCTGAGAGGGCTGAGACCTCATGAGCGAGCTGAAGCAGTTCAAGCTCCCGGATGTCGGTGAGGGCCTGACCGAGGCGGACATCGTCCGCTGGCATGTCCATCCCGGCGACCAGGTGAAGGTGAACCAGCCCATCGTCGAGATCGAGACCGCGAAGGCGCTGGTCGAACTGCCGTGCCCGTACGACGGGACGGTCCACGCCC
>CADDZJ010000245.1 GCA_902812415.1 Acidobacteriota bacterium
TGCGCTGCTCAACGGATCACCCAGGTTACGGGAGATCGAGATGATTTGAACATAGGGATGGGTTAGGTTCAGTGACTTCGGTCACAGCAAGCATTGGCACGTTTCAATCAAGTGTCGGCATCCTTGAACGCCGTGCAGTCACCCGCGCTCTTCGCTTTCTTCAACCTCCGCTTCGAGTTTGCTCAGATCCCGAACGGTCACCCTCTTTCCGCGCACCTCGATGATGCCCACGGTCTGAAGCCGGCCGAGGTTCCTCGACACGAGTTCTCGAACCGTCCCGATCTGGGCAGCCAGTTCCTGGTTGGTTGAAGGTAGATGAAACACTATGCCACCCACTGTTTTCTTTCCTTCGGTCTGTGCCAAACGCAACAGAAGCGCCGCTAAGCGGTGACGCACGCTTGAGAAGGAAAGCTCATTGATGAGGTTGACCATGGTGCGCAATCTCGATCCCACAACTTTAAGGACTTTCAGGCCCACCTCGGGATGCTCAAGGAAGAGCGACTGAAAGTCTTTCTTGCGGATGAGAAGAAGAGTCGATTCGCCAATGGCAGCGGCAGAAGCGGGGTAGTCACCGCCGTCAAAGACCGGCAACTCCGCGATGGACCGGCCGGCTTCTTCGATGGTGAGGATTTGTTCGCGGCCGCTGGGCGACGTTTTGAAAATCTTCACTTGTCCTGACTGAATCACATAAAGACCTTCGCACGGGTCGCCCTCGACGAAGATCGTCTGGCCCGGCTGATAATCCAGCGACACGGCGCGATCCAGAAGAAAATTCAACTCCATTTCCGACAAATCCGCAAAAAGCGGAATTTGCTTTAGGGAATGGTGCCCAACTGAAGCCATAGTTCGATAATGTTACGTTAAGGGAGAATCGCGATTCCACTTCGCCGAGCCGCCTTTTGCAAAGCGCGGCCGAGCGTCGCCAGTTGGGCGTTAGTCCGGATGGCAAGCTCCAGATAGGCGGCGTCGTACGCCGACAGCCCATAATCGCGCGCCAGCGGCAGAACATTGCCGACGCTCTCGCCCACTGTCTGATGATCCTCCAAAATTGAAAGCCCCTCAAGGAGAGCTACAAAGCGCAGAATTTCCGGTTCCTTCAGCCGCTTGCGGCGTTCAGCGACAAGCATGGCGTTGGCAACTTCGAGGGCCCAGACGGCCGGAACCAAGACCGTCTGGCCTTTTAGGGCAACCAGCACCCGGTCCGCGTATTCGCTCCCCTCATCCGGCAAGCACCAGGCGAGCGCCACCGAGGCATCGATGACAACGTCGCTCAAAATCGCCGCCCCTCGCTAATCAGTTCACGGATGCTCATCTTGTCGGGCTTCACGCGCTTCCGTAGTGCCCGCATCCCGGCGACGATCTCTTCATGGGACAGCTTCCGGCCAGCCTCCCGAACCGGCACTAACATTGCTACCGGAATTCCGTGCCTGGTAATCGTGATCCTCTCGCCTCTTGCCACCCGATCTAAGAGGCCGGACAGGTGCGTCTTTGCATCAAATGCTCCCACGGTTTTCATCGAAATTTCTCCAACCAGTCTCAACTAGTCTATTATTCCAGATAGCGAACCACCTTACAAGTGGGCGGTTCAGAGAAATTGTCCGGAAGCAGCTGAGGGTGACATAACCCCCGTCCGAGAACACCTTCATCTTTCGCGGCGCGGCTCTCGAATGACGCTCAAACTTCTGATGAGGGAGTCCAGTCCGATGCCACTCGCACGCGGTATCCGGACCCTGTCAAGGGTCTGCACGAAGCTTCTCGTAGATCGGTCTGAACGCTCACGTAAAATCGTCAAACATTTACGTGCCGCCCGCCTTCAAGCTCAATAAAAATCAGCCGCCCTCCATTCCAGCGTCTCGAATTGTCCCCCGCCCTTCGATCTTCAGGTTTTGCAGGCTGGTCTTTTCGCTGAGTGTCAACCCATTCATCCACGGCCGGATGGGCATCTCGCGGAGAAAGTCTCCCGGCGCTGGAATTACTCTCAAGTCTTCCAGAATGTGCTGCTCAGCCACAGTGCGCGTCGGTACTAACTCGCCGTCCGAAGGACGCCGATAAAAGTCGCCAAAGAGTTGTTCACACAATGAAACGCCCAGGGTATGCTGCAAGAGCGCGCGGTGCCGCCAGTCCGCAAGGTAGAGCTTCGATTGATCCAGGAACTTATGAATCCGCAGATAGTCCGAAGCATCTCCGCCAAATTTCCGAGCCGACGATTGGCTATGAAAAAGTGCGTTGCCCATTCACTTCTCCTTTCTGGCTGCACTGGCCAAGTCATGATGACTTGCCGCAAGGTCCACTTAGGCGATCTCGTAAAACCGGAGGTCGTCGAAGAGACGGATGAGTTTCTCCATCAAGTCTGGCGGCGGATCGATGACAAACGGCCCATCAGGACCAAAATCAAGCTTGGCGAGATTAATCTCGGGATCAAACCCCAGCGCCACGAGCGCCTTGACAACTTCATCTTCGGGATGTGAGGTGAGACCCCCTAACCCGGCATAGCCGGAGCCAAACAGGTTAACGACTACCGGGTGTATGATCCCTCCGAGGAGGTCGAGTCTCGGATGGGATTACCACTCTTGACCGAACGCCGGAGCGAGCAGATCGCCGGCGT
>CADDZJ010000246.1 GCA_902812415.1 Acidobacteriota bacterium
GTCCACCTTCAGTCCCGACCCGTAGGCGTACAGCTTCTCCAGCGAGGAGCGGATGATCCGCGAGACGTGCATCTGCGAGCAGCCGACGCGCTCGGCGATCTCCGACTGGAGCAGGTCCTCCTGGAAGCGCAGCCGCAGGATCTCGCGCGCGCGGTCGTCGAGGATGGCCGACAGGCGCTCGATGGTCACGCCCGCCTCCACGCGCTCGTACTCGGTGTCGGTGCGCCCGATGAGGTCCCCGGCGCTGGCCGAGCCGACCTCCTCGTCGTGCACCGGCGCGTCGAGCGAGCGCACCGAGCGGCTCTCGGTGGCCTGGAGCGCCTCCACGATCTCCTCCTGCGTGCGGCCGAGGCGCTCGGCTAGGTCGTCGACGGTGGGGGAGCGGCCGAGCTGCGCCCACAGTGCCTCGCGCGCGTCCTCCACGGCGAGGCACAGCTCCTGGAGGTCGCGCGCCGGGCGTACGTCCCACGTGGCGTCGCGGAAGTAGCGGCGCAGCTCGCCGAGGATCGTCGGCACCGCGTAGGAGGAGAAGGCGAGGCCGCGATCGGGGTCCCAGCGGTCGACGGCCTTGACCAGCCCGACCGAGGCGACCTGGATGAGGTCGTCGAGGGGCTCGGAGGCCCGGCGGTAGCGCAGCGCCAGGCTGCGCGCCAGCGGCATGTAGCGCTCGATCAGCTCGTCGCGCGCGTGGGCGTCGCCGTCGCGGTGGCGGCGCATGAGCCGCTGGTCCTCGCGCTGGCGGCGGGCGCGGTCCTGGGCCCCATTCCGGCGTGTCGTCGCACGGTCGGGGGCGGCGGTTGCTGTCTGGGCCATCCAATTGGCCGTACCCCCGGCCCCGCGCGATCAACGATGACGCACCACTCGCCTGTTCGATATCGAACGGCAGCGCGGCCCTATATGTCATCCGACGGCCACTGAAGCCTCGGCAGGGAGGTGAAACAAGGCCCGCCGCGGGGTACTCCCGCCCTCGATGGCCCCTCCGCTGCTGCGACAGCTGCGCGACGACCCGTTGGGGCTCGGCCGCGCGGCGCGCTCCAAGCGCTCGGAGCGGCTCACTCCGCGCACGGCGACCGCGGACCGCGTCGTGCAGTCGATCTGCCCCTACTGCGCCGTCGGCTGCGGCCAGAAGGTCTACGTCAAGGACGAGAAGGTCGTCCAGATCGAGGGCGACCCGGACTCGCCGATCTCGCGCGGGCGCCTGTGCCCCAAGGGCTCGGCGTCCGAGCAGCTCGTCAACGGCCCGAGCCGCGAGCACAAGGTCAAGTACCGCCGCCCCCACGGCACCGAGTGGGAGGAGCTCGACCTCGACACGGCGATGGACATGATCGCCGACCGCGTCATCGCCACCCGCGCCGAGACCTGGGAGCAGGAGACCGACGACGGCCGCCCGCTCAACCGCACCCGCGGCTTCGCGCTGCTCGGCGGCGCCACGCTCGACACCGAGGAGAACTACCTCATCAAGAAGAGCTTCACGGCCCTCGGCGCGGTGTCCGTCGAGAACCAGGCCCGCATATGACACAGCTCGACCGTCCCCGGTCTGGGGACGTCGTTCGGGCGCGGCGGCGCCACCACCTTCCAGCAGGACCTGCAGAACTCCGACTGCATCCTGATCATGGGCTCGAACATGGCCGAGCAGCACCCGGTGGGCTTCCAGTGGGTGGTCGAGGCCAAGGAGCGCGGCGCGAAGATCATCCATGTCGACCCGCGCTTCACGCGCACGAGCGCGATGGCCGACCTGCACGTGCCGCTGCGCCCCGGCACCGACATCGCCTTCCTCGGCGGGCTCATCAACTACGTGCTGTCCAACGGGCGTGAGTTCCGCGAGTACGTCCGCCACTACACGAACGCGCGCGCGATCATCGACAAGGGCTTCCAGGACACCGACGAGCTCGGTGGCCTGTTCAGCGGCTGGCACGAGGACCAGCACGTCTACGACATCTCGACCTGGGGCTACGAGGGCACGAGCGGCGAGACCGCCGGCGGCGGCACGCTCCAGACCGCCGACGTCTCCGGCAACCAGGCCCACGGCGCGCACGGCATGGACCTCCCGCACGGCTCGCCCCCCAAGGAGGACTGGGACCTCGAGGACCCGCGCTGCGTCTTCCAGATCGTCAAGCGCCACTACGCGCGCTACACGCCGGAGATGGTCGAGCAGATCTGCGGCGTCCCGGCGCACGCCTTCAACCGCATCGCCGAGTGGATGTGCGAGAACTCGGGCCTCGACCGCACGAGCGCGGTCGTCTACTCGGTCGGCTGGACGCAGCACACCACCGGCGTCCAGAACATCCGCGCCGCCTCGATCCTGCAGCTGCTGCTCGGGAACATGGGCCGCCCGGGCGGCGGCGTCATGGCCCTGCGCGGCCACGCGAACATCCAGGGCTCGACCGACATCCCGACGCTGTTCGACATCCTGCCGGGCTACATCCCGATGCCGCACCCGCAGCAGACCCCGACGCTCGACACGTTCGTCGAGGAGAACGGGCCGGACACTGGGGCGTGGGGCGAGCTGCGCTCCTACATGGTCTCGCTGCTGAAGGCCTGGTTCGGCGGCGCCGCCACCCCCGACAACGACTTCTGCTTCGGGCACCT
>CADDZJ010000247.1 GCA_902812415.1 Acidobacteriota bacterium
CTGGGGGTTGAGTTCGCAAAGTGCATGCTCTGCAAACTCTTTCATTTACCCCATAATTCCGGGGGTCCCCAAATGGTTTTTCATGACCTCCACCCGATCAACCCCTCACCAGCGCATAATTTAGGTGCCATTACTGCGATTGCGTTACCGAAAGAGAACGAGAGCCCGCTGATTCAGGAAATCAGCGTTGCCGCCATCAAACCCTCGAAAGCCAACCCGCGCCGGCGCATGGATGAATCGGCCCTTGCTGAATTGGCCGAGTCGATCCGAACTCACGGCGTCTTACAGCCTGTTCTCATCCGCTCTGTGGCCGCTGGCGGATTCGAAATTGTGTGTGGGGAACGGCGCTGGAAGGCGTCGAAGATGGCGAGCAAGGAAAGCATCCCTGCCCGCATTGTGAGCCTCTCGGATGCCGCGGCCCTTGAGCTAGCCGTGATCTAAAATTTGCAGCGCGAAGATGTGCACGAGCTCGACGAGGCCAACGGATACAAGGCTCTGATTAAGCAAAACCCGGAGCTTTATACCGTGGAAACCGTCGCGGCCAAAGTGGGCCGAAGTCCCTCTTACGTGTACCAGCGCCTCAAGCTTGCCGAGCTCACGCCGTCCGTTCAAGCGGTGTTTTACGAAGGCAAGCTAACAGCGGGCCACGCAATTGAGATCGCGCGCTTGACTCCGAAAGATCAGGACCATGCCCTCCGGGAGTGCTTCCCGGGCCACGGCACCACCAAGGCGATCCTGAAGGAGAAGAACCCGCGCCCGATCAGTGTTCGCGAGCTCCGCGATTGGATTCAGCGGGAAATCCACTTGAGCCTTGCCAACGCGCCGTTTGATTTGAACGATGCTTCCCTGCTTCCCGCCGCTGGCCCATGCACCACCTGCCTGAAGCGGTCCGGCAGCAACCCGCTGCTTTTTGCGGATTCTCTAAAACGTGCTGATGTCTGCATAGATCGGGACTGCTACGCGCAGAAAACGGCCGCCCTGATTCAGATTCGAGTGAACGAACTGGAGAAGGCAGGCGAGAAGCCGGTTAAGGTCTCCGAGTCGTACGTCTACTACGCACACAAACCGCAGCCAGGCGTGCTTTACCAGCCTGACTTTCACGAGGCGAAGGCCGAAGGCGAGTGCCCCACGACCACCGTAGCGGTTGCCGTGGAAGGCAAGCGGGCCGGCGGAAAGCTGTACGTTTGCACCAACAAGAAGTGCCCGACCCATTCCCCGTATTCGGTTGGCCTCAGCCCCGAGGAGAAGGCTCAGCGACAAAAGCAGGCCCAGGAACAGCGCATCCAGCAGGAATACCGGAGACGCCTTCTTGAGGAAATCTTCAAGCGAGTGCCCGCTCAGCTTGGCCGGCATGAGCTTGACTTCATCGGCCTCAGCTTTCTCAACCAGGTGGGGCACGACAACCAGCGCCGGATTTTCAAATTCTTTCAGTGGGAAGAGAAGAAGGAGACATCCGCTTACGGCGGCGTGGATTATGGGAAGCTGGCGAGCGCCAAGCTCGACGGGATGACCCCGGCGGAACTCGGGAAATTCTTGATGGTTTGTGCACTGGCCTCAGACCTGTATTTCGCGCCCTACATCACTACGGGCGGGAAGCTGGCGAAGGAAGCCGAGCACTACCGGGTGAATGCCGAGAAAATCCTTCGGGAAGTGAAGGATAAAATCGCCGGCAAGTTGTCCAAGGCGCAGGCGAAATTGCAGACGTCTGCAAAAACCAGGAAGGGAAGGAAAAAGCGGTAACGGCTTAGGGAAGAGCGACACACGCCGCTCTTCCCTGCCCTTTCTCTCACGGCTGTCTCTCTCAGGCGCAGCCGCCGCTTGTGAATCCGTTAGGAAAACGCTTATAAAGATCAGAATAGGAGCTCAACATGGAGACACAGATCATCGAGACGGTCCATACTTACGGCGGGTTTTGGCGTAGCACCGGCCATTGCGGATTGCAGATTTTCCCAGGCGCCGATGGCATCCCGGTCGTCATTCTCACCGAACTGCCGTCGAACGACAGCACCAGCGTTACCAACCTGATTGAATCGTTGGCCGCAGAGGTTCTTGAACAATATCTTCCCTACCGTGTTGGACAGACACCGCCCTTTCACTGCATCGAGCACTATCCCGAGACACGGGATCATTCCGAGACCTTTGACCTGGTCACGTTTGAGTTGCGCGTTCCCGAACGGCAGTAGTCTACCCTCCGCGTGGACTTATCTTGCTCGACTCCTATCGCCTCGGCTGAGACGCGCTTGTCGCTAGGCCATCCGCAGTGGAAACCGATGACACGCGCGCAAGTAGAGGCGTTGATTGGCGGTCCCTACACGGAACCGCCCGCGCGATCCGATTTACAGTGAGCATATTAGGCTGATCGAGCCTCAACTCTATATAGACTATATGTACATCACCCGCTGACTGACGGGCACCGAGGCGGCAACTCTTCCCTTTCCGAACGGAATTGGCCGGCGTTCTATATAGTCTATACTTGACATCTGTTGTATACTTGGGCCTTATGATCTTGGCGATTGTGAACCAAAAGGGCGGCGTGGGGAAAACCACGC
>CADDZJ010000248.1 GCA_902812415.1 Acidobacteriota bacterium
CAGGATGCGCCATTCGCCTGGCGGCCCGAGAATCAGCAAACGAGAAAGCGGTAAAGCTCTTTCCTACATTGGGCAGGATGGAGGCTCTCTCGCTTGCCTACCGCACCCTTGGTGACGAAGAGATGTATACCCAAGAGCGGGTCCGGGTCAACTTTGCTCCTGAAGACCTGCCTGGCTACCACATTCCACGACTCAGATGTGCAAAGTGCGGGGAAGGAGTGATCTTCCACCGTGAGGTGCGCACCGCCAATGGGATTCTCTGCCGTGCTTGCGCCGGCGAGCGGTACTATGAATCTTTGGAGTAGTCGCCCCAATTGCTGACCTTGAAAGCCATTTCAGGCCTAGTTGGCGGACACCAAGGTAATAGTGATTCCTGTGAAAGGTCTGCCCCAAACTTGGGATGCTTGAAAGCTACCCAACAGCGTGCAGGAGGTACAATGCGGTATGCGCTCCTATAGCAGCGAGGACGACCGCTTCGATCAAATCAAAGGTAATGATGGCCCGATTCAGGCGCCGGCCATGAGCCGCATTGTTCCCACCTTCGCTGCCAAGCTGAAGTATCCCGAACTCACCGGATAGCCAGATGCCCAGGTGGATGCCGGCGAAGAGTACGACGAGTGTCTTCCAGGTAGCCACCCGCCATAAAGGCCAGGCCGCGAGGCTGAGCAGCCAGTACAATGCCTCGACCCGCAAGGCCCGCCGGGGAGAAAATTGCCGTTTGATCCACGAGCTACCAACGCCATCCCAGGCTTCGAGAATCTTCGAGGTGGAAAGGTGAATAAGCAGCATCGGCAGGGTGTAAATCGCAATGATCAATGCGAGGGTTTTCATGGTGTTTTGTGATGGCGATACGGTATCGTCCCGCATCTTCGGCCAGGCATCGTCACTTCCGTCCGGTTCGGCGCGGCCGTCGGCGACTGAAAAACTCATTGAGTTGGACAATTAAATGATCCAGGTCAGCGCCGTCTGCCAGAGCGGCCTCCGCAAGGCTGAGGGAACGGGGGATCTCGTGTCTATCGGCAAGCGTTTTGAGGCCTTCCTGGACCAGAAGCGATTTCGTTTCCGGGAAACTTGATACGTACCAGTAGAGGGGAAGCTTCGCGCTCACGCCGCTCTCCGAAAACCAAGCTGGCATGGGCTGCGCGAGCGTTGTCGCCAGGTTGATGACAAACGCGATCACCGCCACCAGCTCCAGAAATGCTGAAACCGGCAGGAGGCTCCAGAGGGGGCCGCCTGCGGAATAAGCCACCGCTTCACTCGTAACTCGCAGGAAGCATCCAATACTCAAAAGCCACAGGCTCGCCGCCATCAACCTGACACTATAAAGCTCGCGGCCATTCAGGAAAGACGGCAGGATTCGCGGGGCCAAAGCAAAGATGAGTGTGGCAATAAAACCCACCGTGATGGCGTGGCGCGACGCACCTCCAAGACCCGCGGCTCGCGGCGCAAGATCTGCCGCTACTCCAAGAACCGCCCCAGCCGCTAACCAAGCGTACGCAACCCGTATAAAAGCAGGGTAGTGCTGGTAAACGCCTATTCGCTTTGCGGGCCGCGCGGCAGCATGGAAAATCCGCACCGCCCAGATCGCATAGATCGTCAGCGCCAGCGCCAGAAGGTCAGCGAGCAGGAATTGCCGTGCCAGGGCGCTCACCACCAGCGCGGCAACCCCAGTCAGGAGCCATCGTGCCGCCTGATGCTCAGGAGCTTGGAGGCCGAGGAAGATCGTCACAAACCGCGTGCTATATCCCCAGGCGACCACTACGGCGAAGCCCCACAGCGCAACGATCAGAAAAGTACGATCCCAAAAGGGAGGAAAGAGAGGGCTGCTGCCCCGGAGACCTACAAAAACGCAAAGGGCCAGGTTCAAAATGAGTGCTAAGCCGAGCGCAGTGAAGCCGCAGATGCCTAGCCACGAACCCAGGTCCTTGGGCTTCGTTCTAGGACCTCGGAAGACCAGGATCCGTTGCGTCAGCCCATAAGCCGCGAGCTCCAGAACAGCCGAACCAACCAGCCCGAGACGCCATTCACCGGCACCGATGCCCGCCCACCAACGCCAGGTAACACCAGCGGTCCAAAGCGCCCAGACCGTCCACACCAGCCCGAAATTCTTGAGCGCTCGCCCGCGAAATTTAGGCAGCACATAGAGTGAAATCCCGAGAATGAAGCTGCCCACCCATCCGAATAGCTGGGCGTGGCCGTGGGCTTGAATCCAGGCCGCGCTTGCCGCAGCCGCAGCGCGATGCTCGGAAATAACGATGAGATTCCAGACGCCGAGAAAGGTTCCCGGGAGCGCAAGAAAGGCGAGGCCTGCGAGGATAAAAGCCGCCAGCGCTCTCGCCGCACGCCGCTCCGGAGAAGGATCGGCATAGTCCGCCCCGCCCGCGTGATCCCGCTGGTAAGCGAGCCGCCACGCCTCTGGCAACGTGTTATCGGAAATGACAGTCTCGTCCATCCCCTTGC
>CADDZJ010000249.1 GCA_902812415.1 Acidobacteriota bacterium
GCGGGAAAGACATAATGCAGCGCATTTCCTGACAGGCGCGCCGTGGTCTTGATGGGTCGGATTCGGTTGGGATGGATTTCATCGTTCTGGGTGAGAAGTGAATCCGCCGTCAGAGTGCGGACAACGGCTTCTTCGGCAGGATCGAAATCCCGCAAGCTGATCGTGGCTGGAATCGCATGCTTCCAATCTCGATTGACCACAAACAAGGCCAGATCATGACGATGGGAATCCGTCGTGGCCAGCACATCGAGCCAGGGAACGTTTGGGATGTTGGGAATCCGGCGCACGCCCTTCTCAATGTCGTATTCCTGCACAGCCGTATGGGTTGAGATCGGCGTATCGCCGGCAAAATTGGAATAAAGCCAGAAAGTCCAATACTGCGGCGTCAGAAAGACGCGTCCACGCCGTTTGTGAATGCCGGCAAACTCTACCAAACCCGTCATATCGGAGACCGGGACGAAATCGGCATGTTCCAGAAGCATGTTCATCCAGCCTGCGGCCACAAGCGCCCCGCCCAGATTGCTCCACCGAGGGTAAAGCGAGCGCTCCGGCGCGCCGAATAACCATTCCGTATAAGCCAGCTTCACGCGGTCTCTTGTTGCAGGATTGGCATCGATCTGGGCCTCGAGCGGCACCAGCGCCCGCCCTACCCCGACCGGCACGGCCAAATCTGCTTTCCAGACAAAATCGCGGCCAGCGCTTTTATCCATCACGCTGTCCATGCCGACCACAAAATGAGTGGTCAAATAGCTGAGTTTCGGGCCGTCCTGGTTAATGAGCGCGGCGTTCCATTCCCGGTAAAAATCAATATCGGCGCCGGTGGCAAAGATCATCTCGCGGGAAGGGATCAGGTTCCTGAGGGCATCGTAAAACTGGCTGTAGCGTTGGGCATTGCCTTCCGGCGTTTGCCAACCCACATCGTCCTGATTCCACAACTCATTGCCAAACTCCCACGCAGCGACCTGGTAAGGCGCCGGATGTCCATTCTGCGCTCGCAGCTTTCCCTCAGGCGTATCCTGCGCGCCGATGCAATACTCCACCCACCTGCGAGCTTCTTCCACCGTGCCGCTGCCCAGGTTCAAACAGATTTGCGGGTGCGCGCCCATCAATTCGCAGAACTTCATCAGTTCGTCTGTGCCGAAAAGGTTATATTGCGGAATGCCCCAGGCCTCATTCACCATCGTGCGACGCAAATCGAGCGGCCCGACGCCATCTTCCCAGTGATAGCTGCTGGTGAAATTTCCGCCGTAGCGCAAAAGCGGGCAGCGAAGTGCCTTGGCGGCGCGGATGATGTCAGGGTCGAGGCCATCCACCGCATCCGCCGGATAAAGGCGGATTTCATCCAGCGACAGCCGGTGATCCCCGTGAATCGAAACCGCAAAATCAACAGGTTCAAGAGGAGCCACAGCGTTGGGAGGGAGCGCAAGACGAAAGGCCAGCTTGTGCCATCCGGCCGCGCCCGGCGCTTCCACCTGACTTTTTGCCAGAATGGCCTCCGGATGATCGTGACGCCGAAAGCTTACTTCGAGAGTCTGCGGACCTTCTTCCGAGGAGGCGAAAAGCACGCCGTGGTAATCTCGTTCCCGCTTAACAGGCAGATAGACGCTTTGGCGAATGCCCACTTCCTGCCCGGCAAGACCCATCAGGTAAAGATAGCGGCTGGAATTAGCGGCGCGGCCCCAGTGCGGCTCGTAGCGGCGTCCCTCTTTTTCCCAGAGAGGCAGCCAGGGCAGCGGCAAGCCGATATAGCTGGAATGCCTGAAATCAGATGAAGAAAAACGCTCGCACAGCGTCGCGAGGCTGGCGTCGTAGCTTTCCAGGCTGGGATTGTCGATCAACTCAGCCGAGACCCCGCCGAAAATCGATGCTCCAATATCTTCGAGAAATGTTCCGTAAATCGTGCGCGGAACGCGAAATGAAGCGGGCTTGGAGGCCACGACTTCAATAGTCGCCTCGGCGGAGTTTGATGCACTATACGTTGAGACCGTTTGGGCAACGAGCGGAAATTGAAGGCTGAGGATAATCAAACAGTGTGCGAGATAGCGCATGATGAACTCTTATTCTTTTGAAATTCTGAAATGCAGCCCTCACGATAATAAGAAAATAGGGCTTGCATGACGAAAAATCTTGGCGGCACGAGAAAAATTCAGGGCTAGCGCTACCGGAATCTTTTCTCCGTGGCCTCTGTGCCCTATGTAGTAAGTCTCTCTTTTTGCGTCTTGTCCAACCCTGTCGTGCAAGGTTACCACCGCGAGCCGCCGTCATTATATGCTGTGGAACGGGATAACTCCAGGGATTGCGCGTCTGACAGAACAATGGTATTAGTGAGAAGAAGATTCGCGGGGGTAATTCAGCGGTAGAATGCCAGCTTCCCAAGCTGGACGTCGCGGGTTCGATCCCCGTCCCCCGCTCCA
>CADDZJ010000250.1 GCA_902812415.1 Acidobacteriota bacterium
CCTCCGGAGCAACAGGTCGGGGGTTCGAATCCCTCCAGGCGTACCAGTCATCCCACGGCATTGAAGCTTCATCGGCAGTCTTCAGCAAAGTACAAGTTGCGTTCGCCACAAGAGGTCCACGACCTTGGAAGCCACTTCTCTCTTTGCCGGTGCGATCGCCTGGGTACAGACTTGCCGATCAGGTCTCCTACGGTCGCAGCGTAAAAACACTGTTGCGGCTTCTGTCCGTTAATCTTGACGCGGAAGTGTTCAACTGTTCTTTTCGCATCAGCTTGGGTTGAATACTTCTTATGTATTCCAATCGACGCTGACTCGGGTTTTCCGGTTTCTATCCAGCGGAATTGCCAAACATTTGGCTCTTTCTTCCGCTCCCGGGCGGTCAAATCTCTGTATTGGTATCGTGACGTCATGGTTTCTTTTTTTCAAAATGAAGTTTCCATGCGGCGCGGTTTGCGTCCTGATTGTAGCCTCGAATTGTTCCAGGCGTCCAGCGTGGTTGTGCGATACCGCCAGAATTTGCCAACCTTTAGCGCTGACACTTCGCCGCGCCTGGCGCGAGGTGTGCGAAGGGACTTACCTGCGCCCGCCGGCTTGGGAAAAATTTTGGGGAACAACAAACACTGTGTTGTGGCATCGTGAGCCAAGCGAAAGCTTCCCTGGTTCATCAAACATCGTCCTGACAATGTGTTTGCACCACAGGAGGCTTTTTGTGTCTTTACGAAACGTGAATTTTCCGGGCTAAATCGCAGTGGGAAGGAATATGTGAAGCGTCGGCTGCATTGGCGTAACAAAGGCGATTCCTGCGTGATACAATGCCACACGCCGGAGTCGCGAATTCCTTGTGCACCCAATCAGTCCGTCCCGCGCGCCGAGTAGAGCGAACGGCAACGTTAAGAAGGAAAAACGGAGTCGTATCGCGGAGGAAATCATGAGAAAAGGGATTTTGAAATGCCTTGTGGGATGTTTGCTCGCTATGCTGATATTCCTGTCATCTGCTTGGGGACAAACCGTTACCGGCTCGATCACCGGGCTGGTCACCGACCCAAGTGGCGCCGTCATACCTGGCGCAAAGGTCACTGCTCAGAATACCGCGACTTCCGTGAAAACCGTGGCGCAGACGAATGGATCAGGCGTGTACACCATTCGATTTTTGCCGAGTGGCGCCTATACGTTGACTGTCGAGGCCAAGGGATTCAGCACCGAAAATATCGATGCGTTTCCCGTGGAGATCGCGCAAACTGTGAAGATCAACGTTGCCCTGAAAATCGCGAGCACGACCCGCAGCGTGCAGGTCACTGCGAGCGCGCACCCGATCCTCAACACCACCAACGCAACGCTGGGGAATACCCTCACGACTACGGAGATCGCCAATTTTCCGCTGAACGGCCGCAACTTTTCTTCGCTCACGATGTTTCAGCCGGGAGCCATTGCGACCGATCCGACCGGCATGACTGGACGTAACGCCATCGAGCGCAACACCTATAACAATGGAATTGCGTCGATCGACGGCAACCGCCAACAGGCGAACAATTACGTGCTCGAAGGAGCCGATGACAACGAGCCGCAGAATAACCTCATCGCCTATAACCCGGCACCTGATGCGATTGCCGAGGTGCGCGTCATCTCGTCAAACGGGAACGCCACGTATGGAAATACCAACGGCGGCACCGTCGTCACCGTGTTGAAGTCCGGCACCAACAAGTTCCACGGCTCGCTCTACGGCTTCCTCGAAAATTACAAGCTCGACGCGAACACTTGGGGCAACAATTATACGGGCAGTCCCAAATCACACTACACGCAGACCATCTTTGGCGGAACGTTCGGTGGACCAATCAAGCACGATAAGCTCTTCTTCTTTGGCGATTATGAGGGCATACGCAACAACTCGGCGCAGCCGGAGGCGGCAGCCAGCGTCCTAACCCCGGCGATGCTCAATGGGGATTTCTCCGCGCTTAACGCGTTAGGGATTCAGCTTTACGACCCGCTCAACAACAACGCCCCTTACCCCAATAACCAAGTCCCGGTTGTGAATCCGGTGGCAAAGTATCTGGCCGCGCACTCCAATATTTATCCGGCACCTAACCGGCCGCCAGAAGCTACGACGGCGATTGGGAACAACTACGTCGGCCCGCAGTCAAGCTACGTCCGCAACAATCAGGAGGACTTCAAAGTAGACTGGACGCCCACCCTCAACGACCGTTTCAGCGCCTTTTACTCTCAAGGTACGGGCAGTGACTTCACGACTGCCATCATTCCTGTATTTTTCCCCTCGCTCAGTACCTACCCGACAAAGATTTCAGGCTTCAGCTTTGTGCACACGTTCTCGGCCACTCTCGTGAATGAATTTCGCGCCGGCTTCACGCG
>CADDZJ010000251.1 GCA_902812415.1 Acidobacteriota bacterium
CTCTTCCTCTTCACCGTCGTTGTTGCAGCTCTCGACGCCGGCCGCTTCCACTGGATGCATTTGGTAAGTGTAACGACCCGAGCTATTGCACTGGTTGTCGTGATCTTTGCAGCATGTCTTCACGGCTGGGCCATGGTCTCAAACCCATTCTTTTCGACTGCAATTCGCATCCAAAGCGATCGCGGCCACAGGTTGGTTGCTCTTGGACCGTATCGCATCATAAGGCATCCAGGTTATCTCGCACTGATCTTTTTCATGCCGGCCACGGCCGTGGCCCTTGGATCAATGCTGACGCTCATGCCGGCTGCTTGTTATTTGGCCTTGATTCTCAGACGGTCAAAGCTGGAGGATGAGTTTTTAACGAATCAACTTGCGGGCTACACGTTATACAAAGCGCGAGTCCGTTACCGGCTGATTCCACGATTGTGGTGAATGAAGGTGGGTGCGTTTATCGCCAAATGGCGGCTCGCATCAGATCGAAATGATGATCGTAGGTCCAAACCTCAAAAGCGGGACGCGCCCCCGGATCGCTATCGGTATGACGAGAGGTGCAACATGAACATTGAATGCCCGTGATGCGGATCGACCGAATTCAGGAAACTCTCGCTCATCTACGCGGAAGGCTTCTCCAACCTGCAAGCTCGTTCGCGCGGCTGGGGACTGATGTTCGGCAGCGGCGGAGCGGACCTTGGTTTTGGAACCTTCAGAACCACGGGTGAGATTCAGACCCGGCTGTCGCAAAAGATTTCGCCTTCGCGCAAATGGTCTTACCGGAAAATCCTGTTTCGTGGCCTGGTTGGTCTTCTGGTTTTAGAATTCATTCTCGGCTACATGGACACGTTTCTACGAGTTGGCAGCAGTTTCGACCAGCAGCTCATTTGGTTCGGCTACACGTGGCTCGGCCTTGTCGCATTCACACTGTGTCTTGCCGTTCGACATAACTTTGGAGTTTATCCGCGCCGAAACCGCCTCTGGAATCAGTCGTTCATGTGCCGCTCATGTGGATGCGTTTTCCAACAGGCCGAGATGAGCGATCCGACCGCCCTTCCAGTGAGGTGGACTGCCGTCTGTGATCGCATTCAGAAGCGAGGTCAGGTTGCACGGCAGGTGTGACAGCGCCTGTCAACTTTGACCTGAGACCCTTCGCTCTCCTGCGCAATCGTTATAGAAGGAGGTTGAAAGATCATGATCCAAACGAGTACCGGTATTGCACCGCCAATTTCGGTTTTGAATGGCCCATCCGTTGAGATCATCGACTCGAAGGAATTAGCGAGCCGATGGCGACTCCCCGAATCCTGGGTGCGCGACCGAGTTCGGACGCGCAGCGACGATCCTCTGCCGCACGTGAAAGTCGGACGCTATGTCCGGTTTGAATGGGGCAGCCCGGAACTAATAGAACGGTGGGCGCGACATAGAATTTCCAAACGGGGAAGGAACGGTGGCGGGTACTGAGAGGGTATGTGTATCCCAAGAAGAACCGATGGTATGTACGCTACTACGAAAACGTCATGCAGCCGGATGGAACGGTCGTGCGCGAGCAGAGGGCAAAAAGCATCGCGCCCATCTGCTACGAGTATCGAACGAAACGCTCCGTCATGCACTTGGTTGCGGAGCTTCTGTCCGCTGTGAACGATCATCATACCAGCCCCGAGGGTACGCTCAAACTGGAGCAATTCGTGGAGGAAACTTATCTCCGTTACGTTTCCAGCCAAAAGCGGCCTTCAACCTTCCGGGGCTATCGCAACATGTGGAAGTGCTACCTCAAACCGCGATGCGGTCAAATGCGGTTGAGCGACTTCCGAACGGCAGACGGTGAGCGTCTCTTGGCCGACATCGCCAAGCATTATGATCTTAGCCGGAACACGCTCATGCACATCAAGAACCTAATGAGCGGGGTGTTCAAACACGCCAAACGCCTTGGAGCGATCAACAGTATCAATCCGATGCAAGACGTCTCGATCCCAAAAGCGCGTCCGCGTGGTGAGACTTACGCCTATTCCCTGGAGGAAATCTTTCGGATGATTTCCGTGCTGCCCGAACCGGCATCCACGATCATCGCAACCGCCGCATTCACGGGGTTGCGGAAGAGTGAGATCCGCGGGTTGCTGTGGGAAAACTATCGCGACGATGCACTCTGGGTCACGCAGTCTGTTTGGGAGCGGTTCGTGACGGAGCCAAAGACTACAGAGAGCAAGGCTCCGGTTCCGATCATCAGACCGTTAGCCAAGCGCCTGGAAAAACACCGGGAAGCCCACGGCGCTCCGCAAGCAGGCTTTATTTTCGTCTCGGGCCGTAATCGACCCCCCGGCGGCCCTGTGAACTTGAACTCGCTTCTCAAAC
>CADDZJ010000252.1 GCA_902812415.1 Acidobacteriota bacterium
CTGCCGCCTGCATTCTGGTCCGCAATTCGCTGATGCCCTGCTTCACGACCCCTTCGTCGTCATTTTTCCTGGCAGGCCGGATGCGATTGCTCAGGAAGCCGCGCCGCTGAGCCAGATGATAAAGGGCCCGGCCCAGGAAGTAGGGTTCAAGCGGTTCATTGAGAGCCGAGGCGCGCAGGATGTAGGGCAGCGTCTGGCGCGGCTCAGGAAATGCGCCTGATTGTTCCTTAGCGGCGAACCAGGATGAAGTGAGAATTTCTGTGTCCAGACGATTGAAGAAGTCCTGGCGCGCGTCAGGAGGATGAAGGTTGCCGGCGGGCAGAAGTCGGAAGCGCTGCAACAAATGCGCAACCTTGGTGAGGCGGCGTGCGCGCCGCCAAAGCTGCCTGCGGTGCAAGCGCGCGTCACGGCGGGCTTTGTTCCTCGATTCCTCCTGGCCCGATTCGAGGTCGCCGTCCATGCCGGCTTCAAAAATGCGAACGCCGGCGCGGAGCAGCTGCGCGGGCTCTCCATCGATGAGGCCGATGAGCGCCCAGCCCAGAGAGTTTGATCCCAGGTCGATTCCTAGAACATATTCTTTTGTTGCGATGGAAGTCACGTTCCCCCCTTGACAATAAAAATTTGGTGGATATTATAACAGTTGTGTATCTCAGCGGCGATTGTTTCGGCTTATCTTAGTAAGCTGAGCTTTTGCTCGCGTAAGGCTCCGCTGACCACAGCGACCTTCGGCCCCGCCCAGTGCGGGGCTTTTTAATTTATGAGGAGGAGTGGGCGTCAATCATTCTTCCACTACGGCGTGAGTGACAAATTGTTGGGAAAGATGCGATTAGATGTTTGGAAAGGGCGAGAAATTAGGAAGGCAGGAGGATTGCGACATAAAAATTTCGCCCACGAACCCTAATCATCCTTTAGAATCAATAACTGGATTTTCCAGAACGGCTATCATCTGCCTCACCTTGCGGCTCCGAATGGCTCGCCCGTGATGAACGCAAATTTCAGTAACGAACCCTAAGCTCGAACAAACCATTCCAAGAGTTTCATAATATAAAACGTGTAGTGGAAGAGATCTACTGGAGGCTGCTTGAGCGTTTCAGCTTTCCCCATTCGCTTGGGCTAGGCTACTCGACGCGGGTCACTTCTTCGGCGATCCAGAATTTGCCGGGCTCAAGTCCGGCGCGCAGGGCCAGCTCGTGCGCCATCAACTGAATATGGAGGGAGTCGATCAGCGTGCCCATGCCCAGCCGAGCGGTTGCCACCCGCAGGATGCGCATGTTGGCGGCTTCCCGGGCGGCGAGATCGGTGAGCAGCAGCACGCGGCCGCCGCGCGAGCGTATCTCCTCCGCCAGGCCGAGCAGAAACTTGCCGGTTGAAGAGGTCTTGCCGCGCGGGCGAAGAAGGTCTTTGCGCGCGATCACCATGTAGCGATGTGCTGTATTGACGATCTCAATCGGACCGTGCCGGAACTGCGCCGCGCTGGCGCCCTCAGCCGCGATGCGCACCACCTCTTTCAAGGTGAGCGCCCCCTGATAGACGGTTGAAAGATCGGCGCCGCGTGACAGCAGCGCCGTATAGGTGGGATGGTTGAAGAACTCAACCGTCGGCGGGATCAATTCATTCTGGCGCTCCAGGATTTCCTCCTGCTCCTCGATAATCTGCAACAACGCCTGGGTGACGGGCCGCGAATCCCGCTGCGCGATAGTAAAGGCAAGGTACATGAGCACGGCGACGCTTGACATATAAGTCTTTGTGGTCACTACGGATTGCCTCCCGGCCATCATTGGCAGGAAGAAGTCCGCCTTGCGCGCGAGCGTGCTGGCCTCGACATTCACCACGCCCAGCACGCCCAGTTTGCGGGGCAGGGAATCGAGCAGTTTCACGATCTCGACGGTCTCGCCGGATTGCGAGATGACCACCAGCAACATATCAGGCCCCAGGATGTTCAAATGATGGTGAAGCAGTTCGGCGGTCTCCCAGGTGAAAGCGCGAATGCCGAGGGATGTGAGGTAAGCTTGAGCCGGATAGGCTGCAAACAGCGATGAGCCCATGCCGGTGAAAACCACGATGGGAGGCCAGCGGTTCACCAGCTTGCGCAGCGCCTTGAAGGGGATCGCTCCCGGACTTGTGTAGTACTTGCGAACTCCGGCCAACTGTCCGGGCTGTTGCATGATCTCGTCCATCAGTTGGGTCATAGGTGAGCCTTTTCTGTTGTCAGCTTGCGGGCTAGCCGCGAGGAATGGATGATGATAACTCAGATTGTGGAAAGCAGAAAGCGGAAGGCAGAAGGCAGAAGGCAGAAG
>CADDZJ010000253.1 GCA_902812415.1 Acidobacteriota bacterium
CTAACGCATTAAGTGCTCCGCCTGGGGAGTACGGTCGCAAGGCTGAAACTCAAAGGAATTGACGGGGGCCCGCACAAGCGGTGGAGCATGTGGTTCAATTCGACGCAACGCGAAGAACCTTACCTGGACTCGAAATGCAGTCGACCGTCTCAGAGATGAGGCTTTCCCGCAAGGGACGGCTGTATAGGTGCTGCATGGCTGTCGTCAGCTCGTGTCGTGAGATGTTGGGTTAAGTCCCGCAACGAGCGCAACCCTTACCCTTAGTTGCTCGTCCGCAAGGAAAGCACCCTAAGGGAACCGCCTCGGATAACGGGGAGGAAGGTGGGGATGACGTCAAGTCCTCATGGCCTTTATGCCCAGGGCTACACACGTGCTACAATGGCCGGTACAAAGCGCTGCGAACCCGCGAGGGGGAGCCAATCGCCAAAAACCGGTCTCAGTTCGGATTGCAGTCTGCAACTCGGCTGCATGAAGCTGGAATCGCTAGTAATCGCGTATCAGAACGACGCGGTGAATACGTTCCCGGGCCTTGTACACACCGCCCGTCACATCACGAAAGTGGTTTGTACTAGAAGTCGTGATCCCAACCCGCAAGGGAGGGTAACGCCCAAGGTATGAATCATGATTGGGGTGAAGTCGTAACAAGGTAGCTGTAGGAGAACCTGTGGCTGGATCACCTCCTTTCTAAGAGAGAACCGCCCCGATGACCCTGATTTCTCAGGGTAGGCATTGGGGGCATGGCTCGGCCTATCTGAAATCTTAAATTTGAGATTTCAGAACGGCGTGGCTGCTCAACTCAGTTGTCAGGGTTTTTTCTAATTTCAAATCTGAAATTTGAGACCTGAATTTTTAAGAGGCCGCGAGTGATCGCGACCTTTTTGCTTTTCAGGCTGGGGGTCAGAATGCGTGAGACAGGCTGAGCATGGCGCCCAATGACGAATTCCATCCGAAATTCGGTTTCTTTAGGAAGCCGTTGAGGAGGGCAGCCTTCTTGGGCTATATCGGAAGATACGCCAAGTCGTTTTCCTCAGGATCGCTCGGGTTCCTTTCTGTAACGCGCCGGCCAAAAGAAACTGGACTTTACGGGTTGGGGCAGGCGCAAAGCTCGTTGCAACCCTTGATAAGGAGCCATGCCACCAGGAAGCCGAGGACAACGTCCAGCGAAGTGGCCGAAATGCCGAACATGCCAAGGACTGGCGGGAGCCAGTCAGGCAACTTATCTGACATCGGGATGCGCACGAGGAGGCACTTCACGATGTCAGGCAGGTAATTTTTAAGCGCCTGATCCACCTGAGCTCTTTTCGCGCAATAGCCGAAGTCCTGACACACAGCCTGCTGCAGGGCGCCCCGGAACTTGCCAAAAAGGGCCCGCCCACGGAGCGCCATGGCGGCAGCATCGAGAGAGAGCAGGCCGTGCGCAACCAGGAAATTGGCCTTCGGAGCGTCGTTCCCAATAATTCCCATCGCCGCAAACAGCGCGTCTTCAGTGCTTCCCGCATTCCCAACAAACTTTTCCGCCGAGTCGATGATATCCTGCACAGAGGCTGGATTGGCCATGCGCTCATCCTCCTTCATTTTGGGGAAAGATTTTAGCGGATGTTACGCGACTGTGCGGTGAATGTCAATTCCGATTAATTCATTTTCAGCGGTCTTGGAAGTGTAGCCCGGGAAAGATAAGGCTGGGTTCGGCTGGAGGGTCTTCCAACATGCTGCCATTTCTTGGTAAGCAGAATCTCTAACCGCCGGCAATGGCTCCGATGATCAGAAAGGGCTCGGCTCCCGTTGCGACCGCGTCGGGAAGTTGAGCATCCGGCGGTTCGTGGGAGAGATCCTGCTCGCAGGCGAAGAACCTCAGGAATGGCCGGCGCTGTTGCGTCACGTGGTCGCGGATCGTTCCGCAGAGCACCGGGTACCGGGACTCAAGGGCGTCGAGTATCGAGCGCTGCGTGACTTGCCCTTCGACTTCAAGCTTAATTTCGCCGTCAACACCTGCAAGTCTGCGTAAATGATAGGGAAGCATAACTCGGATCATAAGAATGCCTCAGTCAGGAATGCTCGATGGCCAAGATGCGCCTTCAATACAATGACGCTGTTGAGCCGATTGGCGGCGCACAGGCAACGCGCCTTGGTAGCCGCCACTTGATCTAGTGTAGTGCGTCATACGGATTGTAACTTATTGAGTTTTTCTCTTGCGCGTTTGACTTTTTCCAAGATGTCAGAGGTTTTGGCTGTCCAGATGAAAGGTTTCGGCTCCCGATTATGCTGGGCGA
>CADDZJ010000254.1 GCA_902812415.1 Acidobacteriota bacterium
ACCGTGAGAAACTTCACCGCGGCGATCTATCACTGCTGCGCACATCTTCCCCTACCGGAGGAATGCTGATCACACTTTTGGGAGACGAACCATATTTTCTTTCGCAGCAGCTTGTTCGATGAGGATGTTATCGATGAGCCTTTCAAGAACAGATGCTTTAATCTTTTCAATCTGGCGTTTAAGAGTAAGAATTTGGTTTTCACTTGCAGAATCCAAGTCGGCGATTGTGATGGCGTGTCCGTTCACAAGAGCGACAATGTCATTTGATCTTGTCTCAGTTTGTGTGGCTTGAGCTGGGGGTTGAAAGAAAAAGAACAGTCAGAATTAAGGTAACACCTTGATATTTTCCAGTTTTGATCATTTTCTCCTGTAGTCCGATATCCACTTGAAAAGTTAGAAGCTAACGCGGCGGGTCTTAGAGAGGCAACTATAAAATCTTTAATAAGAAGTTAGATAAATTCGAATATGAAGATCTTTGTGGAGCAAGGCCTGCAGCATCAGGGTGATGAGCTACGGCCGGCAGTCTTTTTGCGCTCACGTCCAATAATTCCGGTCGAGCGATCGGTACTGGATGGCTTCTGAAATATGTGTGTTGCTGATCGCATCAACGCCCTCAAGATCGGCGATGGTTCGCGCCACTTTCAGAATGCGGTCGTGCGCGCGAGCGCTGAGGCCCAGCCGATGGACGGCGCTTTCCAGCAACTGTTCGCACTCCAGCGAGATGGCGCAATATTTGTGAATTTGCCGTGGACTCATCTGTGCGTTGCAGTAAATCTTTTCGCCCTGATAGCGCGCAAGCTGGCGCTCGCGGGCCTTGGTGACGCGCTGGCGAATCTCCTCCGAGCTTTCACCGCCGGAATCGTCGCGCAGTTCTCGGTACTTGACGGCGGGCATATCAATGTGGATATCGATGCGATCGAGCAGCGGTCCGGAAATTTTTGAGATGTAACGCTGGATCATGGGCGGGGTGCAAGTGCATTGCCGCGAAGGGTCATTAAAGAACCCGCACGGGCAGGGATTCATGGCTGCCGCCAGCATAAAGCGGGCGGGAAAAGTGAGGGACATTGAGGCCCGGGCGATCGTTACCGTGCCGTCTTCCAGAGGTTGCCGCAGAACTTCCAGAACGTTGCGCTGAAATTCCGGCAGTTCGTCGAGAAAAAGCACACCGTGATGGGCGAGGCTTACTTCACCCGGGCGTGGCGTTGCGCCGCCGCCAATCAGCCCCGCATCGGAGATGGTATGATGCGGGGCGCGAAAAGGCCGCGTGCCGACCAGCCCTCCGCCGGTTTCGAGCGCGCCCGCAACGCTGTGAATCTTGGTGGTCTGAATGGCTTCTTCAAAGGTGAGGGGCGGCAGGATGGTAGGAATGCGTTTGGCCAGCATGGTTTTGCCGGCTCCCGGCGGTCCAATCATCAGAATGTTGTGGCCGCCCGCTGTGGCCACCTCAATCGCGCGCTTGGCATGAAGCTGACCCTTCACATCGCGGAAATCCACGGGATAGTGATTCGATTGGGCGAGCATCTCGGCCACGCTCACCCGGCATGGGGTGAACGGCCTTGTCTCGTTCACAAAGTCCAGGACTTCAGGCAGCGAACGCAAGCCATAAACAGCGACATCCTGAACCACGGCAGCCTCTCGCGCGTTCTCAAAGGGCAACACCAGCTTGCGAATGCCTTTCTGTCGCGCCATGGAGGCAATGGAGAGCGCTCCTTTAATCGGTCTCAGGCTGCCGTCGAGCGAGAGCTCACCCAGAAAGAGGATCTGCTTCAGGTCAGCCTTCAGCACTACGCCTGTTGTGCCCAGAATGCCTAAAGCAATGGCAAGATCAAAACCCGACCCCTCTTTTTTGATATCCGCCGGCGCCAGATTCACCGTCACGTTCTGAAAAGGAAAGTCGAGGCCGCAATTCTTAACGGCGGATTTGATGCGCTCTCGGCTCTCGCGCACGGCAGCATCGGGCAGGCCAACCGTGGTGAAATTGGGCAGCCCGGCTGAAATATCCACTTCGACTTCCACCGGGTAAGCGTCAATGCCAAATACCGCCGCGCTTAGCGTTTTATAGAGCATGGCCAGCCTATTCTGTTCCTTTTCGTTGAAGCGTCAAAAGCCCAAGCGCTTAGCTCCCGAGTTAGCCTAATAAGGCTGATGACCTTCGTCCCTACCTGCGAAGCATCACATCCGTTTAATACGTATGAGACAAAATATACAAAATATACGCCCACTCAGTTTTCAGAACCTGCTAACCTGCTTTTGTCT
>CADDZJ010000255.1 GCA_902812415.1 Acidobacteriota bacterium
TCCGACTCTTGCAACAGGCCGTTGCCGTCGATCCGGTTCCGTACAAGTCTCTGGTCAAATGCCATGCAGAGGTGCCTACCCGCGACCACAAGATGTAGGGGTTACGGGAGTCAGGTGAATACCCATCAACCCCAATTTTAGAGGGTTTCTCCATTTTCAACGATCGATCTGCCGACCTCGATTCCGGTATCCAATTGAGCCTATTCGACTTTTAATGGGACAGCACTGATGGGGACCAAGTAATCTTCGTTGAGTTCCACGCCGAAGCCGGGACGCTCTGGGATGGTTAGAAAACCGTTTTCTGGGAGGGGCTCGCCGATTACGGCATCGAAGACTGGCCGTAACTTCGTGCCGTCACCCACAGCGAGAAATTCCGCATAGGGCGAATTCACGTTCGATAGGACAAAATGGTAATTGTAAATAGCCGAGGCATGAGGGATCACCGGCATGTCCGATGCCCGCGCGATAGCCGCAATTCTTCGAACCGCCGTCAGCCCGCCGCACCACTGGATCTCCGGCTGAATGATATCGGCTGCCCGTTCCCTTATGATTGCGTCAAATGCTTTGTAGTTGAACTCCATATTCCCCACTGCCAATTGAATAGGCGAGATTTTAGCGCGCAGTTCCCTGTTCTCCTTCTCTGCCCAGCCATTGGGGAGGGGATCTTCAAACCACTTGACGTCATAGTCGCGGACGCGTTCCGCGAGTCGTACGGTGAACTCGGGGTTCCAGGACATGTAGCAATCCACCATAATCTCCATGTCGTCGCCTAGATCGCGCCTGGTTTTCGCGATACATTGCTCCATTGCCCGAAGACCGTCCCTGCCATCTGAGACACCCCACGGCGCGGCGATTTTCACACCGAGAAAGCCCCGGTTTCTCCAGTGGGCTGCCTGATCTGGATGGACTGTTATATAGCAAGGAATTTTCTCCTTGGTCTTGCCACCGAGAAGCCGGTAGACTGGCTGTTTGAGCGCTTTGCCTACCAAATCCCAAAGCGCAAGGTCCACACCGCTTATGGCCATCGATGTGATGCCGCCGAGCCCATAGGGCATTACCGCTCGATACATCTGGTCCCAGATCAGTTCGATATTGAACGGGTCCTGGCGAATCAGGAAGCGAGATAAATGTTTCGCAATTACATCACAGGCGTAAGGGCCTCCGCCGTAATTCACCGCCTCGCCAGTTATTCCTTCATCCGTAAGAATTCTGATGGCATATGGATCCTGGCCCGGGCCCATCCATGAGGTCCGGACTTGCGAGTAAGCGGGGTGTATAGACATCGGATTCGCAATCTGGGAATGAGTCGTCCATCCACCTCCCCAGTATTGGGATTCCCCGTATTCAGCTCCTCGTTCACCTTCGTTTCCGCATCGGATTTTATACAGCTTCACATCGTCGATCTTCATCGTTTAGCTTCCTCGCTGGACACTTTTCGTGAACTGTCGATTCTTGGGCTGGCGTGCCCTGGAAGGTTTCTTCGTCCAATAGGTGCCGACGTCGCTCGGCGCTGACAGATGCTGTGCGACCTCTTGTCGGCATCATCGGCCCCGGCTGAAGTATAAAACCGAGCCCGTTACAATGCTGCATGCACGAATGCTAGTGCTCTGCGGCTGGAAATCGCACAGAAATCGAGTTTGCGAATAGAGGTTCATTTAGTGAAACGCTAATCTTGCTCGCTCTTGACGGCAAGTACTTACGCTTCACTGTTGCTGCCCTGCTTGAAACGGTCTTGCGATCGCGTGATTAGGGAACGTACAACCACATGATAGTTCACCTACAGAAATATAAATGTTCTTCCTCAGACCATCATCCGAAAGGATGTGCACAATTAAGGTGAACGTAGCAAGAAGGTTTCGAGGTCCTCTGTGCCGAGCAATGTATCGTTAGGGTAGTATTGATTCACATTTTGTGGCGTCATCAAGGAATGCCTCACAAAAACGGCAGGGGGAACCGCGCGATGATTCAAAATGTCTAGTGCCAAACGGACGATGCCCTCACCGTACTTCTCCGGAAAGAGCCCAACCGTTCCCAGCAGGCGGGTATTAGGTCGGCGCAGTTCCACTCTTGCCTCGAAAGAGCCGCCTTGACCCACTGCAACGCAATCGCATAGGCGTCCAGCCTCCTCAAAAGCTCGAAGCGCGCCTAATACGCTCGCGTCATTTGTGGCAGAAATCAGCAGATGCCGGGCCGTAGCAAGCCGAAGGTACTTGCGGGTGGCTTCCAAGCTAG
>CADDZJ010000256.1 GCA_902812415.1 Acidobacteriota bacterium
CTAGTCGCAGGAGCCGCGATTTCTTTTCTTGCGCGGCTGCTGATCAAAACGGCAGGGGTCGAATGGTTCGATCGCTTCCTGGGGGGAATCTTCGGTCTCATTCGCGGCGTCATCATCGATTCCATTGTACTGATGATATTAATGGCCTTCGCCATTAAAAGTCAGGCCGTGAGCAGATCTCAGTTAGCGCCATACATTTCGACCGGGGCGCGAGCCATTGCTTTTATGATGCCGCAAACTTTGCGCGACGATTTTCGTTCAGGATTTGAGAAGTTCCGACAGACTATCATCGAAACTGGCAAGAGCGGGGTTAAAACCAAGCCTGCCGCTCCATAAGATTTGCACCGCTGGAGTTCACCGTGAAAGACCAATTGGACGCTCTTATCAATCAGATGATCGAGCACGGAATCCACTATGAGGATGCGGTGAGTGAATTTCAAAAGCGATTTATCAAAAAGGTGCTGGAAAAGAATAATGGCAATAAATCCAAAGCCGCCCAAGCCCTCGGCATTCACCGCAATACGCTTAGCCACAAGATGGAAGAAATTCATCTAGATCATCAATCCAAACGCCGTAAGCGTTCGCGATAGTCAATCCTGGATTTCATCCGGGTCGTCCTCTGAGGCCAGCATTCAAACCGGATGGCCTGTCATACTGTGCCGAACTCAGCAAACCCGTCCTCTGAGTCTGCGAAAGGCAACTGACAAGGAGGTCTACGCGGGCTGGCTGTTTGGCGTTCCCCCGTGTTGCCTCACAACAAAAGCCCACTTGACTTATCGCTCCGGCCCATCTTCCAAAGATCTTCATCTCTGATCCCTCAAAAATCCTGAGCCCTGACCCCTATGCTATACTTGGGTCGCCTGAAGACTCGTCTCATAACAGGGGGCTTTATGAGTGCGATTGAAACCGAAAAAGAACTGAGCGTTTATGAATCCATGGCTGCGCGCTTTGACGTCGCGGCCAGAAAACTGAACCTGGATGATGGCCTTTATAAATACATGCGATGTCCAAACCGGGAAATTATTGTTCATATTCCGGTCGAAATGGACAACGGCACGTTAGAGGTTTTTGACGGATATCGCGTCCAGCACAGCATCGCGCGTGGGCCTTCCAAAGGCGGTGTGCGTTTCAGTCCGCAAGTAACGCTTGATGAAATCCGCGGCCTGGCCGCGGAAATGACCTGGAAGTGCGCCGTGGTGAATATTCCCTTTGGGGGCGCGAAGGGGGGCGTAGTGTGCGATCCGGAAAAACTCTCGCGCGGAGAACTGGAGCGCATCACGCGTCGTTACACGGCGGAAATTCTGGACTATATCGGTCCCGAGCGCGACGTGCCGGCGCCGGACATGAACACCGACGAGCAGATCATGGCGTGGATGATGGACACCTACTCCATGCACGTCCGCCACACCGTCACCGCCAGCGTAACCGGCAAGCCGCTGGACCTGGGCGGCTCGCGCGGGCGCCGCGAAGCGACCGGCCGCGGCTGCATGATTGTCTGTGATCAGGCCCTGAAGCGTTTCGGCCGCTCGCGGGAATCCACTCGCGTGATTATTCAAGGCTTTGGGAACGTGGGATCACAGGCTGCGCGCCTGATGTACGAAGCCGGATACAAAATCATTGGTGTGGCAGACCTTCACGGCGGGGTTTTCAATTCTCGCGGGATCGATATCCATGCCCTGCTCGAGCACGCCCACGAGGCCAAGACGGTGAAAGGCTTTGCCGGAGGCGAGCCGATCGATCGCGCTGAGATTCTTGAACAGGATTGCGACGTGCTCCTGCCCGCCGCAACTGAAAGCGTCATCAACAGCCGAAACGCTTCTCGGATTAAAGCGCGGATTCTGGTGGAAGGCGCCAACAGCCCCACGACCCCGCCCGCGGATGAGATCCTCTTCGACCGTGGCGTCTTCGTGGTCCCGGACATTCTGGCCAATGCGGGCGGCGTAACCGTTTCCTACTTCGAATGGGTGCAGGACCGCCAAGGCTATTTCTGGACCGAAAGCGATGTGAACGACAAGCTGAAGCACATCCAGATCGCAGCTTTCAACGACGTTGTCCGCTACGGCGAAAAGCATAACGTCAATAATCGCATTGCCGCTTATATGCTGGCCATCGACCGCGTCGCCTTCAGCTTGAAGCTGCGTGGCATTTACGCCTGAGCGTTGAAGGCTAG
>CADDZJ010000257.1 GCA_902812415.1 Acidobacteriota bacterium
TTGTTCCCGCCCAAAGTTTTTCTCGATCTTCACGTGCGCGTTGAGCCCCATTGGCGCGACAGCCAGGCATGGGTGGCCACGCTCGATTACCGCGCGGGAAGCGCAGGATATTGATGGCTGCAAATTCGAGTGACGACATTTCTGTAGCGACGCTGTCCCAGCGCTTTACTTTTCGTCGAAAAGTTTGGCGTAGAGCTGTTGCTGCCGAGTCAGCATTTCCTCGTAGACAGCGATATGCGAGGGATCGGGATTAAAAGTCTTGCCTCTGTGTCCCTGAAGATGGCTCACATCTGGGACGACATTGAGCCTTTCGAGCGCCAGCATGGCCGCGCCGCGGCTGGTGGCTTCCTTTTCAAGGCAAGCAACCACCGACCGCCCCAAAGCGTCCGCCATCATCTGAGACCAAGCCGGAGAATGAAGGAGAGCGCCGCCCGAAGCGATCACTTCCCTGGGCGCTCCAAGGCTCTTGACCATCAGGTCATAAACGGCGCGAAACCGCAGAGCCACGGCCTCAAGCGCCGCGCGCAGGATTTCAACAGGGCGGGTGCTGGCATGAAGGCCGGTGATGGCGGCTCGCGCATCCGCCCGCCAGTGCGTGGAACGCTCGCCGGCGAAGAAAGGCAGCACGGTAAGAAGGTGGGAGCCTGGCTTCATGGCCGCGAGATCGGATTCGATTTTCTCTTCTTCGGGCAAAGTCAGCGTGCGTTTCATCCAGGCATAGACTTCTCCCCCGTTTGAGAGCGCTCCGCCGAACAGGTAGCGCTTCCGGTCCACGCGATAGCACCAAAGCCCGTCGGGAATCTCCAATTTTGAACTCTCGCTGACGGCTCGCAGGGCTCCGCTCGTGCCCACCATCAGCGCGAAGCGCTCCGGCGAATCACAATCACTGCCGATATTGTTGCACGCTCCGTCTCCAAGAGCCGGAAACCAGGGCGCCCCGGAAAGCGCGGGCCATTGGGACTTGTATTCCGGGCGAAGGTCGCTGAGCGGCTGGTCCATTTCCTGAACCGGACTCAACTGATTGAGGTCCACCGGCAACACCCCCAGGATTTCAGAATCGTATTGATTCTCATGCTGGTTCCAGAGGCCGGAGCCGGAGACCATGGAAACGGAAGCAACGGCCTTGCCGAAAAATTTCAGGAAGAGATATTCCCCGAACGACATCCACCGCCGGGAAGCCTTGAACGCCGTGGGATTCGTTTCCGAGAGCCAGAGCAGTTTGGCCGGAAGATAACTGGGATGGAGCACGCAACCGGTTCGCGCATGCTGGGCGCGGCTGTCGATCCGCAAGGCCAGCTTGCGCGCGGCCTGGTCCGCGCGAGTATCAAAAGGATGAAGGACCGGCGTCGAGGGCGAGCCTTGGGCATCCACTCCAAGCACGTTGTGCCAGAACGTGCAACACGCGACGGCGGAGACCTTCAGCTGATGCTCCCGGATTTGCTGATGAAGAACGGAGAGGCTCTTCACCACCAGGCCAGCCAGCGTGTCGGCGTCCACCTCAACGCCTCCATCCGAAGCGGTCTTGACATCATAAGGGATCTGGATTCCGAAACCCTCCATCTCTTCAGCGCGCTGATTGAATAAGAGCGAACGAACTGAAGAAGTGCCCACATCCAGCGTGGCGACATAAACATCTGAAGCGCGATTCCGGGATTTGCTTTTCTCAATCGATGATTGCTCTGCGGTCATAGGGATGATTCCTGCTATGCAGATTGACGGACAAGCCGCTGTCATTCTGAGGAGCCGAAGGCGACGAAGAATCTCTGCATTTGTATGGCATTGTATATTCCTCCAAATACCGGATACTTCGCAGAGTTTAGTTTACCTTGACTGGGATACAGGGATTCTCCCGCTTCGCGGGGTTTACCCTGAGTGGAGCCGAAGGGCTCAGTGTCAGAATGACAGGCGAACGATATTGCGCGCATCAAAGCGCGCGCTTCCTCCTGCTATAATGAAGGAGTGCCTGCCCATCCATCTTTCGAGGCGCCTCAACATTCTATCGCTATTGCCGGTTAAAGCGCTCAGGCGTCATCACCTCTTGCGAGCATTCCGATGCCCATCCGCTTGATTGCAATTGATCTGGACGGCACGCTGCTGAACAGCCAGAGCCAGATCACCCCGTCAAATCTGGAGGCTGTGGCCGCCGCCGCTTTCCACGACGGT
>CADDZJ010000258.1 GCA_902812415.1 Acidobacteriota bacterium
GCTCGACGCGGCCTTGGGTAACTTCGGGGTGGACGTCGCGGGGAAGGAGGCGCTCGACGCCGGCGCGTCCACCGGGGGGTTCACCGATTGCCTGCTTGCCTCGGGAGCTCGGCGGGTCGTGGCCGTTGACGTAGGGCGGGGCCAGTTGCTGCTGCGCCTCAGGCAGGACCCGCGCGTGGAGGTCGTGGAGGGCGTGAACGTTCGCTACCTCCGGCCAGGCGACCTCGGGGGCCGGCGGTTCCCGCTCGTCGTGGCAGACCTCTCGTTCATTTCCCTTACGGTCGTAGCGAGCGCGCTGGTGGGGCTGGCGCTCCCGGGAGCGGACCTCGTCGTGTTGGTGAAGCCCCAGTTCGAGGCGGGCAGGGCTGCGGTCAGCCGGGGAAAAGGAGTGGTGCGCGACCCGGAGTTATGGGCAGGGGCGCTCAGGCGCGTTGCGGGCGCGTTCGGCGCCGCCGGCGCGGGCTTGGCGGGCGCCTGCGTATCGCCGATCGAAGGCGCCGCCGGCAACGTCGAGTTCTTCTTGCACTTGCGCTCGGGCGAGCCTTCTGTCGCGGTCGGATTGGACGACCTTGCCCGGCGGGCGTGGAGGCGCTAGGTATGGCAAAGATCGGCCTCGCACCTCACGCTGAGCGGCCTCAAGCGACGGATATAGCCAAGGAGACGGCGCTCTGGCTGGAGAGTCAGGGGCACACGGCCTACGTGTTCCCGGAGGTGCCGGGCGCTCTCGAGGGCCCCGAACGCCTTGACGGCTTGGACTTGATGGTGAGCCTCGGTGGCGACGGGACGATGCTCCGCGCCGTGTCGATGGTGGTGGGCAAGGACGTGCCGGTACTGGGGGTGAACTTTGGCAGGTTCGGCTACCTGACGGCGGCTGAGCCCGACGGCCTGCATGCAGCCATAGAGCGGTTCCTGGCGGGCGATTACGTGCTGGAGCGGCGCATGACGCTGGACACCCTCGTGCTGCCGGAAGGGTCACGGGTTGCCCGGAGCCGCTCGACCGCCATAAATGACGTGGTGCTCTCTAGGCCCTCCAACGCCCACACGGTGCACGTCCGGGTGGCGATCGCCGGCCGGCAGTTCCTCTCCTACGCAGCGGACGCGATGATCGTGTCCAGCGCGACGGGGTCCACCGGCTACAACTTTTCTGCCCGGGGGCCGATCGTTTCGCCGAAGCTGCGTTGCTTGGTGGTCACGCCCGTATCGCCGCACATGTTGTTCGACCGGAGCCTGGTGCTCGACAGTGGCGACGAAGTGGCCCTGCGGGTTGAGGGGTGCGCGGACGCCGAGCTGGCGATCGACGGCGACGCGCGCGGGAAGGTGGCGGTGGGCGAGAGGGTGGTCTGCCGTGCGGGGGCGCACGACGCCCTGCTCGTCAGCTTCGGCGAGCGCAGTTTCGAGACCGTCCTCAAAAGCAAGTTCCGCTTGAGTGACCGCTAGGCGGGCCAGCGATGCTCTGCGAGCTCAGGGTCCTCCAGCTCGGTGTCATCGAGGACCTGTCGATCATCTTGGGACCGGGCCTGACAGCTGTCTCGGGCGAGACCGGCGCCGGCAAGACTCTGGTGGTGGAGGCGCTGGAGCTGCTCTTGGGAGGGCGCGCGGGCCCCGTTTTGGTCCGCGCCGGTGCCACCGAGGCAGTGGTCGAGGGCCGCTTTGTCGTCGGCGCTAGCGAGGGGGTGGGCCAAGAGGTCGTTGTGTCGCGCGTCGTGCCGAGGGAAGGCCGGTCGCGGGCGTACATAAACGGGCGGATGGCGACCGCCGGCTCGCTAGCGGAACTCGCCGGCGGTCTCGTTGACCTCCACGGTCAGCACGAGCACCAGTCCCTGCTATCAGTTGGCGCGCAGCGCGACGCGCTCGACGCCTATGCGGGCGCCGGCCCAGCACGCGCCCGCCGGGACACCGCTCTCAAGCGTGTGAAGCAGGTGGGAGAGGCGGTGGCCGAGGCGGGCGGTAGTGGTCCAGACCGCCAAAGGGAGGTCGAGCTCCTTCAGTTCCAGCTTGCCGAGCTAGACGCCGCCAAGCTGTCCTCGCCCGACGAGGACGACCTGCTCGCGGAGGAGCAAGAGGCCCTGTCGCGCGCTTCGGAGCACCGCGCCGCCGCGGCGCTGGCGCACGAGGCTCTCGCCGGCGAGCTGAGCCACCACC
>CADDZJ010000259.1 GCA_902812415.1 Acidobacteriota bacterium
TGGCCTCGAGCCATGCCAAAATCCGCCGACTCGTCACGCTCGCTCCCCGCATGACCAAAAATCGCATCCGCAAAAATCTGAACCGGCCCGCGGACCACGGATTCAGTTTTTTGGTGAGAAATGCGGGTTAGGTGCCGCCACCGTCAGCAACCGCACGGTTCTTTGCGACGACGATCCGGTGTTTGTCCTTTACCGCTTATCTGAGCGTTTTGGCTTGCCGGTTGTCCCGGCCTGGGCCGAATGGTTTATGGGAGAATTGAGGCGGCGCCGGGCGATTACGTCGCTCGCGGGCATTGGTTGCTCCCCGGTGCTGATTACCGGGACGAAAGGCAAATTCCTAAGCTGGATCTCGCGCGCCCTCCGGCGCAGGGCTATCACATTTCCAGAAACCAACGGCCCCATCCGTTGGCCGCAAATGCCGAGTTTCTTCGACCGCGACGGGGCATTATGGCAGATCATTTCAACGCAGGCCCGTGCGCAAGATTGAGCGGATGTCCTTATAGTGGATTGCGGGGCTCCGCCCACTTGCGCCCGTGTCAATGTTATTCGAGTCAGCAGGCCAAACATGATTGCCGGCAAGAAACCGGTTGCACGTCTGGCAGGCCCACCGGAGCACAGCCTCCTGAGGCATGATCGGCAGAAAGGTGCGGGTTGGCATGATTCTGCAGCCGTAGGGCGCGCCAAGTCAGCACACCATAGCGGCATCGAGTTTCCCGACGGGCGCGAGCCGTACTTTTAGAAGCCGGTGGTGCAACCTGTGAACGAGAAATTGAGGGTTGTCGTGCGGCCAGGAGTTACTGTTAATTGGTCACTTGAGTCGAAGGTCGTGGGCTGGCTCGGCTGAGAGCAGTCCG
This sequence comes from Acidobacteriota bacterium, assembly GCA_902812415.1. Classification (GTDB taxonomy): domain Bacteria; phylum Acidobacteriota; class Terriglobia; order UBA7540; family UBA7540; genus RH2-MAG17b. The sequence continues at coordinate 855 of CADDZJ010000259.1, forward strand.
CTGTACCTCCAGTCATTGGCGTAAAGGCCTGCGCGTTGACCCAGTAAATCACTGGCGATCCCGCGGGTGCTGTGTAACTCGTAGGCGGGGAGGAGCTAAACACACCGGCCTGGGGGTTACTGGCAGGGACCGTAAGCAGATAGTTATTACAGTCGGTTCCGGATGGGCAAGAGCTGGCGCTTCCGGGAAACTGCACAGAAGGGGTACTGGCGGTGGCCACATTGGACGTCGAAGGCATGCTCAAAAGCACGGGGACTGTCACCAGCATCGGTGTGCTGCTTCCAGGCACAACTACAGATTGCAATGCCGAAAGGTTCACGTCGGCTGAAGTTGCTGACCCCATCGTGGCGGCCGTCGTTGTAGTAATGCGACCCTCAATGCTGGCCGGGGAGCTGGTTGTCGTGGTCCTGCCAACCGTGATCGGCTCGGGAACAAGCGGAATATTGCCCATGGCACTGCCCGTATTTACTTTGAACGTGACCGTGGCGTTATACGTAGTTGTAACGCCCAAGCTTGAGGCTGTCTCAGCATCAACCACGACGTCATAGCTGTCCGAGGGCAGCGGACAGAAAATGAAGGTGCCGTCGGAAGCGCTCGTCGTCTGTTCGACCACCCGGTCAATGTTGGTAGAATCGGCCTTTTCGATAAAAACCATCGCTCCGGCAATGGGCTTGGAGGTGGTGCTATCGACCACAGTTCCGCTGATGGCGTTGTTGTTCACCGAGACTTCGCCAGCGTGAAGCGTCGGCTTTAGCCGGAATTGTCCGTTGCCCTGCTGGACAATCGAATCGCAGGTGTTAAAGTCGATGTTGAGATCAGCAGCTTGGCCGGCGGTCAGTTGGATGCCGCCTCCGGTGATCTGGCCGGGCGGAATCTTGATTCCGGTTTGAACTTCGCTGCTCAATTGCAGGGGCTCAGTGGCACCGTTCGAGAGAGCAACACAGTTGAACACATTGTTGGGGCATTGATTGGGAGATGGAGTTGCGGCGCCGGAAGAGGGTGAATTTGACAACAGGTAGAGGCGGATCTGCTGGTAATTTCCCTGCGGCAAACCGCTGGTTGAGCCGAGCTGGGTCAGCAGACAGGTGGTCGAAGCAAGGCTCAGTAAATCGATCTGCTTGGGAGTGCTGGTAAGATCAAGAAGCGTGACCCAGCCGGTGTCACTCGGACCTGCCGAACTGGAGATGTTAGCGGTCACCTTCGTAATCGTCACCCAGACGTGGGAAAAGGGGCCGTTTGGGGCCGCGCAGGTGGCCGGGTCGCTCAGGCTCGTCGTGACAG
>CADDZJ010000260.1 GCA_902812415.1 Acidobacteriota bacterium
CCCACGTAGGTGGCCCGCACCTCTACCTCCCCGAGCGCGGCGGGATCCACGGCGAGGGGGTCGTCCCCGAGGACGACGAAGTCCGCGAGGTACCCGGGCGCCAGACGCCCCTTCCGGTCCTGCTCCCCGGACGCGTAGGCCGAGCCCGTGGTGTAGAGGGCTAAGGCCTCAAGAGGCGTGATCCGCTGGGCCTCCCCCACGACCGCCCCGTCCCACCCCCGGCGCGTCACGCAGCTCTGGAGGGCGACCAGAGGCTCGTAGGGGCCGCAGGGGTAGTCCGACGACCCCGCGACAGGGATGCCGTGGTCCAGGAAGGAGCGGTGGGCGAACATCCTTGCCACGCGCCTCGCCCCGTACCACTCGACGAGCTTGCCGCCGTGGTAGTACACGTAGCTGCCAAAGGGGACCGCGATGACCCCCAGGCGGCGCATCCGCACGAGGAGGTCCTCACTCACCACGGTGCAGTGCTCGATGCGGTGTGCGAGCCCGGGCCGGGGGCAGGCGGCCTGGGCGGATTCCAGCTGGTCCAGCAGGATCTCGATGGCCCGATCGCCGTTGGCATGGACGCAGAGGCGGTTCCCGTCCTGGTGCACCCTCCGGACAATCCGGGCCAGCTCCTCGGTGGACGTGCTCTGGATCCCGCGGTCCTCGGTCCCCTCGAAGGGATCGCGCAGGAGGCAGGTCCGTCCCCCGATGGCGCCGTCCACGAAGGCCTTGACCCCCCCGAGGCGCAGGTATTCGTCCCCGAATCCCGTGGACAGACGCAGCCGCTCGAGCAGGTCGTAGTACGCGGCGGAGAGGAGGAGGTTGACGCGCAGGGTCAGCAGCCCGCGCCGCCGGGCCTCCTGGAACAGCTCGAGGTCGCGGGGCCCCACGAGGGCGTCGGTGACGGACGTCAGGCCGGCGGCGTGGAACCGGGCGACCGCCCGGGCCAGCCCCCGGAGACGGTCCTCCAGGGTCGTCTCCGGGACCACCGTGCGGCCGCCGCGAGCCAGGGCGGGGTAGGCGAAGTCGAAGAGAGCCTGCTCGTAGAGGACACCGTTGAGCCGCCCGGATCCGTCCCGGCCGAACTCGCCTCCGGGCGGAGGCGCGGTGCGCTCGTCGACGCCCCCGAGCTGGAGCGCCAGGGAATTGGCGACCCCCCAGTGCCCAGCCACGTGCACGACGAGAACGGGGTGGGCGCGGCTCACCTCATCGAGGTCCCAGCGGGTGAGGAGCCGCCCTTCGGGCATCTTCCCGTCGTCGTAGTGGCTGGCCCGGATCCACTGCCCGGGAGGGGTGCGCTCGGCCTCCTGGCGGAGCCGTTCCAGGAGCCCCGAGAGCGAGCGGACCGCGGAGGGGGAGAGGTCCACGTGGAGATTCTCCTCCGCGGCCATGGCGAGGTGCATGTGCGCGTCGTTGAACCCGGGGACGATGACGCCGTCCCCCGCATCGAGGACGTCCGCCCCCGGAAAGCCCGCCCTCAGGTCGGCGAAGCGGCCCGTGGCCAGGACCCGATCCCCCCAGAAGGCGAAGCTTTCCGCAGCGTCCTCTGTCAGCGTGATCACGCGCCTCGCCCGGACCAAAGTGACTGTGGGGCTCACTTTCTGGTTCATTTCTCACCGCCACGATACTTGCTGATAGATGTAATCGTAGTCACAATTCTCATCCGCTCGCTGGGGGACGGGACGGACCCCCGGGCATCCCCAGCGCGGGCATTCCATGGCAACTGATCGAGCGCGACCGGCCTCAGCGTCGCCCTCCTGACACCCATCCTGAGGCTCTCTGAGCTAGCCGGGCCGAAGGCTCCCCGAACGCCCCGCCCCCCTGGTACTCACCTCATTAGCCCCAGTAGCGTTGGTGGCTCCTTAGGATCGCAGGGAGATCATCCGGTCCAGCCCGCCGTACCGAGCTTGTATTGCCCGCGCCGAAGTGAGACAACTGACGCCTGAAATTGGGTGAGGGTTCGCCCTTCCCGGCCTTACCCAGCGGAGGTAGACTCGATGAGGCGGGAGGTGCCGGATGGGATCCAATGGACGGAACTGGACGGCCGAAGAAAAGTTGCAGATCATCGACGAAGCGCGCAAGGCAGGGCAACACGTGAGCGACGTGTG
>CADDZJ010000261.1 GCA_902812415.1 Acidobacteriota bacterium
ACTACCTGCCGGCGCCGCGCGACGTGCCCGCGATCCAGGGGCACCTGCCGCACCACGACGAGACGTTCGAGACGCGCGAAGTGAGCGACGAGGCCCCGTTCGCGGCGCTCGCGTTCAAGATCGCGACGGATCCGTTCGTCGGAAAGCTGACGTTCTTCCGCGTGTACTCGGGCAAGCTGAACGCCGGGTCCTACGTCTACAACTCGACGAAGGACAAGCGCGAGCGCGTCGGGCGTCTGCTCCAGATGCACGCGAACAAGCGCGAGGAGATCGAGGAGGTGCGCGCCGGCGACATCGCCGCCGCCATCGGCCTCAAGGACACGCGCACGGGCGACACGATGTGCGACGACGCGCACCCGATCATCCTCGAGGCGATGAAGTTCCCGACGCCCGTCATCGACGTGGCGATCGAGCCGAAGACCAAGGCCGACCAGGACAAGCTCGGCATCGCGCTCGCCAAGCTGAGCGAGGAAGACCCGACGTTCCGCGTGCACTCGGACCCGGAGACGTCGCAGACGATCATCTCCGGCATGGGCGAGCTGCACCTGGAGATCATCGTCGACCGCATGATGCGCGAGTTCAAGGTCGACGCGAACGTGGGCCGCCCGCAGGTGGCTTACCGCGAGACGATCAAGAAGCGCGTCGAGAAGGTCGAGGGGAAGTTCGTGCGCCAGTCCGGCGGCAAGGGCCAGTACGGCCACTGCGTGATCAACCTCCAGCCGTCGGAGCCCGGCCAGGGCTTCGTGTTCGAGGACAAGATCGTCGGCGGCGTGATCCCGCGTGAGTACATCGGCCCCATCGAGCAGGGCATCAAGGAGGCGCTGGAGAACGGCATCCTGGCCGGCTACCCGATGGTGGACGTGAAGGTCGAGCTGATCTACGGCAGCTACCACGACGTCGACAGCTCGGAAATGGCGTTCAAGATCGCCGGCTCGATGGCCTACAAGGAGGCCGCGAAGTAGGCCAACCCGGTCATCCTCGAGCCGATGATGAACGTCGAGGTCGTGTGTCCGGACGCCTACATGGGCGACGTGCTCGGCGACCTGTCGTCGCGCCGCGGCAAGATCGGCGGCATGACGCAGCGCGGCGAGGCGCAGGTCATCGCCGCGAGCGTGCCGCTCTCGGAGATGTTCGGCTACTCCACGAAGCTCCGCTCCTCGTCGCAGGGGCGCGCGGTCTACTCGATGGAGTTCAGCCACTACGAGGAAGTGCCGAAGTCGAAGGCCGAAGAGATCATCAGCAAGGTCAAGGCGTAACGGGCCGCCGGCGCTCGACGCTTCTCACTGCACTCAATACGCGAGACATAGACCAATGGGCAAAGCCAAATTCGAGCGGAACAAGACGCACGTGAACGTGGGGACGATCGGGCACGTCGACCACGGGAAGACGACGCTGACGGCGGCGATCACGGCGATCCAGGCGGTGAAGGGGCTGGCGCAGAAGGTGGCGTTCGACCAGATCGACAAGGCGCCGGAGGAGCGGGCGCGCGGGATCACGATCGCGACGGCGCACGTGGAGTACGAGTCGGCGAAGCGGCACTACGCGCACGTGGACTGCCCGGGGCACGCCGACTACGTGAAGAACATGATCACGGGCGCCGCGCAGATGGACGGGGCGATCCTGGTGGTGTCGGCGGCGGACGGGCCGATGCCGCAGACGCGCGAGCACATCCTGCTGGCGCGGCAGGTGAACGTGCCGTACGTGGTCGTGTTCATGAACAAGGTGGACATGGTCGACGACCCGGAGTTGCTGGACCTGGTGGAGCTCGAGGTCCGCGAGCTGCTCAGCGCGTACGACTTCCCCGGCGACGACACGCCGATCATCAAGGGCAGCGCGCTCAAGGCGCTCGAGGGGCTGGACCCGACCTCGGAGTACGGGGCGAAGATCGGCGAGCTGATGGACGCGCTCGACAGCTACATCCCGGAGCCCGAGCGCGAGATCGACAAGCCGTTCCTGATGCCGGTCGAGGACGTGTTCTCGATCACGGGCCGCGGCACGGTGGCCACGGGCCGCATCGAGCGCGGCATCGTCAAGGTGCAGGAGGAGGT